>JALHDI010000220.1 GCA_022839045.1 Sporomusaceae bacterium
TGGACCTGTAGATATGGGTATAGGTGTTGAGCCATTATTCTATTCTACGTTCGGATTGGTTAAGCGTGGAGAAAAATGGTACCCGATGCAATAGACCATTCTTTAAGGGAGGTAAGGTGTGCAAGAGGCACTGAATGATCTTGAGAACAGCGAAATCCTGAGCCGGGAGCAGGCGGCGCTGCTGCGCCGGATTTATGGCCGGGAGCTCTTTTCGGTGCACTGGGAACTGCGGCTGCTCCTCTATGGCGGCATCCTGGTCCTGACCACCGGTCTCGGCCTGCTGGTCGCCAAGCACTTCTCCTCCATCGGCCACCTGACCCTGCTCGCGGTCATCTCAATGGGATGCGCGGCCTGTTTTATATACTGCCTGCGCCACGGTGGAGGTTTTTCGCCGGAAAGTCTCGCGACGCCTGACGCGGCCTACGACTACGTCCTCCTGCTCGGCTGCCTCCTCCTCGGGACGCTACAGGGGTATCTGGAACTACGCTACCAACTCCTCGCCCAATACTGGAACTGGTGGCTGCTGGCCTCCGCCCTGATTTATCTCCTCTGCGCCCATTACTTCGACAACCGCCTGGTCCTTTCCCTGGCTCTCTCCACCCTTGGTGCCTGGCTCGGCGTGAAAACCAGCCAGCTCGGCACGGGGTTCCGGGATGGCACCTTGCGCGACAACGCTATCTTTTTCGGGGCACTGGTCGTGGCGGTGGGGGCGACCCAGACAAGGCTTGGCTGGAAACGCCACTTCCTTCCCGTCCACCTGCACCTCGGGGTCAACGTACTCCTCGCCGCCCTGGTTGTCGGGGTCGGCTCCCGCACCGACAGCTCGGTCTATCTTGCCGGCCTGCTGCTGACCGGCAGCGGCAGCGCCTTCTACGCCTTGCGGGAACGCAGCTTCGCCTTCCTCCTCTACGCCGTCCTTTACGGCTATGCCGGCATCACTATCTTCGTGCTCGATCACTGTCACTTGGGCAGTGAAGGGATCATACTCTACTTTCTGGTCAGCGCGGCAACGCTGCTGACGGCCCTGGTGGCCTTGCATCGCCGCTTCCGGAGTGCCGAATGATCGCCATCTACGAGAAAGGCGAACGCCGGGTGGCGGTGGTGGAGGAGGCGCGGCGCTGGCAGGAGGCCGGGATGATCACAGCGGAGCAGGCCGCTGCGGTGACGGAGCGCTATCGTCCGGAACTGGTGCGGGTGAACCTCTTCATTCGCATCCTCCTCTCCGTGTTCACCACGGTCGGAGTTGTGGCCCTGGTGGCGCTGCCGGCCGTGACACTGGAGGTTGAGGAAACCGGCTTCACCCTGTTGTGCCTGCTCTTCGCCCCGCTCTGCGCCTGGGTCGCCGATCACGAGCTCATTGCCGGTCGCCGCCTCTACCGCTGCGGCGCCGAGGAGGCGTTGCTGCTGCTGGCGGTCGGCATGCTCGCCCTGGCGGTCGCCATCCCCGCCCACGACTGGGGGCACGGTGCTGGACGTCTGGCCGGGCTGACGGCGCACGGCATCGTCCTGGCCGGAGCGATCCTTCTGACGGTCCGCTACGGCTACGCCCTGGCGGCGTTCGGGGCGATGCTCGCCTTGGCCGGTATTCCCTTCCATATTGCGAACATTCTCCATTGGCATCAGCCCCACATGTCTCGGCTCTTCCTCCTGCTGCTGCTCGGCGCAGCGGCAATCTGGGCGCAGCGGCGACTTGCCGGCCGCAACATCCTGCCCCGGGGATACGTTTGGTCTCTGGAGACTGTGCGCCTAGCGGCCTGGGCTGGGATCTACCTTGACGTGAACCTCTATGCGCACCGACTCCTCTGGCGGGAATGGCTCGGGTGGACGCCGGGAGAATCTCTCTTCCCCTGGAGCGATCACTTCTGCGCCCTGCTTACCGCCATCCTGCCGATGGCGGCCCTGGCGATGGGAATCGGCCGCCGCGACCGGGCGCTGCTCTGGTTCGGCGTTGTATCCGCCATCCTGTCGATCCTCACCCTCAAGTACTACGTACATTTCGGGCATCTTGCCGAGGAGTTGACGGCTGCAGGGCTGTTGGTGGCGGGGCTCGCCTTCGGCCTGCTGCGCTGGCTGCGCGCCGGTTCGAAGCGCTGCCGGGGCGCCTTTACTGCCGAACCGCTCCTCGAACCGCGTCTCTATGGTCTCGATGCCGAGGCACTGGCGGCGATCCAGCCCCTCGCCCCGGAGGCCAGGGTGCCGCAGGCCGAGGGATTCAAACCGGGGGGCGGCACATTCGGGGGAGGCGGTGCATCCGGCGGCTATTAGCAGGGTCTTGAAAAACGCCCTGATTTTTTCCCTGTAACCTCCTTATGAGGTTTTTAGGGATGTTTTCTTGATTTTTGACGGTTCTGTTTCGGTTT
>JALHDI010000221.1 GCA_022839045.1 Sporomusaceae bacterium
CGCGGCATCCTCAACAAACTCTCCGAAGCCATCGGCCTCAGCCTCACCATCATCGACACCGCCGGCGAAACCGTCGTCAAAGCCGACAACTATCCCCGCTTCTGCGCCCTCCTCGACGGCGCCAGCGGCGGGCGCCACTGCGGCCGCTACGTCGAAAAAGTCATCGGCGACATCGGCCGCACCCACCGCCCGCACCTCTTCCAATGCTGCAACGACGTCGCCAGCATCATCATCCCCATCTTCGACGGCGCCATCGTCATCGGCTACATCCGCTGCGGGCAGGTCTACCTCAGCAAACCCGACCCGGCCGCGCTCCAGCGCACCATCGACGACCTGGCCGCGCGCTACGCCATCCCCGCCGGCGACCTCCTCGCAGGCTCCACAGCCATCCGCATCGAGCCCAAGAGCCGACTCTACGCCGCCGCCGAAGCCACCTTCGCCATCGCCAGCCTCATCACCGAAATGTCCGCCGCCGCCCTCAGGCAGAAAGAACTCGACAACAGCCGCCTCTCCCTCGTCAGGGAACAGATCGCCTCCGCCCGGCTCGAACAGGCCCTGCGCGAAGCCGACTTCAAACTCCTCCAGTCGCAGATAAACCCTCATTTCCTCTTCAACACCCTGGGCACCATCGCCCAGATGGCCTACATCGACGGCGCCGAACGGGTCGCCGGCCTCGTCTGGAGCCTCTCCGACCTCCTCCGCTTCACCCTGCGGAAAACCGAAGAACTCATCCCCCTGCGAGAAGAACTGAAAATGCTCGACAACTACCTCCACATCCAGCAATCCCGGTTCGGCGGCCGGCTCAGCGTCGCTTTCGACATCCAGCCCGGCCTCGACGAAACCCTCATCCCCTGCATGCTCCTGCAGCCCCTCGTCGAAAACGCCATCGTCCACGGCTTCGAACTCAGCGGCGGCGCAGGCGCCATAACCATCACCGTCCGCCGCGACGGCGGCAGCCTCCGCTGCCGCGTCGCCGACAACGGACTCGGCTTCGATCCCGCCGCCGTCCCCGCTCCCGGCAAAGGCGGCGGCATCGGCCTTAGCAGCGTCAAGAACCGGCTGCAGTACTACTTCAAAGACCAGTACACCTTCGCCATCCACAGCGAAAAAGGCCGGGGTGCCACCGTCGAACTCACCTTCCCGGCGATAGGCGGTAACCACGATGCGGGACATTAAAATCCTCGTCGCCGACGACGAAATCACCGTCCGCACCTTCATAAAAAAAGTCGTCGCCAAAGAACGGCTCCCCGTCGCCCTATGTCTCGAAGCCGACAACGGCCTCGACGCCATCTCCCTCGCCGCCGAACACCGGCCCGACCTCGTCTTCCTCGACATCCGCATGCCCGGCTGCGACGGCCTCAAGGCCGCCGCCGCCATCCTCGCCGACAACCCCGCCGCCAACGTCGTAATCGTCTCCGCCTACAACGAATTCGACTACGCCCGCACCGCCCTGCGGGCCGGCGTAGCCGACTACCTTCTCAAGCCCGTCCGTCCCGCCGAAGTAGCCGCCCTCGTCGCCAAAGCCGCCGAGACCCCCGCCCCCCACATGCCCGACCGCAGGCCGCCCCTCGTCGCCAAAGTCGAACAATACATCGCCGCCAACCTCGACAGCCCCATCAGACTCCGCGACGTCGCCCAAGCCGTCTACCTCAGCCAGTTCCACCTCAGCCGCACCTTCAAACAACTCACCGGCACATCCCTCGTCGACTACGTCCGGGACCTCAGGCTCGCCAAGGCGGAGGAAATGCTCGCCGCCACCGACCTGTCCGTAACCGAAATCGCCGGCCGCGTAGGCTTCAAAGACGCCGCCTACTTCACCACCTGCTTCAAGAACAGGTACAAAATATCGCCGCTGCAATACCGGAAGGACTCGGGCCGCCGATAACGCCCCATCTGCCCTGCCAACGTCTCCCGTAAACTTACAGCAGGATTTTCCAAATATTCCACAAGTAATTGAAATAATTATCGGACAATTTCCGGTAGAATTGTAAGAAAGAAAAAACACAAGGGAGAGGATCACATGCGCAGCGACATCGTCAAGAAAGGCTCCACCCGCGCCGCCCACCGCTCACTCTTCTACGCAATGGGATACACAGCCGAAGACCTCAAAAAGCCCCTCATCGGCATCTGCAACTCCTTCAACGAAATCATCCCCGGCCATTTCCACCTCCGCGACATCGCCGACGCCGTCAAACTCGGCGTCTCCGCCGCCGGCGGCACCCCGGCCGAATTCCCTGCCATCGGCATCTGCGATGGCATCGCCATGGGCCACGACGGCATGAAATTCCCCCTCGCCAGCCGCGAACTCATCGCCGACTCCATCGAAGCCATGGCCGTCGCCCACGGCTTTGAC
>JALHDI010000222.1 GCA_022839045.1 Sporomusaceae bacterium
CGCCATCCGCTCGCGCTGCGCCGAAATATATTTCGAACCCCTTACCCCCAAACACATCGAGGAAATCGTCTTCAACGCCGCCCAGAAACTCGGCGTCGCCATCCACCCCGACATCCCCCGCCTCATCGGCGAATACACCATCGAAGGCCGCAAAGCCATCAACATCCTCGCCGACGCCTACGGCCTCGCCCTCAACCGTGGCGAAACGGGCCAGATCACCATCGGCGTCGAAGACATCTACAAAGTGGCCCAGGTCAGCCGCCTTTCGCCCTTCGTCAGCCTCAAGGCCACCGCCACCGGCGAAATCGGCAAAATCTTCGGCCTCGGCGTCGCCGGCTACCTCGGCTCGGTCCTCGAAATCGAGGCCGTCGCCTTCCCGGCCGCCGACAAAGGCAAGGGCCACATCCGCTTCAACGACACCGCCGGCAGCATGGCCAAAGACTCAGTCTTCAACGCCGCCGCCGTCGTCCGCAAAGTCACCGGCCAAGACCCCGCCAACTACGACATCCACGTCAACATCATCGGCGGCGGCCGCATCGACGGCCCCTCGGCCGGCGCGGCCATCGTCGCCGCCCTCGTCTCGGCCATCACCGGCACGGGCATTCGCCAGGACTGCGCCATCACCGGCGAAGTCTCCATCCAAGGCAGGGTAAAGGGGGTCGGCGGCGTGTTCGAAAAAGCCTTTGGCGCCAAGCAGGCCGGCATCACCACCATCATCATTCCCAAGGAAAACGAAAAGGACATCCCCGCCGGGCACCTCGGCCTCGATATCCGCCCGGTGGAAACGGTCGACGAAGCGCTGGCCGTCCTGTTCGCCGCCCCGGAAAGCGCCAGCGCGTAAGGGAGAGGATACCGTGTTAGATAGAATGCCGCCCCAGAACCTCGAAGCCGAACAATCCGTCCTCGGCGCCATGCTCATCGAACGCGAGGCCATATCCCGCGTAGCCGAATTCATGCGCCCCGAAGACTTCTACCGCGAATCCCACCGCCTCGTCTACGCCGCCGTTCTTGCCCTCTACAACCGTGGCGAGGCCGTCGACCTCATCACCCTCACCGAGCAGCTGCGCCGCGAGGACAAGCTCGAAGCCGCCGGCGGCATCTCCTACATCACCTCGCTCGCCAACAGCGTGCCCACCGCCGCCAACGTCATCTACCACGCCAAAATCGTCGAAGAGAAGGCCCTCCTGCGCGGCCTCATCAACACCGCCACCCACATCGCCGGCCTCGGCTACGAAGCCAACGAAGAAGTCATCAACATCCTCGACCAAGCCGAGCGGATGATCCTCGAAGTCGCCAACCGCAAAGTCACCGGCAACTTCGTCCCCATCAAAGACATCCTCATGGCCGCCCTCGACCGGGTCGAGCAGCTCTACCACACCAAAGGCGGCATCACCGGCTTGCCCACCGGCTTCAAAGACCTCGACCGCCTCACCGCCGGGCTGCAGCCCTCCGACCTCATCCTCATCGCCGCCCGGCCGAGCATGGGCAAGACCGCCTTCGTCCTCAACATCGCCCAGCACGTCGCCGTAAAAGAGAAAAAGCCGGTCGCCTTCTTCAGCCTCGAAATGTCCAAAGAGCAGCTCGTCCAGCGCATGCTCTGCACCGAAGCCACCATCGACGCCCAGCGACTCAAGATCGGCGACCTGAAAGACACCGACTGGTCCAACCTCGTCAAAGCCGCCGACCGGCTGTCCTCCGCCCCTATCTTCATCGACGACACCCCCGGCGCGACCGTCACCGAAATCCGTTCCAAGGCCCGCCGCCTCAAGGTCGAGCACGACCTCTCCCTCGTCGTCATCGACTATCTCCAGCTCATGCAGGGCAGCGCCGGCGGCAAAAGCGACAGCCGCCAGCAGGAAATATCGGAAATATCCCGCTCGCTCAAATCCCTCGCCCGCGAGCTCAACGTCCCCGTCCTCGCCCTCTCCCAGCTAAGCCGCGGCGTCGAGGCCAGGCAGAACAAGCGCCCCATGCTCAGCGACCTGCGCGAATCGGGCTCACTCGAGCAGGACGCCGACATCGTCACCTTCCTCTACCGTGAAGACTACTACAACCACGAAACCGAAAACAAGAACATCACCGAAGTCATCGTCGCCAAACACCGCAACGGCCCCGTCGACACCGTCGAACTATACTTCCAGAAGGAATTCACCCGCTTCCGCAATCATGCTAAAATGGGCGAGCCGGCCTAAGCGCCGGCTTTTTCTATTTCCGGGCCTCTTAGTCCCCGCGGGACCCCTTCCGGTTTTCCCGAACAATTTTGTCCCAAGTCCAAAAAACATTCGAAAAATATTGTTGACACCCCCCCGGTGAAATGCTATTATATTCAAGGGAAAATACGTATATTTCCTC
>JALHDI010000223.1 GCA_022839045.1 Sporomusaceae bacterium
GAGGGCGCAGGCCTCGTAGGGGCAGACGGCGACGCAGTTGCCGCAGCCCGAGCAGAAACCGTCTTCGATGCGGGCATGGCCGAGCTTCCCTTCGGGCAGGCGGCTCAGGGAACGCGCCGAAAGCCGCTCCCGGCCGAGGATTGCCAGCGCCTTCATCGCCGCCCCCTCTCCCTGGGCGGCCGCATCGCCGGAGGCAACGGGCCAGCGGGCCGAACCGCAGATGAAGACCCCTGCCTGCCGGGTTTCCAGCGGATGCAGCGGATAATCCTCCCGGAAAAAACCGTAGCGGTCGATCCCGATATGGAAAAGGTCGGCGAGCTTTGCATGGTCGGCATTGGCGACCAGCGGCGTGCTCAGAATGATCTGATCCGCCGCGATCTCGCGCTTCACGCCGCTGGTCGTGTCGAAAACCGCCACACTATCGACCTTTCCCTCGCCGGAAACGACCGGCGGCGCGTCGGCGGCAAAGCGGATAAAACGGACGCCCGCCTCAAGGGCGCTGCGATAGTAACGCTCCAGGATCGCGCCCGGCGTCATGATGTCCCGGTGGAGAATCGTCACCTCGGCCCCGGGATCTTCTTTCTTGATCAACGCGGCGTTTTTGATGCTCGACGGGCAGCAGAATGTGGCGCAGTAGGGCCTCTCCGGACAGCGGGCGCCGACGCACTGGATGAAAACCGATCGCCTCGGCGTTTCTTCCCCCTCCTTGCGGCGTCGCTCGAGCTCCATGAGCGTCAGGACCCCCTTCAGTTCGCCGTACCGGTAAAGCCCCCGGGGCAGCCATACCCCCGCCCCCGTCGCCAGGATCACCGCACCGACATGAAGATTCGTTTCCTCCGTCCCGGAGGCAAGGCGGATCTTGAAATCGCCCGCGTAGCCCGTTGCCGCTGCGACGCGTGTTTTGGCATGGAGGGTGATCAGAGGCTGGGCCGAGATGGCCTGTAGAGAGGGTCTGAGCTTTTCCTCCGCCCCGGCGTCGGTGGGATAGACATGGGAGAGCAGCTTGAGCATCCCGCCCATGCCCGCGCCGCGCTCCACCAGATGCACCCGATGGCCGGCCCGTGCGATGGAAAGGGCCGCCGCCATTCCCGCCGAACCCGCCCCGACCACCATGCATTCGGGCCGCACGGCCACCACCGCATCGGCGGAGCATTTGCCGTGGCGCAGGAATCCGAGATTCATCCCGATCAGATCGCCCGCCTTGGCCGTCGCCCCGACCGGATCTCTCCGGTGGATCCAGGCGCACCCCTCGCGGATGTCGACCAAGCGGACACGGGATCGGTCGCCGTCGCAGGCCGCCGATAGTTTCGCGACGACATCATCGGCCTTCCCGTAAGGAGAACAGGCCGCAACCAGAATCCGGTCGGCGCCGCTGTCCTCAAAGGACCGGAGCATCGCCACGCGGTCTTCGGGCAGACAGATCGTATCGCGCGTTTCGACGGCGACGACGCCTTCTTCACGGTCGATCTTCTCCCCGAGGGCAGAAAGATCCACGGTCGGCGGAATCCGGCCGCAGCAGCGGCAGAGAAACACCATTACGCCCGGCATGGTCCCTCCTTGTCCCGGCTCAGGGCCTTCATCGCTGTCGCGGATCCCTGCCATGCCGATTGAGCCACGTCCGCCGGTTCGGCGGCAAAGCCGCAGGCTTCGGCCGGAGGTTCCATGCCGCTTTCGTACCGGTCCGCGGCGGAAGGCCGCAGGTTGCCGTTGAGGACCACCATGTCGAAACGGCGGATCTCTCTTTTTTGCGTCAAAGTATCCTCGAATTTCACGGCGATGCCGCCATCGGGCAGCGGATGGACCAGACCCGGACGCCCCCGAACGAGGCGCACGCCGGCCTTGTCTACGGCCTGCCGGGAATAGGCGTAGTAGTCCCGTCCCACGGTGCGGAGGTCGGTGTAGAAGATGCAGCAATCGATGCCGGGGTCCCTGCGCTTCACCCAGGAGGATTGCTTGAGGGCGTGCATGCAGCAAACCGCCGAGCACCAGGGGAGCAGCCGGTCGTCGCGGGCGCCGCTGCACTGGATGAAGGCGATGTTCGCGGGCCTGCCTCCGCCGGATTTGCGGACGATGCCGCCGTTGTTGGGACCCGCCTCCGCCGTCCAGGCCTCAAACTCCAAAGAAGTCATGATGTCCGGGTGAAGCCCGTAGCCGAATTCGGGCAGCGGTTTGAGGTCGGCTTCGGCAAAGCCGGCCGCCCGGATGACCTGTCCGACCTTCAGGGTCTTTCTTTCCTCTTTCCGGGCAAGATCGATCGCCGCGCTGGGGCAAATTCCGACGCAGCTCCCGCAGCGGTTGCAGAGGTCGTTGTCGATCCGGAAGGAAGGTGGATAGACATGTTCGCCGGG
>JALHDI010000224.1 GCA_022839045.1 Sporomusaceae bacterium
CTCCAGCAGCTTCAGCGCCTCCAGGCCGTTGGCCGCCTCGCCCACCACCTCGAACTGAGGCGAATAATTCAGCATCGCCTTCAGGCCGGAGCGCAGCACCGCGTGGTCGTCGGCGATGACAATACGGATCTTATCCATCAGCGTCCCCCTTGTGGTCGGACAAAGTTACTCTTTCAATTTACCACAACTCAGCGGGATAGTAAACGGCATTGCTCCAGGCCAGCCGGAACTTGACGCCGCGCCGCTGCTCCGCCGCCCGGCCGGTGAAAGCGCGAAAGGGCACCCGCCGAACGGATACCCCTTTGGTAGTCGCTACAACCAATACTGAGGATACGGTCGCTTCAGCACCTGATTGACGTAAAAGAAAGCGAACAGCACCAGCAGCACGCTCCCCACCAGCGCCGGAATCATCACCATCTGCCAGGACAGGCCGCCCTGCATCATAAAAAAGAGGGGATCGGCCGCCGCGGGCGGGTGCAGGGTCTTCGACAGCAGCATCGCCGCCACCGCTATGCCCACTGACAGCGACAAAGACCACCACGTCGTTCCGAGCCCGAAATAGACCGCCAAGCCGATCGCGCTCGACAGCAGATGCCCGCCCACGATGCTGCGGGGCTGGGCGTAAGCGCTCGCGGGGATGACGAACAAAATCACGCTGCTGGCCCCGAACGACGGCAGCAGAAACGAAAGCCCCGAAAATGTCGATAGGAAAGCAGTGATGCCGATCACCACCAGACAACCGAAGGAAGACCCGATCAAACGGAGCGAATGCAGACGGCGCGCCCTGTTTTTCGTAACCGGGGAACCTTTCAACTCTTCCATATAAGCCCCTCTATCCGTCAAGCTGACGTCACAGCCAAAAAATTGCGCTATTTTCAGTCTATCACAGGAAAGTGCCGGTCTTCAACCGCGGAAATTCAACATCCGGAGCCGCCATTCCGGATAATCCGGCAATAAAAGAGTATTGCCCGTCATTGCCGCAGGGTGTAAAATCAAACTAACATAATTTGTAAACCTGACGTCGCCGGAAAACGCCATTTCCCGGGAAAACAAGGGAGGTCACGCCGTAACAATGCTAACCCGCCGCCAATTCCTCCAAAAATGCGCCCTCACAATCGCCGCCTCGTACGGCGGCTACTGGCGCCTGCCGTCGACGGCGTCCGCCGCCGGCGCCCTCATCCCCGTCCCCGTCTACCACCGGGTGGGGGAGGGGACCGGCGACCTCACCATCGCCGGCGGCCGCCTCGCCGAAGACCTGCGCATCCTCGCCGACAACGGCTACCTAACCCTCACCGTCGGTCAGCTCAAAGAACACCTCCATGCCGGCCGGCCGCTGCCCGAAAAAGCCGTCTTCCTCACATTCGACGACGGCTACCTCGACAACTACGCCGCCGCCTTCCCGCTCCTCGCCTCCTACGGCATGACTGCCAGCTTCTTCGTCATCACCAGCCTGCTGGGTCAGCCCGGCCGCATGACCGCCTCCCAGATCATGGAGATGTCCGCCGCCGGCATGTACATCGGCTCCCACACCGTCAGCCACCGGCCCCTCGCCACCCTGGCGAAATGGGAAGCCACCCTAGAGCTCCAGATATCGAAGGCCTGCCTCGAAGACCTGCTCGGCAAAGAGGTCGGCGCCGTCGCCTACCCCTGCGGCAGCTACAACGACGACACCCTCGCCGCCGCCAGGGAGGCCGGCTATTGGGCCGGGTTCACCGTCAGGCGCGGCTGGGCCGACACCGCCGCCGACCCCCTGGCCTTGAATCGCCTGCCCATATTCCGCAACGGGCGGCGGCTGGCCGCACACCTCTCCTGAACATCCGGCGAACGAAACACCATCCTCACCCCCGGAGGGCAAAACACATGGCCGCCAAACTGAAAAACATCATCTCAGCCTCACGCCGCACCGACCTGCCGCGCTTCCACTACCGCTGGCTGCAGGACGTCCTCCGCGCCGGACAGGCAATCGTCGCCAACCCCCGCTTCCCGGCGAACGCCTACCGCGTCGACCTCCGCCCCGCAAGCGTCCACACCATCGTCCTCTGGAGCAAAGACTTCGCCAACATCCTCGCCGCCCCCGGGGCCCTTACCGACCACAACCTCTACTTCCATTACACCATCAACAACTACTCGCCCCGCCTCGAACCGGGCGTGCCGCCCTACGCCGCCTCCCTCAGGACCCTCGAAGGCCTCCTCGCCCGTCACCGCCCCGAACAATTCACCATCCGTTTCGACCCTGTCATCATCTCCACCGGCGGCGAACACCAGCCCACCCCCGCCAAGCCCGGCCGGGCGCGCCTCGCCGCCTTCGAAACCCTCTGCTGCGACCTCGCCGCCCTCGCTCACCCTCCACTCGTGCGCCTCACCCCTCCTCGCCGCCGTCCCCGGCCTTACCCCCGGCCGCTGCATCGACGGCGCCCTCCTCGCCGCCCTCGCCGGCGAAAAAGCCTCCCTCGCCCGCGACGGCGGCCAGCGCGCCTCGTGCGGCTGCACAAAAAGCGTCGACATCGGGGGGTATGGGCAGGAATGCGCCTTCAACTGCCTCTACTGCTACGGCCGGCGATAAACCCCCATCTGCGGCGTACCGCCATATAAATAAGGAAGCCTGCTACCGGATACGCAGGTCGTCCCCGCGCGGGACGGGCCGCGTACCGGTGCGCCGTCAGGAGACCGATGTATTTTATCCGTGTGCGGCCGGATTTTTTATTACAGTCCTGTGGACAGACAGCCGCAGATGACCTAAAATAGTGTATAGTGATGTATCCTATCTCTCCTACCGTGTTCAGGGAGGCGTGAGAGAAGACGCGCGACGGGAGCCTCCCCCCGCGGGACAATGCGCGCAAACGGTATCACCAATTTTAGAAGGGGGTTAACTCATGCGTTCGTTCCGCAAATCCGGTTTCCTCACCCTCGTCCTCTCCGGCGTCGTCATCCTCTCCCTCGTACTGGCAGGCTGCGGCGGCGGTAAATCCGAACCCCAGAAAGCGGCCGGCCCCGTAAAATGGGTCGCCAACTCCGTCTGGCCGCCGAACAACCATCAGACCCAGGGTCTCGAAGAATTCGCCAAGAAAGCCAAAGACGCCACCAAGGGCAAAGTCGAAATCACCGTCCAGGCCGGCGGCGCTCTCGGCTACAAAGGCCCCGAGCTCCTCAAAATCGTCCGCGACGGCCTCGTACCCGTCTCCGACATGCTCATAAGCGGCGTGGCCGGCGACGAGCCGCTCTTCAACGTCGTCACCCTGCCCTTCCTCATCCAGAGCTTCGAAGAAGGCAAAATCCTCAACGACATCGCCCGCCCGCACTTCGACAAAGCAGCCGAAACCAAATGGGGCCAGAAGATCCTCTACATAGCCCCCTGGCCGGCCGCCGGCATCTGGTCCAAGAAAGAAGTCAAATCGCTTGCCGACATGAAAGGCCTCAAAACCCGCACCTACGACAAAAACGGCGGCCTCGTCATCCAGGCCGTCGGCGGCACCCCCTACCCGCTGCCCTTCAGCGAAGTATACTCCTCCCTCGCCACCGGCGTAATCGACTCCGTCCTCACCTCCACCCCCACCGCCGTCGACGCCAAATTCTGGGAAGTTCTCAAATTCTACTCGCCCCAGAACGTCACCATGGCTACCGACATGGTAACCGTCAACCTCAAAGAATTCAACAAACTTGACAAAGACACTCAGGCCGCCCTCATCAAACTCGGCAAAGACATGGAAAAAGAAATGTGGGAAAAAGTCGCCAAGCTTGACAAAGACCAGGAAGCCATCTCCAACAAAAACGGCATAACCACCGTCAAACCCAGCAAAGAATTCCTCAACGAACTATCCAAAGTTACAAAACCCATCCGCGAAGACTGGCTGAAGACGGCTCCCGCCGAAGCCAAGCAAATCGTAGAAGAGTTCAACAAAAAAGTCGGTCGTCAGTAACAGGCAGCGAAGAACCGGCGGCTAAGGCCGCCGGTTCTTTCCCCTAAGCGAAAGGAAGTTGACCATGGA
>JALHDI010000225.1 GCA_022839045.1 Sporomusaceae bacterium
TCCTCTTCTATCTCAATCTACGGCTCGCACTGCGACTTTCCGGTGAATCCCTCTTTACGGATCCGATGGGCCCGTTTGCGTTCCCGTTGCGGGACATTGCCCCAGGCGCCTTCAAGATGCTGATCCTCGCGGCTTCGGTTCTCTTCGGTATTTTCGCGGCGATGAGCGGAGTCGATCAGTGGGAAAATCTCCTGCTGTTCCTGAATCCGACTCCCTTCGGTGTCTCGGATCCGCTCTTCGAAAAGGATGTGGGTTTCTATGTCTTTCAGCTCCCCTTTCTCCTCTACCTGTACGGATGGTTCAAATTCGTCCTCTTGATCACTTTGGCGGCCGTGGGCTTTGTCTACCTTGTCCGGCGATCGTTTCTTTTCATCCCCCCCCGAAACTGGAAAATCGCCCCACCCGCCCGGATGCATATGGCGCTGCTGGCCGCCCTGTTCTTCTGCTGGGGGATCTTCGGCACCTGGCTCGACCTCAATGAACTCCTCTTTGTAAAGCGAGGGGTGGTTTTCGGTCCCGGATATACGGACGCAACCACGCAGCTCTGGGTCCTGAAAGCGATCATGGGCCTCTATGGCGTCGCGGGCGTCGCGGCGATTTTCTTTGCCGTCCGGCCCGATTGGAGGGTTCCGGCAACGGCGGTTCTGCTCCTGATCGCCGCAAATATCGTCGGACGGGGAATCTATCCCTCCGTCGTGCAGAAATTCCAGGTCATTCCCAACGAGATCGTGGCCGAAAAGCCTTACCTGGAGAAGAACATTCAATACACAAGGCTTGCCTATGGACTGACTCAGATGGAAGAGAAGGAGTTCCCGACGGACGACAACCTGACGGCGAAGGATCTGGAGAAGAACCACCTCACCGTGAAGAACATTCGTCTCTGGAACCATGCGCCGCTGCTGCAAACCTACAGCCAGCTTCAGGAGATGCGGACCTATTACAAGTTCACCGGCGTCGACAACGACCGTTACACGGTCAACGGCGAATACCGCCAGGTCATGCTTTCGCCTCGGGAGATATCGTACCCGGCGCTGCCGTCCCGAACCTGGGTCAATGAACATCTTGCCTACACCCATGGCTACGGCGTCGTGCTCGGCCCCGTAAACCGAATCTCACCCGAGGGGCTTCCGGAATTCTTCATCAAGGATATTCCCCCCGTCTCGACAACGTCGATCAAGGTCACGCGTCCGGAGATCTACTTCGGGGAGAACTCCAACGAATATGTCTTCGTGCGGACCAAGATGCCGGAGTTCGACTACCCGGTGGGAGACAAAAACGTCTATTCCCGCTATGAAGGAAAAGGGGGCGTCCCTCTCTCCTTCCTGAAGAAACTGATTTTTGCAGTCCGCTTCGCATCCATCACGCTCCTGCTGTCCGACGACATCACCAAGTGGAAGCTGCGCCGCCACGAGTTCCCGGCCGACGTGGAGTTCCACGACCGCGCCGAGCTGGACGAAGCCGCGGAGCCATCGGTCGCCCCGTTCGACGAGGAGCAGCCCGAGCCGACACCGGAGACCAACCCCGAGGAGACGGTGGCGATGCTGATCGATCTCGCGGGGCAGCACCTGCCCGGGCAGAACCTCGACCTCGTCGTCGCGACCATCCTGAAGCGGGAGCGGCTGCGTCACTACGTGAAGCGGGTCAACGGCGACGAGCAGCCGCACGAACGGGTCTACCAGCGGCTCAAGCGCCGCCGCACCAGAGCGGTCAACCGCCTGCGCGACCTGCTCGAATCCGCGCTCGGTCCCCGTTCCGACTCCTGCGCCCTTTGACCCTCCGGGAGCCCCGCGCGGAGGAACGCAGTGACCAAGAAGAACACCGACGCCGAGGCGAAGAAGAACGGCCGCCCGCGCAAGGGCGACGGGCCGAAGGTGAACTACGACGAGCTGGACCGGATGCTAGTGCTCGGCGAGCTCGTGCCCTCTCCCGACGGCGGCGAGCCCGCCGTGAACTACCCGTCGTACCGCGAGCTGGCGAAGCGTTACGGCGTCTGCCACAGCGTCGTCGCGGACTACGCCAAGAAGCACGACTGCCTGCGCCGGCGCGACCGCGCCCGCGAGCGGCTGCTGGCGAAGACCGAGGAGAAGCTCCTCGAGCTGCGTGCCGAGGCCATCGCGTTCTCGAAGGAGGACGCCGTCGCCACGATCGACGAGTACCTGATCGCGTTCCGCGAGGCCGTCGCCGAACGCAAGGTGCGAGTGGACAGCCCGAGCGACTTCAACATCATGCTGCGCCTCAAGGAGTTCATCCTGGGCGGCGCCGACTCCCGCCAGGAGGTCCACGCGGCGCTGTCGCTCGAGGAGCTGCAGGCCCGCCACCGCGAGATG
>JALHDI010000226.1 GCA_022839045.1 Sporomusaceae bacterium
GTCCGGGAACACGCCCATAGGCCCTTTCCCCCGTTCATGGCTGATGATCCTGTTGGGACTGTCGTTCGCTGCCCTGGGAATTGTTTCCTGCATCCTCCCCGAAGTGCTGGTCCCATTGCTGACGGTCCTCGTTGGGGTGCTCAATATCCTGGGCGGCGCTATTACGCTGGGGAAAATGGTCTTTTCATACCCTCG
The DNA here is from genome assembly GCA_022839045.1 of Sporomusaceae bacterium. Next base: position 196 of record JALHDI010000226.1, read on the forward strand.
AAAATCCGGAGAGACTCGCGTTCCGCGCCCGGCCATATTGACGAAACTCTTTGCTACCCAACTGATCATGAACCTGTTGTCCATCATGTTCGGCACATCCATGCTTTATGCCCACCTGATTCCCGGACTGGCCATCGGGGTGATCCTGGCCTCCAACGGGGGTGTTCTGCTGTATTTGCTTCACATTCTGAAGGTCCTGGAAAAGATGCAACGCCAAACGGAGGCCGTCGTCTGATCCACCTTTTCAGAAATCCATCATGGGGACGGAGAAAGGCGGGAACATCATGTACGAGAAACTTCGCAGCCCGATGAACATTGGAACGCTGACCATCCCGAACCGGGTGGTCATGACCGCGATGGGCGTATTCATTGCGGCCCCCGGCGGCGGCGTCAACGACGACATCATCGCTTATTACGAGGCCCGGGCGAAGGGCGGCGTCGGGCTCATCACCACCGAGGTCACCCGAATCGCCGACGGCCCGGCCGGCGGCGAACCGTGCCAGCTTGCGGCGCGGAAGCCTTCCGACATTCTGGAGCTTCAGCGGTTGGTCGACATGATTCACAAGTACGATACGAAGATCTTTGTCCAGCTCCAGCACCCGGGACGCGAAGCCTCGCCGCTCATCATCGGGGAACAGCCGGTCGCCCCTTCCGCCATAGCCAACCCGCTGGGCGGCGCAATGCCCCGCGAGCTGACAACGGCGGAATGCGAGGAGCTCGTTGAGAAATTCATCCACGCCGCATGGATCGTTCAGAGGTCGGGCGCGGACGGCGTCGAGCTCCACGGGGCGCACGGCTATCTAATCAACGAATTCCTTTCTCCCGCGATGAACCTGCGGACCGACAGGTACGGCGGAAGCTTCGAGAACCGCATGCGGTTCCTGACCGAGATCATCGCGGGAATCCGGGAAAGGTGCGGAAAGAAATTCCCCCTGTCCGTACGCATCAATGCCGAGGAGATGCTCGAAGGCGGCATCGACCTTCCCGAGGCGGTGAAGATCGCGGTTGGATTGGAAAAGGCGGGCGCGGACTCGATCAACGTAAGCTGCTACACGATGGGCTGCATCGAGCCCGGCACATTCGAACAGGGCTGGAAGAAATACATGGCGGCGGCAATCCGGAAGGCCGTCAAGATCCCGATCATCGCCGTTTGCAACATCAAGGAGCCCTCCGCCGCCGAGCGGATCCTCGAAGAGGGGTGTTGCGATTTTGTCGGCGTGGCGCGCGGACACCTGGCCGATCCCCAATGGTGCAACAAGGCGTTTTCCGGCCGCGAGGCGGAAATTCGCAAGTGCATCGGCTGTCTGGCGTGCTTCGGCGAGATCGTGAAACTCAAGCGCATCAAGTGCGCGGTGAACCCCGTAACCGGGCGCGAACGCGAGTACGCCCATCCCTTGAAGAACGGCGCCGGGAGAACGGTCGCGGTGATCGGTGCGGGACCGGCCGGCATCGAAGCGGCATTGACGCTGAAGGATCGGGGATTTGCTCCCGTGCTGTTTGACGACGGCGCCCGGATGGGCGGTACGCTGAACATCGCAGACAAGGGTTACGGCAGGGAGAAAATCACGCGCTACGTGGATTCCCTGATTGTGCTGGCCGAGAAGGCGGGGATCGCGGTCCGACTGAACGAAAAGGCGACGGTTGAATCCGTGAAGGCGCTTGATCCCTGCGGTGTTTTTGTCGCCTGCGGCGCGGAGCCTTTGGTCCCGCCGATCCCGGGCATAGACGGCGGGAATGTGTTCACGGCCGAGGATGTGCTGCTGGGCCGCACAAGTCCGAAGAACAGGATCGCCGTCATCGGCTCGGGCATGACCGGTATCGAGACGGCCGAGGTGCTGGCCGGGTGCGGGTGCCGTTTGACGCTGGTCGAGATGCTGCCGTCCGTCGGCCCCGGCATGTACGAGACGGTCGTCGCCGACGTGATGGGCCGGATCATTCCGCATCACCCGAAAGTCCTGACAGGTCACCGCTTGGAAAGGGTCAGACCGGACGGCGTGGAGCTGACGAGGCTGCAGGATGGCGAAAAGGTGTTTGTGGAGGCGGACGCCGTCGTGCTCGCCATGGGCGTGCGGCCCCGCAAGGCCGTTGTGGA
>JALHDI010000227.1 GCA_022839045.1 Sporomusaceae bacterium
GCGGCGTATGTGATGGTGGGGACCGCGCTGGCGGCCGGGCATCACGATTTCCGCTTCGATATCGACGAGGAGGCGCTGCCGCTGGCGGCGGCGCTGATGGCGTGCCTGGCGGCCGATACGCTGGCGAACCCGCTGAAGTGAGGCTTTAATGGCGAGGCCGCAACGCGAGTTGCGGCCTTCGGGTTATCGCGCGCTTGCGCCGTGGGTCGGCGTGGGCGGCGAATTTAAGGATCCGGACGGTGAATTGAACTGGACAAACGGACGAATTACGCTATTTTCCTGTTGCTCTCCCTGGTGGCGACGCTGTGGGGGGTTAACGTGATTATGATCAAGTATTTGACGAAGTTCTTCCCGCCGCTGGCGCTGGCGCCCATCCGCCTGACGCTGGCGGTGCTGCTGCTGTTTCCGATGGTGATGTACAAGTACGGGTGCCATAGGCTGACTCGGGAGGCGTGGCTGATGGTGGGAGGGTCGGCGGTTTTTACGATTTTTCTCCATCAGATCACGCTGTCGTGGGGGGTGGCGGAGACGAGCGGCACGCATGCGTCGCTTATCCTCGGCCTGAGCCCGTTGTTCGTGACGCTGCTGGCGAGCCGCCTTTTGCACGAGCCGTTTACCTGGCAGAAAGGGCTGGGGATAGTGCTGGGGTTCGGCGGGGTGGTGCTGGTGGTGAGCGGGGACACGCGCGGAGCGGCGAGCCTGGCCGGCGATGCGGTGATGTTTCTGTCGATGCTGGCGTTCGTGGCCGGGACGCTGTATATCAAGCGCGGCACGGCGCTGGTGTCGCCGCTGCTGGTGACGGCGTACAGCATGCTGCTGGGGTCGGCCTTGTTGATGGTGCTCGGTCTGTTCGTGAATGATGTCTGGTACTACACAGGGGCGTTCGCGCCCGCGCCGCTGGCGGTGCTGCTGTTTTCGAGCTTCGTGAACACCGCTCTGGGGGCGGTGTGGTGGAATATGGGCATTAAGCAGGCGGGAGCGTCGACGACGACGCTGTTCCAGAACGGCATCCCGGTGGTGGGAGTGTTCACGGCGGCGCTGTGGCTCGGCGAGGAGCTGTTGTGGAACCACCTGGCGGCGCTGGCGTTGGTGCTGGCCGGGGTCAGCCTAGGGACGGGGGTGCTGAGCCTCGACCGGGCGAAGGTAAGGGATAGGGGCGAATAGCCGGGGAAAGCAGTCCGCTGATGGCGGATTGTTTTTTTGTTTGCGGGGGCGATTGACAATGGGGATGTCTTCCATTTATACTGATAATGATAATCATTATCAGTATAAATTCGTTCGGGGGTGACGATTTGTCGGCGGAGAGGAACACTTTCGCGCGCTGGCTTGCCCTGCAGCTGGCGCCGACCGTCTGCGGCAGCAAGCCGGCGACGATCCTGACGCTGGCGGACGGGAAGTGCCTGCCGCTTTTTGGCTGGTGGGGCAGGTTCGGCGAGGGCATACTGGCAGGCACGGGGATGGAGCACCGGATATTCGTCCGGGATGCCGCCCGGGTGATCGTGTTTTTCTACCGGCCGGAGGTGCTGCGCCGGCACCTGGAGTACGGTGGGACGAGGCGGTTCCTGCGTCGTCTGGGGTATCCGGTGGACAAGGGGCCGGAGGAATGCTTGCAGACGCTGAAGGAGCGGTTTTGCGGGCGTTGCCCTCACGAGATCGGGTTGTTTTTGGGCATCCCGCTTAAGGATGTCATGGGGTTCATGGGCCTTAGCCGCGAGCCGCTTTCCTGCCGGGGCGAATGGTGCGTGTTCGGCGATGCGGCCCAGTCGCTCGGGGCGATGCGACGGTTTGCCGACGACCGTGAACTGGTGGCCGACCGCCTGCGCCAGGGGAGGTGCCCGCTGGCGGTGCTGGCGGGCGGGGGCGGCGGCGCGGCGCTGGCGGGGTGAACAAGGTTGGCCGGGGGGCGGCGAATTGCGCGGGACTGGCTGGCGCCCGGGAAGGATGGGATGAGGCAGGCTTTGCCGCGCGGGGAATGGCGGCGGGGAATGGGAAAGGCGGGGGGACCCCCGCCTTTCGGTGTTTTAGAGTTAGTTTTTTGGTGCTTTGGTGGCCGCGAATTCGGCTTTGACTTTCTTGAGGAGCTCCGGGGTGGTTATGAGGTCGTAGCCCGAGGCAGCGAGCGTCTTGGCGGCGACGATTACGGCTTCGTGGCCCTCGGCGGTGGTGCCGGCCTGGACGTAGGCCTGGGAGTGGCCGGGGGTGCCGACGGGGACGAAGGCGATGCCGAGTTCGGCGCCGGGGACGCGGAAGGTGACGGAACCGAAGTCGGTGGAGCCGGTGCTTTCG
>JALHDI010000228.1 GCA_022839045.1 Sporomusaceae bacterium
AAAGTTTCCACTCGATAAGACGCGGAACATCGGCATCATGGCTCATATCGACGCCGGCAAGACTACTACAACTGAACGCATCTTATTCTATACAGGCAGAGTTCACAAGATCGGTGAAGTGCATGATGGCGCGGCTACGATGGACTGGATGGTGCAGGAGCAAGAACGTGGCATAACCATTACCTCCGCAGCTACGACGTGCCAGTGGAACGGGCATCGTATAAACATCATCGACACACCAGGACACGTGGACTTTACCGTCGAAGTGGAGCGTTCGCTGAGGGTGCTTGACGGTTCGGTTGCCGTATTCTGCGCGAAGGGCGGGGTCGAACCCCAGTCCGAGACGGTATGGCGGCAGGCCGACAAATACGGTGTTCCCCGCATGGCGTATGTCAACAAAATGGATATTATCGGCGCCGATTTTTATCGGGTCGTCGATATGATGAAAAGCCGTCTCGGCGCTAACGCGATTCCCATCCAGCTGCCGATCGGGTTCGAGGATACCTACAAGGGTATCATCGATCTCATCGAGATGAAAGCGATCGTCTACACCGACGATCTCGGCAAGGTGAGCGAGGAGACCGAGATTCCCGAGGAATCCAGGGAGCAGGCGGAGTTGTTCCGCCAGAATCTGCTGGACGCCGTCGCCGAGAGCGACGACGAACTGATGATGAAGTATCTCGAAGGCGAAGAGTTGACGGTGGAGGAGATCAGGGAAGGCATCCGCAAGGCGACGATCGCCTGTAAGATGACCCCCGTGCTGTGCGGCTCGTCCTACAAGAACAAGGGCGTTCAGCCCCTTCTCGACGCGGTCGTCGATTTCATGCCGGCTCCGACCGATATCCCCGCCATCAAGGGGGTCAACCCCGACAGCGGCGCGGAGGACGAGCGCCCGGCCGGCGACGACAAGCCGTTCTCGGCCCTGGCCTTCAAGATTATGGCCGACCCGTATGTCGGCAAGCTGACTTTCTTCCGCGTTTATTCCGGCAAGCTGGAGTCCGGCTCGTACGTCTTCAACTCGACCAAGGGCAAAAAGGAGCGGGTCGGCCGCATTCTCCAGATGCACGCCAACCACCGCGAGGAGATCGATACGGTTTATACCGGCGATATCGCCGCCGCGGTCGGCTTCAAGGATACCACTACCGGCGATACGCTGTGCGACGATAAGCACCCGATAATCCTCGAGTCGATGGTTTTCCCCGAGCCGGTCATCTCGGTGGCGGTGGAGCCCAAGACCAAGGCCGACCAGGATAAGATGAGCGTGGCGCTCGTCCGCCTGGCGGAGGAGGACCCCACCTTCCGGATGCATACCGATCCGGAGACGGGGCAGACGATCATCGAGGGGATGGGCGAGCTCCACCTGGAGATTATCGTCGACCGGATGCTGCGCGAGTTCAAGGTGGACTGCACGGTGGGCAAGCCGCAGGTCGCTTACCGCGAGACGATCAGGAAGACGGTCAAGGCGGAAGGCAAGTTCATCCGCCAGTCCGGCGGCCGCGGCCAGTACGGCCACTGCTGGCTGGAGCTCGAGCCGCAGGAGCCGGGAGCCGGCTTCGCGTTCGAGAACAAGATTGTCGGCGGCGTGATTCCCAAGGAGTACATCAACCCTGTCGAGGCGGGCGTCAAAGAGGCGATGGAGAGCGGCGTGCTCGCCGGCTACCCGATGGTGGATGTCAAGGTTACGGTCTACGACGGCTCGTACCACGATGTCGACTCGTCGGAGATGGCCTTCAAGATCGCCGGTTCCATGGGCTTCAAGGCCGGCGCCGCTAAGGCCGAGCCCACCCTTCTCGAGCCTTACATGAAGGTCGAGGTGACCGTGCCGGAGGAGTATATGGGCGACGTTATCGGCGACCTCAACTCCCGCCGCGGCCGCATCGAGGGGATGGAGTCCCGTGCCGGGGCGCAGGTCATCAGGTCGTTCGTGCCGCTGGCCGAGATGTTCGGCTACGCGACCGACCTCCGTTCGCGGACCCAGGGGCGCGGCGTTTATTCGATGGAGTTCGACCACTACGAGGATGTGCCGAAGAGTATTTCCGAGGCGATTGTCGCCAAGGTTAAAGGCGCGTGATTTCCGGCCGGGCGGCCCGTCCGCCCGCCAGGTTGACGCAAGTTAGACTTCAGCGGGCCAGCCGGCCCGGAAATAGCTGGTTTTCTAAAAAGCATCATTTAGGAGGTTTAGTGAAATGGCAAAGAAGAAGTTTGAGAGGACCAAACCGCACGTTAACATTGGGACCATCGGTCACGTCGACCATGGCAAGACCTCGCTGACCGCGGCCATCACC
>JALHDI010000229.1 GCA_022839045.1 Sporomusaceae bacterium
TCCACTGCCGGCCGGTTGCTGGTATCATGGAGTTGTGCGGTTGTACGTGAGGCCGCGGCAGGATTTTCAGGACTTTCGTCTCCGTCGAAAGCCTGTGGTCGTGCTTGAGAGGTTTTTGTCGCTTAGCGGATAGGGTTTGTCGCAGGAGGTGTTTATGACGCGCGTCGTTCTGGGAGTTGTCTTGCTTCTGCCCGGCATCGCCCTCGCCGGACAGCCGGCCTTCGTCGATGAGTTCGAGGGCGCCTCGCTCGATCCGCACTGGCAGTGGTACACGCCGTCGCCCGGCCCCACGGGCGTCCTCGCGGACGAGACGTTCGTCCTCAGCATGCCGGCCGCCAATTACGATTCTTGGGAGGGAACCGACCGCGGGCCGCGACTGCGAACGAATGCTTTCGAAACCGATCAGGATTTCATGATCGAGACGCACATCAAGCTCGAACTGCCGACGGCGGCCGCGCCGATTCACATGGGGCTTATCGTGGAGTACAGGGACCGGCGGGGCGGCCCTATCGACGCCTGGTTCTACGGGTTCTACACCAGCTCCGCCCCCATCAACCGGGTCTATTGCGAACGGGTCGCCCATCGCAGCCCGGCGTCCGCGAACAACGTCCGCACGGTCTCGGGCAAGGCCGAAGCGTTCCTCAAAATCGAGCGGCTCGGCGACGATTTGACCTTCTTCTACAAGGAGGACGCCTCCGATGAGTGGATCTTCCTGCACAAGGTCTCTTGCCCCGGCGAAACCGTGACGTACGTCGGCTTGTTCGGCAAGAACTGGGGGACCCCACCCGCCGCGAGAGCCGTCTTCGAGTACTTCAAGCTCGGCGACCCGGAGACCGCCGCCCCCGAGCTTGTCGACGTGGCGCCCGCCACCGCCCTCCAAGGCGTGCCTTTCTGCCTTCAGGCCCAGTTCTCGAGGGGCGTCCCCGTGCCCGCCTGGACCATAACCTCGTCCCCTGAGCCGACCAACGCGCCCTCGATCACCCCGACGGGACTGGTTCAGTGGCTGCCGGTCGCGGCCGACGTCGGCAAGACCTTCACGTTCACCTTGACGGCGACGAACCTGGTCGCGTCCGTCTCGACGCTCTTCGAGGTGACCGTCCAGAACGAACTCAACGATGATTTCGACGGTCCGGAACTCGTCCCCGGCTTGACGTTCACGACGCCGGTGCCTGGCCCGCGGCTGGATTTCACGGGCGACGGGTGGGTGGCGATCGCCCACGACGGGGTCGGCACGGGCACGGCGTTGAACTTCGACACGTGGAGCGGTATGAACCGCATGCCGCGCATCGAGGTGCATCTGCCCACGTGCGGCGACTTTTTCGTTGAGACGACAATGACGGCGCCCGAGACCGTTCCCGCCGCGCCGACGGATTTTCACACCGGCATCTTCGCGGCCTTCGACGACACGAGCTTCGACGGCTTCTTCTTCGGATCGTACCGCAACTTCAACAACCTCAAGCTCGAACGGGCGGGTGACAGCGGCTTTCCGCTTGTTATTCCTCCCGTGGCGGAAGAACTGAGCCTGCGCTTGGAGCGCCGCGGCGACGCGTACATCTTCCTGTACAAGAGCGATTTCGACGATGAGTGGCTGGAGTACTCCGAGCTGCACTTCCCGGGCAAGCGGATCCGCCACGTCGGTCTCTGCAGCAAAAACTGGGGCGCGAACCCCATGGTCTCCGTCGGCTTCGACTACCTGCACGTGGGCGTGCCGCTCACCGAGCCTCCGATCCTCGAGGAACCCTGCGGGGACGCCCTCAATCTGGCCACCGTGGGCGATCTTTTCTCCAAGCAGCTTCGCTACCGGTCCGGAACGCCGAAGCCCACCACCGTCACCGTCACGCCTGTCGGCTCCTTCGACACGGCGTTGGGAATCTACTCGGTGACGCCCACCGAGGCCGGCTTCCAGACCATCACGGTGACCGCCGAGATGGAAGGCGCCCCTCCGGTCTCGCTGTCCTTCGACCTGCAGGTCATCGCGCGGGGCGCCATGTTCGAGGACTTCGAGGTCGCGGCGGCCGAGGATCTCGCCGAGAAGAGCCCGCCGCTCGTGCTTTACAATCCGCTTGGAGCCACGCCATCCCCCTTCACAATCGTCGGCAGCCCCGGCTCGAAGAAGCTGGAACTGGCGGTCAAGAGCGTGGCGAACGGCGGCGCCGCTTACGACAGTTGGACCGGCATCGATAACGCGATCCAACTGCGTGCCCGAGGCGAGGATCTGATCGAGGATGATATCGCGGGCGATTTCACCATCGAGACCAAGTTGACCCTAACCGAGT
>JALHDI010000230.1 GCA_022839045.1 Sporomusaceae bacterium
CCGTTGCCATTATTAGGACCCCTTTCGGATGTTTATTCATTTGGGTATATTCAAGCAGCGGCTGATAATTTCCTTTTTCCGGCGCGTAAAATTGCCCCGCGCCCGGGCGACGGGGGGCGGGCCGGAGGGGGTGGGAGAGAAAAATATAGGTCTAAATACCCAGTATTTTCAGACTTTGGGTCTGAAAAAGCTTGCCAACGACGGTAAAACGCGTTAATATTAAGTCAATAATAGTTGTTTTTGCGGAATATTGTCGAAAATATCATATGTTGGCAAACTTGCCGAAAGGCAGGGACGCAAAGCCATGGGTCTAAGGACAGGGTGTCTATGACTGCCAGGTTGCCTTTTCGCTGAGGCGAATCGTAATTTCGGCGGCAGTCCTTGATACGACTGGCGCTATTTTTGCGGCCGGGAAGCCCGCCGGGATGCGGGCCGCCCCGGGCCGGCGGAGGGAGAGGAGCGGATGCCGGAATTGGATCACGCATATTTGCTCGCCGCAGGGGGGATTATCGTGGTTATGCTGGTCGCGTATGTTTATGCTACGGTGGCGGAACCGAAGGGCTTTTTCCGGCGGCCTGTGGGCCAGGTCCAGGTCAGGGATCTGCGCAAGATAAAGACTAGATAAGGTGCAGGCTTCGCGTCGCGTTGACGGGATTGTTGCGAAATTCGGAAAGGAGGTGCGCGATGAAGAAGATGACTATCCAGGAACTGAAGCCGGGATTGGTGGTGGCCCGTGAAGTGGTTTCCCGCGAGGGGATCGTTCTCCTCGAAAAAGGCGGGCGGCTGACACAGGCGCATATCGCCAGCCTCCTTCGCCGCGAAGTGCCGTATGTGTATATCAAGGAGCAGGAATAGGCAGCGGATAGGCAAGCGTTACGGCCGGCGGGAAGCCGGCCGCCTGCTTTTGCGGGGCGGCGCGACGGCCAGGCAACTTGGCGGGCGCCGCGTTTTTTATTATAATGACAGTACGGAATCCACACGGGAGGGCCTGTATGGCGAGCGAGCTGACGGAAAAACTGAGCCATCTGCCGGACAAGCCGGGCGTGTACCTGATGAAGGACGCGAGCGGCCGGATCATCTATGTCGGCAAGGCGGTCAATCTGAAGAACAGGGTGCGCTCTTACTTCCAGTCGAGCCGCGGGCATTCGCCCAAGACGACGGCGCTGGTGGCCCGCATCGCCGACATGGAGTTCATCATCACGGCGTCGGAGATCGAGGCGCTGATCCTGGAATGCAACCTGATCAAGAAGCACCGCCCGAAGTACAACATCAGCCTGCGGGACGACAAGAGCTTCCCGTACGTGAAGGTGACGGTGAACGAGCCTTACCCCCAGGTTTATGTGACGCGGCGGGTGGTGAAGGACGGGGCGCGCTATTTCGGCCCCTATACCGACGCCGGGGCCATCCATGAGACGATCGCCCTGGTGCGCCGCCTGTTCCCGCTGCGCACCTGCCGCAAGCTGGACGCCCCCCGGCCGTGCCTGCAGCACCATATCAAGCGCTGCCTGGCGCCTTGCGCCGGCAAGGTGGACGAGAAGACGTACGGGGAGATGATCCGCGCAGTGCTGCTGCTGCTGGAGGGCCGTTCGGGCGATGTGGTGAAGGAGCTCAGGCGCCGCATGGCCGAGGCGGCCGCGAATCTGGAGTTCGAGCGGGCCGCCCGCCTGCGCGACCAGTTGGCGGCGGTGGAGAAGGTGGTGGAGAAGCAGAATATCGTGACCGGCGCGGGCGACCAGGACGCGATCGGCCTGGCGCGTTCGGCGGCCGGCATGTGCGCGCAGGTGTTCTTCATCCGCAGCGGCAAGCTGGTGGGGCGGGAGCATTTCCTGCTGACCGGCGGCGAGGACGAGGAGGATGCCGCGGCGCTGGCGGCGTTCGTGAAGCAGTATTACAGCCAGGCGGCGTTCATCCCGCGGGAGGTGCTGCTGCCCGAGGCGTTGCCCGAGCAGGAGCTGCTGGCCGAGTGGCTGAGCGGGATGAAGGGCGGCCGGGTGCGGGTGGAGGCGCCCAAGCGCGGCACGAAGCGCGATCTGGTGACGATGGCGGCTGATAACGCGGCGGTGGTGCTGGCCGAGCAGGCGGCCCGCCTGGCGGCCGACGCCGGGCGAACGGCCGGGGCGGTGGCGGAGCTGGCGGCGCATCTCGGCCTGCCGGCGCCGCCGGCGCGGATCGAGTGTTTCGATATTTCCCACATCCAGGGGGCGGAGACGGTGGCGTCGATGGTGGTGTTCGAGGACGGCGCGGCC
>JALHDI010000231.1 GCA_022839045.1 Sporomusaceae bacterium
CCGGCCAGGCGCCGTCATTCAGGTATTGATCAATGGCCCGGGCCGCCTTCTTGCCCGCTCCTATGGCGAGGATCACCGTGGCCGCGCCGGTGACTATGTCGCCCCCGGCAAATACCCCCGGCTTGGTGCAGCGCCCGTCTTCGTCGGCAATGAAGTACCCCCGCTCGTTGGTCTCCACTCCCGTGGCCGTGGAGGCGACGATGGGGTTGGCGTTCTGGCCGATGGCAACCACCACCGTGTCTACGTCCACTATGAATTCGGACCCCTTGATGGGGATGGGACGGCGACGACCGGAGGCGTCCGGTTCCCCCAGTTCCATGCGCAGGCATTCCACGCCCGTGACCCAGTTGCCTTCGTTGCCGATGAAACGTACCGGGTTCACCAGGTAGTTGAATCTAACCCCTTCTTCTTCCGCGTTTTCTATCTCTTCGATGCGCGCCGGCATTTCCTTCCGGCTCCGCCGGTACAGGATGTGCCCTTCTTCCGCCCCAAGGCGCAGGGACATGCGTACCGCGTCCATGGCTACGTTCCCGCCGCCAAGTACCGCTACCTTACGGCCACGCGCCACAGGGGTGGCGCATTCAGGAAACTGGTACGCCTTCATCAGGTTGCAGCGCGTCAGGTATTCGCTGGCGGAGTAGACTCCGTTGAGGTTTTCGCCGGGGATGTTGAGGAAGCTGGGCGCACCCGCGCCGTTGCCCAGGAAGACGGCGTCGTATTCTTCCAGCAGTTCGTCTACGGTGGCCGTCCGCCCTACTACGAAGTTGGTGACCAGTTTTACTCCCAGTTGCTGGATGACCTCCAGTTCCAGGCGCACGATCTCTTTCGGCAGTCGGAATTCGGGAATGCCGTATACCAGTACCCCCCCGGGCTGGTGAAGGGCTTCGAACAGGGTGACTTCGTGGCCCATCTTGACCAGGTCGCCGGCGACGGTGATGCCGGCAGGGCCGGCCCCTACCACCGCCACCTTCCTGCCCGTCGGTGGCGCCGGCGCTGGCGCCGGCAGTTCTTCTTCGAAGAGGGCGTAGTCGCTGGCGAAGCGCTCCAGACGGCCTATGGCTACGGGTTCGTGTTTCTTTCCCATGACGCAGGTGAGTTCACACTGGGTTTCCTGGGGACAGACCCGGCCGCATACGGCGGGCAAGGCAGAGCTGGCCCGCAGGATGCGCGCCGCTTCCAGGATTTCTCCCCGGGATATCTCCCGGATGAAGCCGGGTATGTCGATTTCCGCGGGGCAGTTGACTACGCATTGAGGGTTCTTGCACAGAAGGCAGCGTTGCGCTTCCTCCATGGCGGTTTCCCGGTCCCAGCCAAGGGCTACTTCGTTGAAGTTCCGGATGCGTTCCTTGGCGTCCTGGTGCGGCATGGCATGGCGGGGAATGGCGCAACGTTCGGCTATGGTAAGTTCTTTCATCGCTCCCCTCCTTTGCAGCAGCCGTGCTCGTGGTAGTGGGCCAGGGCTTCGGCTTCCTGCCTGCCGTACATCTTCTGCCTCGACATCATTTCGTCCCAGTCTACTTCGTGCCCGTCAAAGTCTATCCCTTCAGAGCAGACAAAACGCGTCTTGCCCGCTACCGTGACCCGGCACGATCCGCACATGCCGGTGCCGTCTACCATTACGGAGTTGAGGGAGACGACGGTCTTGATCTTCAGGGGCAGGGTCATCTGGGAGATGACCTTCATCATGATGGGAGGACCCACCGGAAAGATGAGCCGGATGTCTTCTCCCTGGTCCAGGAGGGTCTGCAACACGTCGGAGACAAGTCCCCGCGTGCCGTAGCTCCCGTCGTTGGTGGCTACGTATACTTCGTCGCATACCGCCTTGAGCATGTCTTCACAGATGAGAAGCCCGCGGGTCTTGGCCCCCAGGACGGCGATGACACGGTTGCCCGCTTCCTTGAAGGCCCGCGCTACGGGGTACCCGGCCGCGATGCCGAAGCCGCCACCTACCATGACGAATGTGCCCCCCAGTTTTTCAATGTGGGACGGGTTCCCCAGGGGACCCACTACGTCCAGGATGGAGTCGCCCGCTTCCAGGGTCGCCAGTTGTTCCGTGGTGGCCCCTATCTCCTGAAAGTAGATGTCGACTGTCCCGGCCTCCCGGTCCCAGTCCGCTATGGTGAGCGGTATCCGCTCACCGTTCTCATGGATCCGCAGCATCAGAAACTGCCCCGCGCGGCACCGGCCCGCCACCAGCGGCGCCGATACACGCATGTGCCAGGTCCG
>JALHDI010000085.1:0-995 GCA_022839045.1 Sporomusaceae bacterium
GTGACGTTGTAGATGATCTCGATGTCGTCGGGAATGTCCTGAATGAACGGCAGGCCGCAGCCGACCAGGCTGGTGTGTTTCTTGAGGTCTTCGAAGTCCTCGGTCAAGGCGAGGCCGATGCCCTGCGCCAGGCCGCCGTAGATCTGGCCGTCCACGATCGCTTTGTTGGTAATCGTGCCGAGATCGGCGACGGTGGTAAACTTGATGACCTTGGTCTTGCCGGTTTTCATATCGACCTCGACTTCCGGCATGAAGAGTTCGTACATATAGATCGTGAACGGGGTGCCCTGGCCGGTCACCGGGTCGCAGGCCGTGCCCGAATAGGCCCATTTGCCGTCGTAGCGGAGGGGCAGCTGCTCGGCGACCATTTGGTCGTAGGTGCGATAGGTGCCATCGGGCTTTCGCATGGCGTTGACGAGCATTTCGCAGGCCACGCGGATGGCGTTGCCGGTCATGACGTTGCTGCGGCTGCCGCCGGCCGGGCCGCTGTTCGGGGTGACCGCCGTGTCGTTCATCACCAATTTTATCTGCTCCGGCTTGATACCGAGCGGACGGAGCGTTTCGTGGGCATGGGTCAGCGCGCCGAGGTCGGCGCCTTGCCCGTGGTCTTCCCAGGAGCTGCCCACGGTAACCCCGGTTTTCGTCAGCTCTACCCAGGCCTCCGAGCCGTCTGTACCATCGAGACCGCATCCGTAGATGCCGAGCGACAGACCGACGCCGCGTTTCTTGTCAGGGGTGGAGAGCTCCTTGCAGCGCTGTTTGGCCTCCTGCCACAGCGGCCGCAGCGTGTTAAGCATCGCTTCCAGGCAGAATACGTCAGGCGTCTGTCCGGTGGGAGTCGTCGCGCCGGAGCGGTAGATGTTCTTGAAGCGCAGTTCGAGCGGGTCCATGCCGAGCTTCTCGGCCAGTTCGTCGATGGCGATCTCGGACGCCAGGAAGGCTTGGGGCGAACCGTAGGCCCGGAAGGCCGAACCCCAGGCATGGTTGGTGCACAC
>JALHDI010000085.1:1036-2587 GCA_022839045.1 Sporomusaceae bacterium
AGAGCGCTTGCCGGTGTAGGTGATGTGCTGGTACATGGAGTAGTTGAGCGCCACCGGCCGGCCGGTGGCCAGGCAGGCGACGCCGAGCAGCGCCTCCATCGTCGGGCTGAATTTGTAGCCGAAGGTGCCGCCGGCCGGGTTCTGGACAATGCGCAATTTTTCCGGGGCAACGCCGATTCCTTCGACAATCATGGCATGGTGGAGATGGATGCCGATGCTTTTGGAGTGGATGGTGAGGCGGCCTTCCTCGTCGAAATAGGCGTTGCCGCAGTCGGGTTCGATGGTGAGGTGCGGCTGGCGGCTGCAGAAGGTGTCGACCTCGACGGTGACGACGTCGGCTTTTGCCATGATCGGCTTGGTGTCCTCGCCTTTGACGACCCCCTGTTCATAATAGATGTTCGGCGTGCCGGGGTGGATCTCCAGGGCGTCGGGCGCCATGGCCGCCGGGGCGCTCATATAGGCGGGCAGCACTTCGAGGTCTACCTTGACCTTTTGGGCGGCCGCCTTGGCGTGCTCTTCGGTGTCGGCGCAGACGATGGCGATGGCGTCGCCGAACTGGAAAACCTTTTCGTCGCAGAGGATGGGACGGTCGAAGCCGTCGCCCTTGTTGCTCGGGAAGGTAAGGCCGTTGATGCGGTTTTTGCCTTTGACGTCCTTGTGGGTGACGACCTTGAGGACGCCGGGCATTTGCTCTGCCGCGGAGGTGTCGATGCTTTTGATGTTGGCGTGCGATACTTCGGCCTGCACGAGCGCCAGCCGGAGGGTGCCGGGCGGCATTTGCAGGGCGACGTCGGCGCCGTAGTCCCATGTGCCGGTGACCTTGCGGACGGCCGACGGGCGGTGGTAGGTGGTGCCGTAGATCTTGTTGCCGACCGGCTTAAAGAGCAGGTCTTCCTTGCGCATTTCGCCGCGGAGGACCTTGGCGGCGGCCATGACGGCGTCGACTAACGGCTTGTAGCCCGTGCAGCGGCAGGCGTTGCGGTTCTTCTGGAACCAGTCGCGGACTTCCTCGCGGGTCGGGCTGGGGTTGGCGTCTAGCAGGCCCTTGGCGGACATGATGAACCCGGGGCTGCAGAAGCCGCACTGGGCGCAGCCGTAGGCCATCCAGGCGACCTGCAGGGGATGGAGGTTCTCGGGGGTGCCGATGCCTTCGATGGTGAAGATTTTGGCGTCGTCCGGCACTTTGCTCATCTTGACGATACACGAACGGACGACTTTGCCGTCGAGGATGATCGAGCAGCTGCCGCACTGCCCCTGGCCGCAGCCGACCTTACAGCCGGTGAGCAGCAGTTGTTCGCGCAGCACGCTGGCCAGGCTCGCTTCCGGGTCTACGATCAGCGTCCGCGTCAACCCGTTGATGTTGAGCACCTTTTTCAGCACACATACCATCTCCTTCGTTTTTGTTTTTCCCTGTCCCCGTGTCGGCGCCCCGTTTCCTCCCTCCTCCATGCCCAGAGTCACGCTGAGTGCTCCCTTACCGGCGGAAGCCCAGCAAAAAACAAGCAGGCGCGGAAAAGAAACCAGCGCGTTGCTTGTTACGTCCGGCAAGCA
>JALHDI010000085.1:2644-3411 GCA_022839045.1 Sporomusaceae bacterium
GGCGATAAAAAAGTGCAGCCGTTGGCAAATATTGCAAGTCCCGTGCCAAAAAAGAAAACCATCCCGCAGGCTTGCAGGATGGACAGTCGCGCGCGGCCGGAAGGGCGCGACGTGTGTATATAGTGTTACCTTTTCGTGTATAAAGGTAACACTAATTTTACAATAAGGTAACAGGTCGGGTTAGTTATGGATGGAATACACGCGCATCTTATTGTAGAGCGTCTTGCGCGAAACCCCCAGTTCCCTCGCCACTTGGCTGACGTTGCCGGCATGGGCGTTGAGCAGGCCCTGGATCTTGTGTTTTTCGGCATCCCGGGCGAGTTTCTGCCTTTTTTCCCGGCTGTCGAGCATCTGGATGGCCGGCGCCGCCGCCGGGGCGACTCTGTTGGCGGGGAACACCACAAGCTCGGCCGGCAGGTGCCGCAGGGCGACGGTGCCGTTTTCGGCGAGGCTGGCGGCCCGCTCGACCACGTTCTGCAGTTCGCGGACATTGCCGGGCCAGCCGTAGCGTTGCAGGCATTCGACGACTTCGGGGTCGGCGTAGTATTCGCAGCCCCGGTCGCGCCCGAGTTTGTCGAGGAAGTGCGCGAACAGCAGCGGGATGTCCTCGATACGGTTTCTGAGCGGCGGGATGGTGATCGCCATGACGTTGAGCCGGTAATAGAGGTCCTGGCGGAACGACCCTTTTTCCACTTCCTGCAGCAGGTTCTTGTTGGTGGCGCAGATGAGGCGGACGTTCACCGGGATGGTTTTGTCGCCGCCGATTC
>JALHDI010000085.1:3465-27092 GCA_022839045.1 Sporomusaceae bacterium
TTTTTTCTCCTGGATGACCCGTAGAAAGGCGATCTGCTGCTCTAGCGGCATGTCGCCGATTTCGTCGAGGAAAAGGGTCCCGCCGGACGCCAGCTCGAATTTGCCGGGCTTGCCGCCGCGCCGCGCGCCGGTGAAGGCGCCTTCCTCGTAGCCGAACAGTTCGCTGCCGATCAGTTCGCGGGGGATGGCCCCGCAGTTGAGGGCGATGAACGGCCCGCTATGCTGGGCGCTGAGGTTATGGATGGCCTGGGCGAAGATTTCTTTGCCGGTGCCGCTTTCCCCCTGCAGCAGGATGTTGGAGGTCGTCGTGGCGGTGAGCGACGCCAGGCGGATGGCGTCGCGGATCGCCGCGCTGTCGCCGACGATGTCTTTGAACTGCAGGGTCGCCGAGTAGCCGCTGAAGCGGTTTACCAGGCTCTGTACCTGCTTGATGGGCCGCAGGATGATGATGCCGCCGGTGACCGCGCCCTGATCGTTGACGATGGGTTCGCACGATACCAGGCAGTAGCAGAGGCCGTCCCTGGTGTCGACCATCACTTCGACGTCAGTGTATGGTTCGGCGATCGTCAGGGTTTTGCCTTTGGATATCGCCCGGTGTTCGAACAGCTTGTTCACCGGCGTCCCTTTCACGTCTCTGCCGAGCAGCGTCTTGGCCGCCGGGTTGAGTTCGATGACGACTTCTTTTTTGTCGACGATGATTACGCCGTCGGACACGGAGTTGAAGAAGTTGGTCAGCCGGGTGTTGACGAGGGCCAATTCCTGGTTTTTCCTCCTGATGCTGAGCTGGGCCATGATGGCTTCGGCCGCCGCGACGACTATCCCCAGCGTGTGCAGATGGGAGGCGTGGGATGCTCCCGACATGTCGAGCACGCCGATGATCCGCCGGTCTTCGTCGAAGATCGGCGCGGACGAACAGGTAAGGCAGTGGTGCTTGCGGCGGAAGTGCTCCGCCCCGGATACCTGGAGCGGCGCCCCTATCTCGAGGGCGGTGCCGATGGCGTTGGTGCCGGCCTCCGTTTCGTGCCAGCTGGCGCCGCGGAAGAAGTCTTCGGTCATCGGGTTCTGGAGCGTGTCTTCGTCGCCGAACATTTCCATGATGAAGCCGTTCTCGTCGGTGAGGACGACCACGAACCCCGACCCGTGCACGAACTGGTAAAGGTTGGCCATGAAAGGTTTGGCGACTTTGATGAGCTGGTCTTTTTCGCGCAGCAGCCTGTTGAGCGACTGGGCGTCGAGTTTCCGGTGGGGGGTCGCGCTGTCGGGGTCGACATTGGCCGCGCTGCAGCGCCGCCACGATGCGACGATCTGCGGGCGGGCGGGGTAATTGCGGGGGCGCCCGGCGATGAAGCTCTCCCACGCGGGCAGCACGGCATCCTTATAGCCTCGATCAGCACCCACCTCGGCCACCTCCCCGGTATGATACTGATATAATTCTGCGCGGGGCAAAAATACCCTGCATTGCCCGCAGGACCGTCCGCCCGGATAGGCACAAGCGAAGGATAAGCGCACTCCGATAGGGAGTGCGCTTATCCGTGGTGCCCGGGAAGGGACTTGAATCTCCACGTAGTTGCCTACTGCGGATTTTGAGTCTGGCTCAGAAATTAACTCCATTCGTTCTTGCTTTGCGTCACTTGTGGTTGGACTGCATCCTCCGGAAAGTAGCTATTTATATTTTTACTCCGCACTCGAACCAATTTACCGTTAGGTAGCGGTAAAGCCTGCAAACCCCAACCCTGATGAACCCGCGTGCGAACGGCAGCCAGAGGCTTTTCCTAGTGATTGTAGCCCCTACTGGCAGAGACTTTGCAGGTTGCGGCGGAAAGCCCCTGAAACGATTGATTTTGAGAACGATTCTTATTATTAATAATACTAGAAAAAACTTCGTCCTTTCTACCTGTAAAAGGAATTACTGACCAGTATCCGGATTTTCTAGCGGAAGAATAATAGCCAAATATGCCCGATTGAAAAAGCCTGGTTCGTCGTTCTTCCGCCGAACCAGGCTTTACGTTATAACACTTATCTGGGCCGACCGTATCATTCAACGAAACGGTCATTCGGTCAGCCGCTTAACCGCAAAAGAGAAAAGCTCGCTGTCAAACAGCGAGCATCATTCGGGGGTACCGGTTGCCGGGGCAATTATCATCCGACCTTTTACGGGATAACATTAAAAATGATTATGAATCATATGCTGCGCTTTTCGTACGAAGCCCAGCACTGCCTCCAGTTCCGCCTCGTCCAAGCCTTTGAGATATTCGTATATCTGACTGTCGTTAATTATGTGAAACTTGTCGTGGGCATCAAACGCCGCCTGACCGCGTTCGGTCAAATAAACCTGTACCCGTTTCCTGTCGTCGAGATCAGTCTCTTTCCGCACATACCCGTTTCGTTCCAGTTTCAGGACGATCTTGGAAACAACGGCGCGCGTTACATTAAAGCAACGGGCAATTTCGGATATCGACAACCCGGGCTGATCACCGATGGCCTTGATCACGTGGATCTCGGCCCGGAAAAATATTAATCCGCCGCCAAAATCCAGTACTTTCGTCTTGCCGTTGGCGATTGATTCGAGCAGTTGCATAAAATCACTCATAATAGCATAAGCCTTTGTTTTCATACTGTTATTGTAGCTAATTCCGCCTCCGTTGGCAACCTAGAGCACCTTTCAAGCCTCGCTAAACCTATTTATTAAAATACTGTTGACACGCATTGTATGCCTGGCATACAATTATCTTGTGCGCATCGTATGCCAGGAATACAATACTCCCATAGGGCAACTATGATGTACTCAGAGGAGGCGATCACTTGGAAACACCAACTCAGAGCCCTAAAAGTTACTATCGGATGATCCAGCAGTTCAAAGAAGCCCAGCTATTGTTTGCGGGCATCAATCTGGATGTCTTCTCCCACTTGAGCGAATATACCCCTGCGAGCATAGTCGCAGCGCAAACCGGCTGCAATGAACGGAACCTGAATCTATTTCTAAACAGTCTGGCAGCTATTCAGTTGCTGGAGAAAAAAACTAACACCTATCGCAATACCCCGGAGGCGGAGCTGTACCTCAACCGGGAAAGCCCTTTCTACTTGGGCGAGTTTCTGACCTTTTGGAACAGAATGACCAGCCTGGAGCAAGTCGAGGACAGGGTCCTTACCGGCCCCGACGCCGCCGTGCGCCAGCATAATCAAGGAGTGAAGGTATACGATTTCCGCGAACTGGCCCGCTTGTCCCCCGCAGAAATGAAAGCCGGGCGTGTGCAGTCTTTTCTGCGGGCCGCGTCGCAGCTATTCTCGCCGGCCGCAAGCGCCTGGGCCTTTAGCATCGCCGATCTTCCGCCGCCACAGAGGCCATGTTGCTGCAGGCGGTCATGAGCTGGCCGCAACTGATTACCGGAATAATCGGCGGTATTTTTTGCCGGCTGCTGCTTAAAAGACTGCCGATTGCCGACAGGTCTAAGGCCAGTTAATGCGGGTAAAAGGCCATTTGAATACTACTAAACAACATGAAGGGATCTACTATGAAATTTAAGGCAACGGTACTATCGGAAAACAGCGTGTTCAGCAACCTGGGAGCCGTCGCGGAACATGGCTGGGCTGTTTTTCTGGAGACTGAACATGGCAATTTTCTTTTCGATACCGGCCAAGGCAAAGTTCTAACCAATAACGCAAGAGTCTTTAGTAAAGATTTGTCCTCGATTAAGGGGATTATCCTGAGCCATCACCATGTCGACCATACCGGCGGCCTGTTGGATGCAATAAAGGGCGCGGCAAACAAACCTGTCGACGTATACGCCCACCCCGGCTTGTTCAACGAAGGTTATCTCGCCCGCTCAGGCTACAAATACATCGGCGTTCCCTTTTGTCGAGCGGCTTTGGAGAGCGCCGGCGCCAACTTCAATTTGAGCCCGGATTTCAGGGAAATTGCCCCCGGTATTTACTTGACCGGCGAGGTCCCGCGCCTGACGGATTTCGAACATGGCGACGACGATGTTCTGCTAAAAACGCCGGATGGATTCGTCAAAGATGCGGTAATGGATGACCAATCGCTAATAATCAGCACAGCAAGAGGCTTAGTCGTTATTCTCGGGTGCGCCCATGCGGGGATTATCAACATTCTGCATTATGCCCTGCAAAAAACGGGCGAACCCCGCATCCATGCGGTAATTGGCGGCACTCACCTTTGGTCGGTCGGAAAAGAGCAGCAGGATAAGTCAATTGAAGCATTGGCGGATATGAGCATCGACCGTCTCGGGGTTTCCCATTGCACCGGCTTCAACATGAGTATGCGCCTCGCTCAGGTTTTCGGCGAGAGGTTCTTCAATTGCAGCGTGGGAACGGTAGTCGAAGTATAGTTGGATTAAACTCCATAGCAAGCTCCCCCTATCCATAAGCATTCGCCAGAACAAAGAAAAAAGCTCGCGAAGAGTCGCGCGCTAAACAAACGGGCCAGTCTGCGTAATTCGCCCACCGACAGAACCGTCAGGTCTTCCGGGGAAACTACGGGGGGACCGGGACGCTCGGCCAACGGATCGCATTTGCAGGCTACGGCCGGAAGGGGTTTGCCGGCCGCGGGCGGACCGGGGAGGATGGCCTCCACGTCGCCGTGGGGGCCGGGGAATAACATGGACGTGTTGAGGTCCGGTCTGCGCACTATAGATTAATCAAGAAATCATAGCATCGGCACAAAGCCCTCGGGTAATTCCCCGAGGGCTCGATTCTTAATATATAAGCCGTTAAATACTATTCGTACCTTAAAGCATCGATCGGATCAAGCAGCGCCGCCTTGCGCGCCGGATACAGACCGAAAAACAGGCCGATGGCGACGGAAAAGCCGAAGGCGACAAGGATGGGCAGGGGGGTGACTACCGTGTTCCACCCGGCGAAAGACGAGATTGCGAAGGAACCGCCTATGCCTATGACTATACCGATGGCGCCGCCCATGACACCGATGACCACCGCCTCAATGACGAATTGCATAAGTATATCGGCGAATTTGGCTCCCAATGCTTTACGGATGCCGATTTCCCGCGTCCGCTCGGTTACCGACACCAGCATGATGTTCATGATGCCGATACCGCCGACCAACAGAGAAATGGCGGCAATGCTGCCTAACAACATGGTGATGGTGGAGGTGGTTTCCGCGGCGGTCTCCATGACGCTGGCCAGGTTCCGTACCGTGAAATCGTCCGGGGCGTCGCCGATCAGGCGGTGGCGCGCCCGCAGCAGCCTGGTTATATCCTGCTGCACCCGGTCGATCGCGTCGGCGCTGGCGGCTTGCACGCTGATGTTTTGCACATGGGTGATGCCCATCAGCCTTTCCTGGGCGGTGGTCAGCGGGACGATGATGATGTCGTCCTGGTCCTGCCCGCCGGCGGACTGGCCCTTGGCGGCCAATACGCCGATTACCTTGAAGGGGGCGTTGTTGATCCGCACATCCCGGCCTACCGGATTGGCGCTGCCGAAGAGGCTGGCGGCGACGGTCGCGCCGATGACCGCCACGCGGTTGCGGGCGTCGATGTCGTCGGTGGTGAAAAAGCTGCCGCTGCCTACGCTCAGGTTGCGGATGTCGAGAAATTCGGGGGTTGTGCCCTGGACGCTGGTGGTCCAGTTCTGGTTGCCGGCGACGACCTGATATTGCTTGTTAACGCTCGGCGCCGCATGCCTGACGCCGGGCAGTCCGGCGACCGCCTGCGCGTCTTTCGGCGTCAGCGTAATATTCGTGCCAGCGGCCTGCCTGACCCCGGAGGAGGATGCCGCCCCCGGCGTGACGATAATCAGGTTGCTGCCCAGGCTGGCGATGGAGCTTTGCACTTTTTCCCGCACCCCCATGCCGATGGACACCATGGCGATTACCGCGCCGACGCCGATGATGATTCCCAGCATCGTGAGGATGGACCGCAGCTTATTGGCGACCAACGCATGCAAGGCTATTTTTACACTCTCCAGAAACATACCGCTCCCCCCCTTCGCTGTCCCGGACCACCAGTCCGTCCCGGACGTGAATCACCCGTTTGGCGTATTCGGCGATATCCGGCTCGTGAGTTACGAGGATAATAGTACGCCCTGACGCGTTCAAGGCCTGGAAGATATCCATAACTTCGTTGCCCGATTTGGTATCGAGGGCGCCGGTGGGTTCGTCGGCCATCAGGATGGACGGCTCGTTCACCAGCGCCCGTGCGATGGCGACCCGCTGGCGCTGTCCGCCCGACAGCTCGTTGGGCAAATGCTCCATCCTGTATTCCAGCCCGACCGCCGCCAGGGCCTGCGCCGCCCTCTCTTGCCGCTCTTTTGCCGGAGCTCCGGCGTACACCAGCGGCAAGGCTACGTTGTCGATGGCGGTGATCCGCGGCAGCAGATTGAAATTCTGAAAAACGAAGCCGATTTTCTTATTGCGGGTCTCCGCCAATTCATCGTCCGACAAGGAGGATACCTCCTGCCCATCCAGTACATACGACCCGCCGGTTGGCCGGTCCAGACAGCCGAGAATATTCATCAGGGTGGATTTGCCGGAACCTGACGGACCCATGATGGCGGCAAATTCGCCTGCCCCGATATGTAATGAGACTCCCGCCAGGGCAGCTACCGCCGCGTCCCCCATTTGATAAATCTTGGTCACTTCCGTCAATGCGATCGTCATTATCGTGACCTCCCTACATACGGCGCATCATGTTGAGAGGGTTCCCGGAACGGCGTTGCTGGGAACCCTGCTGCCTGCCTTGCTGATTGGGGCCGGCTTGTACTTGGGCCTGCGGTTCTTCGACAACGACCCTGTCGCCTTCGTTTATACCGCTGGCGACCTCAACCAGATCTTCGCTCATGCTGCCTGTGGTTACGGCGACCTTTTGCGTCTGGCCGTTCTGCCCGGCAACGACGACATATTTGCCTGATTTGTCGGAGCGTATGGCGGCCAGCGGCAAGGTGACTACACCCTTTTTTTCACTGGTGGTAATAGACACCCTGGCAACCATGCCGGGATTCAGCTTGTTTTCAGCATCATCGACATCGACCGTTACGGGATAGTAGATCACGTTCTGCTGAACAACGGGCTTCCGGGAAATAATGGACACCGTTCCCGTAAACTGTTTGCCGGGATAGGCGTCGACAGTAAAACTCACTTTTTGGCCTACGGCAACCTTGCCGATATCGGTTTGATCGACCTGGGCCTCGATCTGCATTTTCGACATGTCGGCCACCGTCAAAATCACTGTCGGGTTGGACACGCCCTGGGCGACCATTTCCCCGGCGGACAACGGTTTGCCGATAACGCTGCCGTCGATGGGGGAAGTAATGACCGTTTCGTTGAGATCGGACATGACCTGATCGCAGCTTGCCTGGGCGATGTTGTATTCCATGGCCGCGTCGTCAAGTTGCTCCTTGGAAGCGGCGCCGATGGAATGCAGCCGTTTGGTTCTTTCATACTTGATCAAGGCGTTGCTGAGACGTTCTTTAACCTGCGTCACCTGGGCCTGCAAACCGGCGTCCTCCAGGATCACCAAAACCTGGCCGGCCTTGACCTGGTCATTTTCTTTCACTTTCACTTCCTTAATCTGGGCGGTAATTTTGGAGCTGATATCGACCATATCCACGGGGGTAATCGAGCCGGTCGCGGCTACGAGCGAAGAGATATCGCCGCGCTCGGCGCCGACTATCCGCTGGGGAGTGGCGGAAGCCATCCTGCCATTGTCATAAAAATAACCCAGACCCGCCGGGATCGCTATTAAAACAGCCGCCCCCGCCAACAGCCACATTTTGTGTCTTGCTATTTTCAGCCATAAGTTTCTCATTGCTTACCTCCCGAATGCGGCGTTTCCCCGACCGGCAGTCCGATAGCCTTATCCAGTCTGACGTTGTTCAGATTATAGTCGTAGAGGGCCTGGACATGGTTGGTTTCCGCCTGGGTAAGCGCCAGCTGGGCGTCGATGACATCAATGTTGGTGCCGGTCCCGGCGGTGTATTTTTCTTTGGCTATGTACAGGTCTTCTTTGGCTTTGCCGACCGCTACCTCGGTGGATTGCAGGCGCTGTTCGGCTTCCCGCATGCTGAGATAGCTCTGCCGGACTTCCTGCTCCACCGCGTCCCTGGTCTGTTCGGCCTGCAATTTGGCCGTGTTCAGGGAAGAATCCGCCTGCTTGATCTTCGCTTTGGTCACCCCGGCGTCGAAAATGTTCCAGCTGGCCGACACCCCGACCGACCAGTCGTTATCGTCGGGCAGCACGGCATCGCTCCAGCCGGTCGAGGCCGACAGGGATACAGAGGGCCGTTTGCCGCTTTCGGCAATCCGGACCCCTATGGCCGCGCTGTCGATGCTTGCCTGGGCCTGGGCAAGCTCCGGGCGGTTCTGCCAGGCGAAGGCAATATCTTCCTCCAATGTCCGGATATCGGCCTGATACTCCAATTTGTTCGCCAACTCGATCTCCGTGCCGGCATCCAAATTCATCGTATTGAGTAGGTCCGCCACCGCCAGGTCGCGCTGATTGCGCGCCTTTATCAGGTTCTGTTCCGCGTTGGCGAGCTCCACTTCCGCCCTGAGAATATCGGACTTGGCCACCGAGCCTGCCTCGTATTTAGCCTGCACGATATTCAGGTGGGCTTTCAGATTGTTGACCGTCTCCTGGGAAACGGCCAGCATGTTCGCGCCCTGTAATACATTGTAGTAAGCGGCGGTAGTGTCCAGTTTGACCTGCTGTCTTGCCTTTTCCACGCCAAGCTCGGCGGTTGTTGCGCCAAGTTCGGCCTGGGCGATCTGACCCTCGGTCCGGCCGCCGCTGTAAAGCGGCCAACTCATGCGCAGACTGGTGTTGATATCGCCATCGCCCAAAGAGTTTCCGGCGCCCGTGTTATAGCTGCTGCCCAACGAGATGCTCGGCGACTTTCCGGCTTTGGCTTCACTGACGCCCCATTGGGACCGTTCCTTATCTTCGCCCGCGATGTGGATTGCCGGGTTGTTTTTCAGGGCTAGGTCAATGCTCTCTTCCAATGACAACTGGAGGGGTGCAGCGAGCGTCAGCGCGTGCTGACAGGCAATAAGACCGGCGGCGATAACAACAATCGTTCTCTTTATTCTTATCATAGTACGGTAGCCTCCCTTTGTTACTGTTCTCTATGCAGGCTGTTCCTGTCGCCGTCTTCCGCCGAAGGTGCTGTACGGACCCTTGGCGACTGTCAGATAAGGGATACTGTGGACGAAGATATTCAGCATGGCCAGCGAGTAACTGTGGACAGACCCGATGAACAAAGCGGAACGGATCAGGTTGTCCAGGTTCTTTAAATTAAAGTGCCGCATCGTGCTCACCCCTATCGATTGTCTTGCTCTTCGGTGCTCAGGTATGTATATACCGTCTCCGCATTCTTATGTTCCGCGGACGCTAAATCACGGACTTCGGGCTCCTGGTACGCAAAAAATGTGTCGAACTCTCGCGCTAACCGATTCAGGTGATTTTCCTGCTCCTCGTCGACAAACGCGGCAACCATATCCGCGGTGTAGCTTTCAGCCAATGCGGCGGGTTCCGCCGCGTACATTATCACCGCAACCGGGGATGCCATGATCAGCATAGTAGTTATTATACTAAGCACGCCATTTAGCAGACGGCGCAGAATCCTTTTCATGAGTGACACCCCTCTCCTCTTTGTAGCTGATTTTACCTAGCACCCATGACAAAAGCATGACAACCGGGTACAAGAACTCTTTGCATTAGGGCGCCTTCTTCACGCAGGCGATGAATTTCTTTCAAAATTCATACCGTGTCGGTTGCCAAATACAAAAGAAGCGGCCGTTGCCGCTTCTTGTTTTGGGTAGCGTATCCAGTAAGTTGGACCGTACCAGCAATTTACCGCGTAAATATACCATGAATATCCAATACAGTCGTAAATGCACATATAAAAGCAGCATCTGGAAATATTAGGAGGAAAGATATAATACTGGATTTCAGCCCTTGCTGCCGTGGCGGTTGCGGTAGTTGGCGGCAACAGAAGCCGCTTCTGGCGCACTGGAGATAAATAAGGGAATGGAAATAAATGACCAGAAAAATAATTTTCCCTGTTACGCGGGTTCACATTGGATTTCGCGTAGACGTCGAAGTGGAAGGCGGACGAGTTGTCGACGCCTGGATCGGCGGATCGCTATTCCGCGGTTTCGAGTTAATGATGGCGGGACGTGACCCGCGGGATGCGGCCTTGTTCTTGCAGCGTATTTGCGGTATTTGTTCAAGTGCCCATTCCGTAGCAGCCGCTATGGCGCAGCAACAGGCTTTTCACGTCGATCCCACACCCAACGGCCAGTACCTTACCAACCTGATTTTCGCCGCCGATATCATTCAGAATCATCTGCGACACTTTTATATACTGGTGTTATGGGACTATGTTCAGGGACTAGATATGTCGCCATATACACCGAGACAAAAGGGAGACTTCCGGTTGCCGGCAAAGGTTACTAACGAGCTTCTCAATCATGCTAAAGCCGGCATAGAAATGGCGGCTAGCGCCCATGAAATGATGGCCGTCTTAGGGGCTAAGGCGCCCCACCAGCAAACAATTATAACCACAGGTATAACGGAACAGCCGGCAATGGATAGACTGACGGCGTATCGCGGAATTCTGCGCAAGGTTGCCGAGTTTGTGGAAAAAGTTCATCTTCCCGATATAATGACGATTGCCGACTATTATAAGGATTACTACAATATTGGCGCCGGTTTCGGCAATTTGCTGTCATATGGCATGTTCCCCGTTCCGAGAACCGATAAGCGGGCTTTTCGCGCCGGTAGCGTTACCGATCGCAGTGCCGTTGTCGGGGCTTTAGATACTGCCCGAATCACCGAAGATGTTAAATATAGCCGATACCGGGATGATAAAGAAAGCCGCCCGCCGGCCGAGGGTATAACCATTCCGGACAGCGACAACCCGGAAGGGTATACATGGGTAAAAGCCCCCCGTTACAAAGGACTTGCTTTTGAGAGCGGACCGCTGGCTAGGGCCTGGATAAACGGCGACTACCGGCGGGGGATATCGGTGATGGACCGACTGGTGGCCCGCGGCTTGGAACTCCTGAAAATATGTAGGCTGGCCGAGGGATGGCTTGAGGCCGTAACGCCGGGAGGTCCGTCGTTACGGCCATTTTCCCCGCCACCGCAGGGGGAAGGGGTAGGGCTGACTGATTCCATGCGGGGAGCCTTGGGACATTGGTTTAGCTATAAAGATTTTAAGGTTGCTCATTATCAGATAGTTACGCCGACAACGTGGAATTTTTCGCCGCAGGATGCCCAGGGAGTGCGCGGACCGGCCGAGCAAGCGCTGATCGGTACGCCGGTGGCCGATCCGGAGAACCTGATCGAAGTGGGACGCGTGGTCCGTTCTTTTGATCCCTGTTTTGCTTGTGCAATCCACGCGCTGAATGTTCTAAACGCAAAATCGCCCCTTCGTCCACAATGACCTCACGCCAAGTTAAGAAATGATCCAGCCTTTGTGATATTGGAAAATACCTAAAATCATATATAAGGGCGCCAAAACAAAAGATAACGCTGCTACAGTGATAACAAGCCAGATTGTGTAGCTCCGCCATGAAGAGGTGTATTGATAAATCAGCATGACCAATACGGGCGTGACAGTAATGCTCACAATGAAAAAAGAGGGCTTAAAGGGGAAAAGGTCTATTCCGTGGGAAGTGAATCCTAAATAACTGCCGAAAATTACATCCGCCAAGATGAAACCGCCACTTGATAGCGAGCCAAAAAGCACTATGTCTTTAACCCTGCTTTGCTGTTAGGATAGATTTGCCAGTAATCTGCCGACTTCGTATTCATCCCTGGAGAGCATTTTTAGTTATATACCGTCTTCTGCGTTCTATTTCCGGAGGGTAACGCCGCGGTCAAGGATTCACTACCACTTGGCCGCAGACTGTTTGGCAGCTTCCGCTTTTTCCGAAGTTGCCTTTCTTATTTTTGCTAAGAAAACCTCTGTAGTAAATACTATACTCGAATCGCAAATTAAGGAAATCGCTATGGAAAAGAACCTTTTTACCCAGTTTTTCCGCTCCGCAAAAAAAATACTGGTTTACCAGCCGCCGCCCAACCCCAGCCGGTTCGTGCTGGCCGAAAGCCAGGATGACGAACTGGCGCCGGAAATCGACCCGACCGGCTCTTTAGCCGCATCCTTCAACCGGCTGGAAACACTGCTCCGCTACGCCCGGCGCCTGGCCGCCTTCGGCGAGGAGCTGGTCGGCATCTTGCGGCAGGGGGACTGGGAATCGCTCGCCCGGCAGTGCGGCGAACTCGCCCCCCTACTGCTGGGCTACTTCGCCGACGGGGAACGGCTGGGCCGGCAGCCGGTCAGCGCCAGCCTGGAGGAAAACCGGCGCAACATCGAACTCCTGTATGAACTGCCACTCAACCGGGACCTCGTCACCCGGAGCTTCGACATCACCGGGCGGCCGCCGGTTAAGGCCATGCTGGCTTACTTTGACGGCCTGACCGACAAGGAAGCCATCTCCCGCGCGATCCTCACGCCGCTGATGCTCGGCAGGGTCGACCTCCAGCCCCTGCCGGATAAAGATCCGCTGACCCGGCTTGGCGAGCAGTTCCTCCCCGTCGGCGGCATACTGAGGGCGGTCAATTACGCCGCCCTCCAGGAGGGGATCAACAGCGGCGATGCGGCCTTGTTCATCGAAGGACTTGACGAAGCGGCGCTGATCGATGTGAAAGGGGTGAAACACCGCGGCGTGGAACGGCCGCTGACGGAGCAGTCGGTACGCGGCTCCCAGAACGGTTTCACCGAAGCGCTGAGCACCAACACCGCTTTGATCCGCAGCACCCTCAAGGCGAGCGACCTGGTCGCCGAGACCTTCACCGTGGGGATACGCAGCCGGACCAAGTGCGCGGTAATGTACGTCAAGTCCCTGGCCAATACCACGCTGGTGGCGGAAGTGAAGCGGCGGATCGAAGGCATCCAAACCGATTACATCGCCGATACCGGCGTCCTCGAACAATTCATCGAGGACTCCCCGCTCAACCCTTTCCCGCAGACGCTATCCACCGAACGGCCGGACCGGGTGGCCGTTCACCTGGCGGAAGGGCGGGTGGCCATCCTCCTCGACGGCTCGCCTTACGTCCTCGTCGTGCCGGTGACTCTTCTTACGCTGCTGCATTCCATCGACGATTTCAGCCTGAAATTCCCCTACGGCGGCCTCATCCGCGTAACCAGGATGCTGGGGATGTTTTTTACGATCGCCTTGCCGGCCCTCTATCTGGCCATCAGCGTCTTTCACCAGGAGGCGCTGCCCACCGACCTGCTGCTGGCCATCGTCGGCGCCCGCCAGCAGGTGCCGTTTCCCACCATCGTGGAGATATTGCTGATGGAGATATCGTTCGAACTCATCCGCGAAGGCGGCGTGCGGATTCCCGGTTTCCTCGGCCCGACTCTCGGCATAGTGGGCGGCATCATCCTCGGCCAGGCGGCGGTCATGGCGCGCATCGTCAGCCCGGTCATGATCTTTATCGTCGCCCTGACCGGCATGGCCTCCTTCGTCATTGCCGACTACCGGCTGGCCAACTCGCTGCGGCTCACCCGCTTCGCTTTTCTCCTCGCCGGCGCATCCTTCGGTTTCGTCGGCATCGCCTGCGGCCTGCTGCTGTGGGTGGCTTCCTTGGGCACGCTGAAATCCTTCGGCGTCCCCTACCTGGCCCCAATCACCCCCAAAACCTCTTTCGGCCGGGACATCGTCCTGCGCCACCCGGTCTTCTCCCAGGAAATGCGGCCCGATTACCTCAGTCCCCAAGACGTCAGGCGCCAGCCCCGGGTCGGCCGACCCTGGATCCAAGAGCCGCCGGAGGGAGACGAACCGAGATGAGCTACCGTCCCGGCCAAGTCGGCCTCGCCGAGGGGCTGGCCCTGGTATTCATCCTCACCGTGGTCCGCATTTTTCTCACCTCGCTGGTTTTCGTCGTTGAGCAAGCGGCCCAGTTCGGTCCCATAGCCATCATCCTGGCGGGTTTTTACACCATCGCCGCTTTTTTCCTGCTGCTCTTCGTCACCGAGCGGGTGCCCGGCGACCTTGTCGCCATCTGCCGGCAGGTGCTGGGCCGCCCGGCGGCCTGGCTCGTCACCCTGTTCTTTATTTTGTGGTTCTGGGCCAACGGCGCGCTCCTCCTCCGGCAGGTTGCCGAAAATACCCTGATTACCTCTCTGCCCGAGATGAAATTGGAACTCATCATCGCCTGGTACGCCCTGGTCATCGGCATTCTCCTCTTCATGGGGTTCGGCGCCATCGTCCGCGCCAGCTACCTGTTCACGCCCTATCTGCTGATTGCGCTCTTCCTGGTCCTGCTGCTTCTCCTTCCCTATTACAACGTCTATCGCCTGGCGCCCTGGCAGGGCGCCGGCCTGGCCGCCGGCCTGAAGGCCAGCGTCGCTTTCACCTCTTTCAATGCCTATATCATCGCCCTGATCGTGATGGCGCCCGCCTTTCAGAGCCAGCGGACCATCCGGGCGGCGGCCTTCTACGGGCTGGGAATCTCGGTCACGGTAAAGGCGGTTTATATTGCGGCCTACATCATGGTCTTCGGCACCGTGGTAGGCAGCGAAAAAACCATACCCTTTTTCGAAATGGCCCGCCTGGTCTATCTCAGCCGCTACCTGCAGCACATCGAATCGCTGTTCATCGTTCTTTGGGTCGTCATCGACACGCTGGCCATCGCCGCCAGCCTGTACCTGGCGATGTATCTCCTGACCAGGCTGCTCGGCCTTCCTACGGACAAGCCGCTGCTGCCGCTGGCGACGGTGACGACGGTCGGCGTCGCCATGCTGCCCGAGAGTTTCGCGGACGCGGTAGTGCTGGACACACTCTTCAACAGGGTATCCTCCATCGCCATCTATGTTTTCCCCGTCCTGCTCTTTCTGGCCACTCTGTATAAATCGAGGCGAAAAACATGAGGATGCGGGCAACCAAGCTGCTATCCCTGCTGACCGTCGCCGCCAGCCTCATTATCAGCGGCTGTATCGGGGCCCGCGAGCCGGACGGCGTCGCCTTCGTTCTGGCGATCGGCATCGACGCGGCCGAAGACAAAAAAGTCCTGGTAAGCTACCAGATCGGCCGGCCCGCCGGCGCTTCCGACAGCGGTTCGTCCGACCGGCAGGGCCAGGCGCTCGGTTCCGAGATCGTCACGATCAAAGCCGCTTCTCTGGCCGAAGCGCGCAACCTGCTCAATGCCATCGTCGCCCCCAGCGCCAATCTCTCCCACGCCAAAATACTGGTCGTCGGCGAAGAGCTGGCCCGCCGCGGCCTGCGGGATATCCTCGCCCCCATCATGCGCTTCCGCGAGTTCCGCGGCTCGATGTTCGTCGTGGTTGCGCAGGGGTCGGCCTGCGAGTTCCTCCGGGCCAACAAGTCGAGCTTCGTCATCACTCCGGCCAAGTACTACGAACTGATGATGGAGACTTCGGCGGAGAGCCGCTACTATTTCGGCACTCAACTGCACGACTTCTATTACCGGATGAAGAGCTTCACCGCCGTGCCCTATGCCGGCTATGCCGCCCTTTCCGCCGGAACCGTCGGGATAAAGGGCGGCCGCAAGCTGCCGGGGACGAAAATCGAGGAACTCACGGCCGGCCAGATTGCGCGCCAGGGCGGCAATCCCCTGGAATTCGCCGGCACGGCGGTTTTCCGGGGCGATAAGATGGTCGGCGTGCTGACCAACCACGAAACCCAAGGCCTGGCCATCCTTATCGGGGATTTCCCGTCCGGCGGTTTTTTCACCATTGAAGACCCGCTTGCGCCAGAAACCGGGGTGAACGTAAACGTGGGCCTGGAGGAAAAACCGAAGATCACAGCCAGACTGGAGAACGGGCGGGCTGTGTTCGACATCCAGGTGAAACTCCAAGGAGAGATCAGCGCCATCCCCAGCGGCATCAACTACGAACAGGCTGAATACTGCCGGCTGCTGGAACAGCACACCGCCAACCTGTACAAGGAGGTAATCGAAAGCTATCTCCGCGTCACCCAGGAACTGAACTGCGACGCCGCCGGGCTCGGTTTCTACCTGCGGACGCGGTTCGGCACCAGGCAGGAATTTAGCGCCTTCAACTGGAACGACAGGTACCGGGAGGCCGAAGCCCGGGTAAACGTGACCGTAAAACTGCGCCGCGCCGGCCTGATGTGGCAGACTCGGCCGATTGTCGGCCAGTAGGAGGCTTATCACATTATTGTCATATTTCCATGTTATCCTATCGGCATAACAAAGACGGCCGGCAGGAAGTGCGCGAGAAAAAATGAGGCTCTGTTGATGGGCAAATTGGTCCCGCGGCGCTTGCCGCGATTTTTTTGTTCCTGTGGTCGCCTTATTTTGCATTACCGGTATTACCACTCTCCCTATGGCAGCAGTAATTCCAGAGATTGTCACGTTTTTGCCGAATACTTATGTTATTATGTCGGTACGATCGGTCGCCACCAGCACGGTGGTTGTACCGACAATCCGTTCATAGCTAAAAATTTATGACAAAAAGGGTGGGGCGGCAGGCAGGGGAGGAATATATGAGATATAAGTTCAGCGATTTGGTGGATGTTGCCAAACTCGATGCTCTGATGCAAAATCTGTATCGCGCGACGGGAATCCCCTCGGCGATCACCGACGCCGAGGGAAATGTACTGGTGGCTGCCGGGTGGCAGGAGATCTGCGTACGGTTTCATAGACTGGATGTACATACGGGAGAACTATGCCGGCAAAGCGATGTTTACGTCAAGCAACGTCTCGCCGACGCCAGACCCTATCTGTGTTACATATGTGCCAACGGTTTGATTGACGCGGCAGCTCCCGTTATTATCGATGGGGTATATTTGGCGTCAATTTTCACGGGGCAGTTTCTTTTCGGCAAACCTGACCTCCGTTATTTTGAACGCCAGGCCGAGCGCTACGGATTCGATAAAGGAGCCTACCTGGCAGCGCTGGCCAAAGTACCCGTTTATACCCCCGAAAAAGTCGACGCCATCATGCGCTATTTTGCCACTCTTGCCGAGGGGCTTGCCGAATCGGGGTTGGCCCGCCTGCGGCAGATCGAACAGCAGACGCAGGAACTGCGACGCTACGACGAGCAAATCTATAAGATATTCAACAGCGCGCTGAACGTGGCGATACGCGGTTATGACGAACACGGGAACATCACCTTCTGGAACAATGCTTCGGAGCAATTATACGGGTTTAAGCAGGCGGAGGTAGTCGGCAAATCTTTGAATGAAACAATATTAGGCGATACGGAAGCGGAACGCCTTCTCGCAATATTAAAAGAAATCGGCGCCACTGATTCGCCGTATGGACCTGCAGAATGGAAAGCGAAACAAAAAAGCGGCACCGAGAAATACGTGTGTTCAACCTTGTTCCCGATAAGGTTATCGA
The DNA here is from genome assembly GCA_022839045.1 of Sporomusaceae bacterium. Next base: position 20,835 of record JALHDI010000085.1, read on the forward strand.
ACGGGAAAAGAGAGTTTATCTGCATGGCCGTGGACATAACCGAGCAAAAACAGCTTGCAAAAGAAATCGAGCGCCTCGACAGGCTGAATCTGATCGGCGAGATGGCGGCGAGTCTGGGCCATGAGATAAGAAACCCCATGACGACCGTTCGCGGCTATTTACAGTTCTTCAGGAACAGGCACTGTTACCCCGAGCACGCAGATAAATTCGACCTCATGATTGAGGAATTGGACCGGGTCAACCAGATTATCACCGAATATCTGTTCTTGGCCGGAAACAAAGCGACTGATAGAAAACCGTCCGATTTAAACCGCATCATTAATACATTGCTGCCCTTGCTCTGTGCTGAGGCGAATAAAGAAAACAAGGTTATTGATTGGGTCAAGGACGATATCGGGGCTCTGTTATTGGACGAAAATGAGATACGTCTGCTTGTCATCAATATTGTGAAAAACGCCCTGGAAGCCGTGGATCAGGGTTGCACTATAAGCATAAGCACTTTCATGGATGACAACGGGACGGTTGTCCTGAAGGTTCAAGATACCGGCAGGGGAATTCCCGAGGAATTATTGGGCAAAATCGGTACGCCTTTCGTCACCACCAAAACCGGCGGAACCGGGCTGGGACTGGCCGTTTGTTACAGCATTGCTGCCAGACATGATGCCAAAATATTTATTCAGTCGGATTCTGCCGGAACGAGTGTTTCGGTAAAGTTTTTGGGGCCAACTAGTGATTAAGGAAAAGGCTGAAAAGGAGATAGGACGCTGGCCATCGGGTTTATACGTCTGCCTCAAGCGCGGCTGGCTGGAGGAGCCGCCCCAGACCATAAATCGCCGGAAACTGGCCTTACAGCGGTGAAGCTGCGTAACAAAGCCAATCAGTTGTATCGAATCCTGGCCTTCCTCATGCGGCCATTACTACCCCGGTGACGGCACCCGCCAAGTAGCCTCGCACAAACCTGTCCGGCATATCACTCTTTTCCATGAAAGCCAAAAACCTCGTCGAATATGGGCTGTTGCCCAATTCAACGAGGTTTCGTGTTGTCTTGACTCCTATTGATCTTCGCAATTCAGCGGACCAATGGATTCATATTTTGTGTTTTTGTTATCTTCGTAGCGTTTACGGCCTTCTTCAAACCGGACGCGTTCATCGTCGCCCGTTAACTCCAGAGGCGGTACCGGCAGCGGCTGACCGCCGGCATTTAACGCTACCATCGTAAAGTACCCTGTCAACGCGCATTTGCCCGGCGACTCGCTGTAGAGATCCTCCACCTCTACGGAAACAGCAACCTCCATTGAGCACCGTCCTACAAAAGTAAGGTATGCATGACAGGTAACCAAGTTTCCTACGAAAATGGGTTGATGAAAAGTCAACTTGTCAACTCTCACCGTCACCGCGTTGTTGCGGGCGTGGCGCTGTGCCACCACGAATGCGGCGTTATCCATCATTTTCAGGATCTCCCCGCCATGCACATTACCGGCGGGGTTGGCCTGATTGGGCTGCATAACGGCAGTAAGTACCAGTGCTGAATCCTTGACAGTTTTACCTTGCATCCACCTATCACCTCCTTTGCGGCCCTCGGTACATTTCCAAGGAAAAATTCCATGCACTTTATTATACCATGTCAACTTGTGATTATGTTATGTAAATATTATCCACTGGCTTGTCACATTATTGTCATATTTCCATGTTATTCTAGGGGTACAACTGGTCGGCACAGCACCGGTTCACCTGGCAATAATAAATGGGTAATATTGGATATGCCAACAATCCGGTGCATAGCCGACCATTTCGATAAAACTTATTCCAAGTATCCAAAGGAAAACGAGAAACAGATTATGTCAGGGGAAACGGTTATCTGCCAGTAGGCTACAGGACCGCAACCATTAGCAAGCTTGACGATCTGTGGTCCTTTAACCCCAGGAATAGGTGACTTCACCCACTGACGCTTAGGGGGTTTGAAATTGAGAAGAACCGTAGGAGGTTTTGCTATCGAGAAGAACCGTTCTTGCTTTGGTTGCCTTCGTCACTTTAAATGCCAGCGCCGGTTTTGCCGTCCCTATCAGCCATCTGGGACAAGGCCAAACCGCCTTAAGGATAGGCAGCGATACGTTCTACCCGGAACATAAGCTCGCCGATAATTTTACGTTAGGGTTTTCCATGTTGCCCGGGACAGAAGCGGCAACATGGATGACATCTACGGACAGTTCCAGCTTGCCAAACAACCTTCAGGGCATCGTCGGCAGCAGGGATTGCGACTACTCGGGTTCGAAGATGTTCCTGGAAATGACCGTAAACGGTCCGATGGCCACCAGTTGGGACGGCCGGCAGCGAATTCAAAGACTGCAAGTCGACGCCGATGTCGGGCTAGCCCACAACGTCGACCTTAACCTCAACGATCACTCCTTCATGCCCGATGTAGGCAACAGCAGAAACGGCGTGGGCATTGGCGCAACCTTAAAGTTCTAGACTCGTGACAAGATAGAAACTCTGCGTTTCCGCGTAGCATATACGAAAAGGCCTGGACATTTAATGTCCAGGCCTTTTCGTATATGCTTCCAATCCGTCGTATTTTCTTTCAGCTATTTTAGTGTCACTGCTGCCACAGCGCGTATTATGCTTTTGGTGCCCGGGAAGGGACTCGAACCCCCACACCATCACTGATAGCAGATTTTGAGTCTGCCGCGTCTGCCATTCCGCCACCCGGGCATGTTTGCGTTTGTGTTATAATAGAAACAGTCGGTTCATGAACAATAGTTATGATATCATCGCCGCAAGGCGTTGTCAAGTGCGGCGGGCTCGGGCCCGGCCGCGGAGGATGGTGTATGGAGGATCTGGTGATCGGCCCTCGCCGCCTGACGGTGACGGTGGCGCATAGCCGCCGCCGGACGGTGAGGATCAGGGTGGCGGCGGCCGACCGTGTGGAGGTGGCGGCGCCGCTGAGGTTCCCGGAGGCGGAGATCGCGGCGCTGCTGAGGAGCCGGGAGGCGTGGATCGCGCGCCAGGCGGCGAAGCTGGCGGCGGTGGCGGCGAATCCGGTGAACGCGGCGGCGGCGCCGGGGGCGGAGTTGCTTTATCTCGGCCGGGCGCGGCGGCTCACGGTGCTGTGGGGCGGCGCGGGCCAGGCCGAGGTGGGCGTGGAGGATGAACGGATTTTCGCGCATCTGCCGCCGGCGCCGGCGGCGGAGCAGGCGGCGGCGCTGACGGCGGCGCTGAGGCGCTGGTACATAGAGCGGGCGCGGGCGGTGCTGACGGAGCGGACGGCGTACTGGGCCGGGGTTTTGGGGGTGCGGCCCGAGCGGATTTTCATCCGGGAGCAGCGCAGCCGCTGGGGGAGTTGTTCGTCGCGCGGCAATGTGAGTTATAACTGGCGGGTGGTGATGGCGCCGCCCGCGGTGGTGGATTATCTGGTGATCCATGAGCTTTGCCATATGCGGGAGCCGAATCATTCGGCGGCTTTCTGGCGGCTGGTGGCGGCGGCCGACCCGGACTACAAGGAGCACCGCCGGTGGCTGCGCGGCCACGGGGCGCTGCTGACGCGGCTGTTCGCGGACGGAGGCTAGCCTTTGGCGTCGTCGCGGGTCCGGCGGCAGGTGACGCCGGGGCGGCCGGCGAAGATATCAGGGAGTGGGGCGCCGGTTATTGTTTTGGGGGTTAAGTAACGGGGACTTATCCAGCCCCGCCGAGGAGGAGTGGCAGTGAGTGTTTTGTTTGATCCCGTGGCGATCGGCCCGCTGAAGCTGAAGAACCGGTTTGTGCGTTCGGCGACCCAGGATTTTTTGGGTGAGCCGGACGGCGCGGTTTCCGGGCGCGAGGTGGAGTTGTACCGCACGCTGGCGGCGAACGAGGTGGGGATGATCATCACCGCCCATTCATATGTGGAGCATCCGCTGGGCCGGGCGAGCGTGAACCAGAACGCGATTTACGATGACCGCTTCGTGGCCGGGTACAGCCGTTTGGCGGAAGCGGTGCACGCTTTCGGGGCGGCGCTGGTGCTGCAGGTGTCGCACGCCGGCCGCCAGACGCCGCCGGATTGGCCGGCCGGCCAGGAGACGGTGGCGCCCGTCGGCGGTGACGGACGGGTCGAATGGCCTGACGCCGCGGGAGCTGACGGAGGAGGAGATCTGGTCGCTGGTGGACGCGTACGCGGCGGCGGTGGGCCGGGCGAAGGCGGCCGGCTGCGACGGGGCTCAGTTGCATGTGGCCCACGGGTATCTGTTGTCGTCGTTTATTTCGCCGTATACGAACCGCCGCACGGACAGGTGGGGCGGCAGCCTGGAGAACCGTATCCGCATCCTGGGCGAGATCATGCAGCGGGCCAGGCGGGCGGCGGGGGAGTCGTTCCCGATCCTCGCGAAGCTGAATTCGACCGACGGGCTGGCGGGCGAGGGGTACCTGACGCTGCCGGACGTGGTGGCGACGGCGAAGGCGCTGGAGGGCTGCGGCGTGGCGGCGATCGAGGTTAGCGGCGGCATCCGCGAGGCCAAGGGCGTGATGTCGGCGCCGGGGATCGTGCGGCCGGAGCAGGAGGCGTATTTCGCGGCGGCGGCCAAGGCTGTGAAGGCGGCCGTGAAGGTGCCGGTGATCCTGGTCGGGGGCTTGAGGTCGCTGGCGGTGATGGAGCGGGTGGTGGCCGAGGGGGCGGCCGATCTGGTGGCGCTGTCGCGTCCGCTGGTGAAGGAGCCCGATCTGGTGGCCCGCATGAGGCAAGGGCAGGCGAAGGCGGCCTGTGTGTCGTGCAACGCGTGTTTCAACCCGGCGGGACTGAAATGTTGGCTGCCGGAGAAGAAGTAAGAATTTAAGGGGAGGGTTTTCTTTGAGGAAGAGATTGTTGTTCACGGCGCTGGCCGCGCTGCTGGCGCTGGCGCTGCTGGCGGGTTGCGGCGGCGGGCAGAAGGCCGAGGCTCCCAAGCAGGCGCCCAAGCCGGCCAACCCGGACGTCATCCTGGCGACGACGACGAGCACCCAGGATAGCGGCCTGCTGGACGTCCTCATCCCGGCGTTCGCGAAGAAGACTGGCTATAATATCAAGACGATCGCCGTGGGCTCGGGCCAGGCGATCGCGATGGGGCAGAAGGGCGAGGCGGACGTGCTGCTGACCCATGCTCCGGATGCGGAGAAGAAGGTGCTGGAATCCGGCGCGGTGGTCAACCGCCGCCTGGTGATGCACAACGATTTCGTTATCGTGGGACCGGCGGCCGACCCTGCCAAGGTGAAGGGCAAGAAGGCCAAGGAGGCTTTGGAGAGCTTCGCCAAGACGCAGGCGGTGTTCATTTCCCGCGGCGATAATTCGGGGACGCATATGCTCGAAAAGAAGCTGTGGGCGCAGGCCGGGATCAAGCCGGCCGGGGCCTGGTACCAGGAGGCCGGGGCCGGCATGGGCCAGACGCTGAAGATCGCGAGCGAGAAGAACGGCTACGCGGTGACCGACCGGGCAACTTATCTGGCCCATAAGAAGAACGTCGCCCTCGAGATCCTCGTGGAGGGCGACCCGGTGCTGCTGAACATTTATCATGTGATGGAGGTCAATCCGGCCAAGTTCGCGAAGGTGAACAAGGACGGGGCCAAGGCGTTCGCCGATTTTCTGCTGTCGGCCGAAGGCCAGGAGATTATCAAGACTTTCGGCAAGGATAAGTTCGGCCAGCCGCTGTTCTTCGCCGACGGCGGCAAGACCGAGAAGGACCTGACGGGGAAGTAGAAGGCAATAACGAGTGTCCCAATAAAACACCGGATTGCCGGGGCCGTTCAGAAGCCGCCAGATACGAGGCGCCCTGAGGACGCGCCGCGCCGCGTACACGGACGTACGCAAGCAAGCGCCCGCAAGGGAACAAAGTAGATGGTGGCTTATCAACGGCCGCTGAAAAAACGAAGCACGGAGATTACTCCGTGCTTCGTTTTTGTATTGCCTATCAGCCCATGATGGCTTTGAGGTCTTCGTCCGGGGTGGTGATGAGCTGCAGTCCAAAGGTTTCGTTGAGGACCTTGAAGACGCCGGGGGTGATGAAGGCCGGGGCGCTGGGGCCCACACGGATGTTTTTGACGCCGAGGTGGAGCAGGGTGAGGAGGATGGCGACGGCCTTCTGTTCGTACCAGGAGAGGACGAGGGTGAGCGGCAGGTCGTTGACGCCGCAGTTGAAGACTTTGGCGAGGGCGACGGCAACCTGGATGGCGGAGTAGGCGTTGTTGCACTGGCCGATGTCGAGGAGGCGGGGGATGCCGTCGATGTCGCCGAAGTCGAGGTGGTTGAAGCGGTATTTG
>JALHDI010000086.1:0-14209 GCA_022839045.1 Sporomusaceae bacterium
CGGCAAAGGGCGCGCCCAGCCTGGCATTCTGTTTCATGCGTTCCCACAGCCCGGCCGCGTCCATGCCCGGGCCGTAAACAGCGCCGGGGGCGACGGGGAGGACGGCTTTGCCGCCGGCGGCCATCGCGGCATCCATGGCCGCTTTGTAAGCAGCGATGTCAAATTTCATGGTCATTCCCTCCTTAGGCCGTCACCGGGTACTGGATTTCGAGTTCGCAGATACCCGATGCGTCTTTTTTCCCGGTGGTCCATTTGCAGTTCGTCAGCTCCACGGCTGTGGCGCCGGTCCCGGCAGGTTCGGCGGTGGCGACGAATTCGCCGATCGCCGCGTTCGTGCCGGCCACGGTCATGATGTAGACCTGGCCGCCGGCGGTCGGGGTGCCCTCTTTGCAGAACACGGTGGCGGTACCTTTCCGGAGGACATCGCACGGCATCAGCGGATCATACTGGCCGACAGCAGCGTTGACGCCGTAGGTCAGCGCCATAGACTGCTTGACCTCCGCGACAGCGACGCCGGCAAAGGCTGCGGCCGCCGCGGCGGTGACGCCGGTACCGGTCTGGCCGAATTTGGAGTAGGTATTGTCGACATTGAGGACGACGGCGAAGCCGAAGGGGACCGCCGAGAGGGTTTCCGCGCCATTGCCGTCCAGGATGGACTTCACCATCCGGCTGCGGATGACGTTTTCGGGGTTGTTACGCGAGACCTTGCCCGCGTAGCCGAGATTCAGGCTGATGCCAATCGCGCTACCAGACATGTTACTTCCCTCCTCTGGCCGCCGCGCCGGCTTTGTTCCAGGCGTCGGTGGCTTTTACTGTGGCGTCCTGACGGTTCCTGTCTTCGGCTGCCTTGTCCATCGCCGACTTCTTGTTGCCGGTAACCGTTTTCAGGATGTCGGCATAGCCGTTGCCGGCGCCGACCTGGCGGGCGTCCTTGACCGCAGCGACAAATTTGTTGGCGGCGTCGAGGCGGGCCTTCTCGTCGGGGATGGCCATGATAATGGGCTTCATGTCCTGGACGAACTTTTTCAGGACGGTTTTGGCGTCGGAGGCCTCTTTTTTCTCCTCGCTTTTATCATCCTTCTTGTCGTCCTTTTTATCCTCGTCGGGATCGGGGTCGGCGTCCTTGGCCTCTTTCTTGTCTTCCTCGTCAAGCTCCTTCTCAGCGGCGTCCATGACGGCGGTGGCGGCGTCGGTGGCCGGCTTGGCGGTGGCGGCGGTTTTCAGCGCATCGACGTCGGCGATGAGCTGCTTCGCCCAGGCCGGGGCCTCGTCGGCAGCCGGCTTTTTCTCCGGCTCTTTTTTCTCCGGCTCGACGCCCTCGGTCATGGCGTCCATGGCGGCGGCGATTTCTTCGGGCTTGGCTTCTTTGGCGAACGCCTGAAACCCCATAGCCGCCAGGATTTTTTGAGTAATTTTCACCGGTTCATTACCTCCTTCTGGTTTGTGGTCATGTATGGCAACACGCGGGCCCGCCCGTCCGTTTTTGACGACGGCCACGTGATTACCAACGATGCCGCGCTGCTCGAGCTTCCTCTCCCCCACCGGAATCCACTCGCACATATAGGCGCTGGATACTTCCCGCTTCATCTTTTCAAGGACCTCGGCCTTGAGGCCGGCATCCTTGATGAAGAGGTCGGCTACCAGGTAGTCGCCCGACTGGCGGACGTTCTGTACATGGCCGCGCTCGGTCGAGGGAATCGTATTAACGTCGAGCAACTTGGCGGGGTGGGTGTTGGTTACGCTTTTGCCCTCGAAGCTGGCGATTGTCTCTTGGCTGAATAGCTCGTCGGGGCTGCGGTACACTTTGACGATCTGGCCGGCCAGCTCGGCGAAGGGTGTCTCCTCGCCCAGGTAATCCATCCAGCCGACGCGGCCGATCGGCACGTCGTGGCAGATAAGGATTCCCTCGGGCGTCTCGGTAAGGTGCTCCGACAGCTTGTCGCCGTAGTAGCTCTGCTGCGGCATAACATCACCTCCTCTCAGCAGTCAAGCCACTTAGGCATAAAGAAAAGCCCCTTCGGGCTAGAGCCTCTTTTTCAATTTACGCCACCATCCTTTCGAATTGCAGTCTGCTCATTCTGAACAGCTGGCCGCCGGAATACACCTTGTGCGGCCAATCGAGGTATTTGAGGCTGATCACCGGCTCGCAGTAGCACCGGCAATTCGGCGCTTCGCCGGCGTTGTATCGGCCGAGGTTTGTTTTGATGCCCCGCAGCGCCTCCGGACTCGGCGGGTCGGTCCAGGCGATCAGGACATCGTCCAGATGCCGGTGACTCGACCGCACCCGGCCGTCGCGCGATGTTCGCCACACGTACCAGCCGATACCGAGCTCATGAGACTGAGCCCGCACCAGTGCGGTGGAGGTTTTGCTCACCTCCGTCCGGGCGATGAGGCGCATGCGGCTTTGGGTCAGATCGGGCGCATAGGCCCACAGGTCGCGCATGATATCCTCCGACCGCCGGCCGGCCTCATAGCCGGCCAGGATATATTCGTTGAGCTGCCGGGATACATTGAGCGGCGTCGAGGTGATCATGAAGGCGTTGCGGTCGATCTGCGCCCGGACGAAGTTGCCCATCGGCCCGGCCATGGCCATCCTGATGGCGTCGTGGATCTCGCGGCCGCGGGTACCGATCGCCGACGCCTCCCGCCAACTCTTGGCGTTGTCGGCCGCCAGGGCGGTGACCATGCGGGTGGCCATTTCGCCGGCGTACCGGCTGAATGCTTTGGTGGAGGTGAACCACTCGAGGCGGCGAACGAATTCCCGCGGGTCTAGGATGGGCTCGATGGAGGCGGCCATCTCCTCGAAGGTTTTGTCGATGAGCGCCTGGATAGCCCATTCGTACTGCTTTTCGATGCGGCGAGGAGGCTTGAAGGTGTCTCGGTCTATTGGTCATCACCCCCGGGCCCTGTCCCCGGCGGCTTCTTCCCGAATCCCCCGCCCAGCTCCCCGTCCAGGTCGCCGAGGATATCGCCCTTGTCCAGACTGTCGTCCGCCTTTTCGATGTCCTCGTCAGTGATCGAGGTGAACATGTTGGTCGTGAAGCTGAGCTCGTGCAGCTCCTTGATGGCGATCTTCTGGCTGATCATGCCGCTGTCGTAGGCGTCCTTGATGGCTTGCACCTTCTTGGCTACCAGCTCGGCGATCTTCTCGTCGCTGGGTGTCCTAGCCGGGTTCCACTTGACGCCCATATCTTCCGGCACGAAGCCCAGCTCCGACATATACAGGACCGGCCGCAGCTTGTTGATCTTCGGCGTCAGCACCGACTGCTGCTGCTGGGCGATCATGTCGTAGTAGTTTTGCAGGTCGCTTTCCCCGGTGGCGTTCATCCCGGCCGGCGAGCGGCCGAACAGCTTCGTGACCGGAATATCGGCGGCGCCGGCGACGTCCATCATGAAATTCTCATAGATTTCATGCAGGCCGCTGAACGTGTACTGGACCGCCTGCACTTCCTCATTTTTGCCGATCAGCATCATGCCGTTGTTGCTGCGCATCTGGTTCTGGGCCGATTTTACATTGTAGAGGTCGCGCTGCATCTGCGGGTCGCCCATCGCCTGCAGCTGGTCGAGGCCGTCGATTTTGTTGATAAGCAGATTGGCCTGGAAAACGAGGCTGGCGATATTCCAGCTGGTGTTATCCCGCTTGGCCAGCTCGTCGAAAACGTGCTCGAGCTCCGCCGCGCCCCAACCCATTTCCGCCTGGTCTTCCCAAAACGGCAGTTTGCGGCCGTCAAAGCGGATCACCCGGGAGTGGTGCACCTTCTGCAGCAGCTGGTTGCTGGCCAGGTTGCGTATCTCGTAGAACTCCGGCAGGCCGAACTCCGGATCTTCGATGTCGGTCACCAACTCCACACTGGGGAAGATGCCGCTCCACCGGTCGACCACCAGCAGGCCCTTGAAGCTGTTCGGCATGACGTCATCCAGGTCGAGCGGTTCGTCGAGGATGTTCTCGTGGCCCTTGATCATCATCACCGCGCCGGCGCCGCCGTACAACCGGCCCCAGTAGAGGCCGTCGAGAATCTTCTCGCGGACCAGCGTCTTTTGCTCGAGCTTGTTCATGCGATCGGTCTGCTCGGGGGTGAGCTCGGCGGTGTCGCTGTACCAGTTTTTGCACATGTCGTCGGGGATGGTGTTGATGATCTTCTTCGCGATCCAGCTGTTACGGTAGAGCGAATTCATCAGGTTATAATCGCGAGTGAGCCTTTGCAGCGGGTAATTTGTGGCCGAGAGCAGGTTAGGGGAGCTGAAGCCGAGCCTGGCCAGCATGTTTTCGAAGGCGTCGAAGGAGCCGCCGCGCTTCGGCAAGGGCTTCTCTTTCGGCGGCTCAGGCGGCCGCCGGCGGTTTTTTCGGGACAATCACTTCACCCCCGGAGCGTATTTGACTATGGTCTTGGCAAAATAGCGGACGTCGTCCGGGCCGTGGTCATTCTGCTTCAGCGGCTTTTCGACTCCGCGCTCTGCCGCGGCAGCATCCCAGATGTAAGACGCGAGCTCCTTAATCAGCATCGGGCATTTGTCCTTATTGACTTTCAGCAGGCCCATGCGGAAAAGCGTGGCCACCAGGCGGATGCCGTTGAGCACCTCATGATCGGCGTTGATCAGCTCGTCCGCCTCGCGCACCACCAGCACCCGATTGCGAAGCGCCACCTTGAAGCTGGCGGCCGATGGGTCGATGATGATGTTGGAATAGCGCTTGTCGCCGATGAAGGCTTTTATGTCCTCGGCATACTCGCTGTCCTCTTTCTGCCGGTTGTGCAGCTTCGAGTCGTAATAATATTCATCGTCGATATAGTAGCCGGTGCGGCCGGTCAGGACATCCTTCTGCTCTATGAACTCGTGACAGGCGAAGGGATTTGTGGTGCCGTAGTCGATGCTGTAATACCGCCGGTACCACAAATCAAAGTTCGGCCCCAGGCCGCCTGCATCGCTCGGGTACAGATTGGCCGGGCCGAACATGTCGTATATAATGCCCTCGGCGCTCGTGCGCTGCCCGAGGATATCGCGCTTGTACCAGACGCTGGTCCGGCTGTACCCCTTCAATTTGTCGCGGATTTCCTGGTTGCTCAGGCTCATGTTGTCGTGGATGGTGAAATGCTGGTAGTTGAAACCGTAGCCCTGGTATTTCAGGGCGTTCGCCTGGTGCATGTCGAGGATTTCGGTGTAGAACCAGTGCTTTGGCGGCTTCGGGTTAAGGTCGAAAAATATCTTCCTGTTGGCCGACGTGAGCGTGCGGTCGAAAACTTCTTTGACAAACCCCGGGGCGCACTCGTTGACCTCGGTCACGTAGGCGGTGCCGTAGGTATTGCCCTTGATGAACCGCTCGTCGTTCTTTTTGCCGCCGCCGCTGATCAGGATGACCTTCTCACCGGTGGCCGTGTAGATGTACAGCGCGTCGCGCTCCTGGTATTTGCCGGTCCGGCATCGGCCCTCGAACCAGTTCAGAACGCCGTAGCCGTTGCTGTCGATAATATTCAGCTTGGCGCTCGCCACTGAGACGCCGGCCGCCAGGTGGATCTTGTCGGGGTGGGTCTCGAGGATCTCGCACCAGGCCATGATGTTGATGACGTTTTTCCCGGCCCGCTTGCCGCCCTCGGCGATGTTGAGCCAGTTATCGTAGCAGCGTCCGAGGTATTGTACCTGCTTCTCGCAAAACGGCGCGTAACTACTCATCGTCTTCGAAATCCTGTATTCTCCGGTCCGGTACCGGGTTGTTGATCAGGTCGGCCAGGCGCATTATGCGGTCGTTGTTGGCGGCGATGACGTCGGTGATGGCGTTGCCGGAAGAAAGTTTTTGCCGAAGCAGGTTCAGCTTCTCGCGCTCGAGGGCCTGGCGCTCTTTATCGAGATCCAGATCAAGGCCTTCGGCAAGACGCTGCGTGGCCTGCATGCGCTGGAGGGCCCGCACTATATGGGCCAGGGCGGCAGTGTCGGCGACCGGCAGCTTGACGGCCTTGAGCTCCTCTATCAGCTCGCCCTTTTTGTTACAGCGCTTGACTTTGGTCACATGCCGCTTGTAGTGCTTATTGCGGAAATATTCCTCGATGGCGTCGAGGGCCTTGTCGGCGAGGGCGAGGTGCCGCTCATTGCGATTGACGATTTTGGTAATAGTTTTCTGTATTGTTTTTGTGAGAATTTTGTCCTGGGTTTTCTGCTTAGATTTCACCCAGCCTTCTCGCTTGGCCCTCACGCTCAAAGTGGAAAGATTTACCTTATATTTCGCGGCCAGCTTTCTATACGAAATACCGCCTGCTTCATACTCGGCCCTGATCTTGACCCAATCAACAGCCATCTCACCACCCGCTCTGCTTGTGGATAACTTTCCCTCGCGCGCGTGCGCGTAGTATATATACAATACTTAACCTACTACCACACTCAATACATAGCTTAGTGATAATTCCCTCGCTTACTTCATGCGGCGGTAAGTACCGAAAAGCGCTTTGTTTTCGATTCGGTGATAATCTTCCCGGCGCTCATTTTTTATTATCCGTTGACAGTCCGGACAGTATTTTCGCGTGCCGTTTTTGTTGTTCCAGGCGGGTACTCCGCAGCGTTGGCAATTAATAACCTCTTCCACCATAGCAGTACCACCTCCCGATTTTGGGCAAAAAAAAGAAGCCCACAAAATGGGCATAAGAAAACCGCCCCTCTGGGCGGTTAAAAAATATCTTGTTTTTGAACATACCTCTATGCCCATAGCATAATTTATTTTATTCCGGCTTGTCAATATTTTTTTTTGGCCTTCCCTTCTTACGCTTTTGCGGGAGGCTGGGGCCGCTGGCCAACGCCTGGTTGATCTGCGCGATAGTCGGTTTTCTCATCAATAGTTTTTTGTTGCGCCGACTCTTGCTTTTACTGCCTCCACCAGGTTTGGCGCTACCACCCAAAATTGAGTACTGAACGGCCGGTGTATTGTCGACTACGATGCCAAATTCTTCTTCATCGGGCGGCTCTTCGTAGTCATACCAGACTTCGGTGCCGCAGCGGGGGCACTTGCAAAAATCCTCTGTTATTACCTCCATTTGAACGACAATCCCATGCGTCGCGAAGCATTTCAGGCACGGCCACGGCTTTTCAGCCAAACGCTCGCCCCCTTATTGATGCAATCTCTGCCTATATGACCAGCACACTGTCAGGCACGCCATCTCCTCGATCACCTCGAGGATCCCCGCCCCGGCCGGCCGCTTGCAGCCGAAGGTATTATAAACACAGTCGCATTTTTCGCCCATGATGCACCGCCGGCCCGGGACCTTGCCGCCGCAGGGCGGCTCCAGTATTGATCTCCAGGACTCGCCGTCGGATCGCGGGGTACTCTTCTTCACGGCCGCCGCCGCCTTTTTATCCACAATCGCCCCTCCTCAAATATGCGTCAGCCACTTCTCGGCCGCCTTGACCGACTCGAAGCCGCTCCTGGAGGCTGTGGCCACGACGTTGCCGTTTTTCAACACCGAAATATCGCCTAGATACTTACCGTTGGCCGTCACGTCATATTTTTTGACCACCAGAGTCTTCTGGTTTTCCGGAACATTTTTCTCCTTCAGCATCCCCTACGCCCCCTTCGCCTTCTTAGCCTTCGCGGCTTCTTTCCGTTTCTGTTGCAAAATGTCGTAATCCACCCAGCCGTCCTTGTCGCCGTACTTGAAGCTGGTCGACACCCACCGCAGCGGCACGCCATAGTACGGCCGGGTGGTCAGCGTCGCGCAGTAGTTATAGAGCCGCCGGCGAAGATCGCCGGCCTCGTTGCTCATCCCCTTCACATCGATGTACTCCTGCCTTCCATCGCTGTACTCGACGAAGAAATCGGGGGTGAGCACGATCTTGTCCTGGACACGGCCGTCGACGGTGATCTTGGGGAATAGCTCCAGCCGCGGGTGCAGGCGGATCGTCTTGACCTCGCCGGCGAGTTGCTTGTCCCGGAGGTAGTAGTAAAATTCCGCCTCCTCCTCACTGTCGAACGTCACCAGTTCGTCGAACTCAAGGCCATTGTCGGCCGTCAGCTTCACGACCATCCGGACCAGATAACTGTGGTATTTTTGCCTGTTCTGTTTTCCAAGCCGCTCTAAGATGTCCTTGCCGCGCTTATAATCCTCGACGCTGTGGTAGAAAACTTGGCCCCTGGCCAGGGTGTATTTTATCTGCGCCGAGTCTATGTAGCGGAGGAAGGCGGCGGGGAGATTATCAGCCATGGTCGGCGCTCCCTCCCCGGTAGGCGGCCAGGGCAACACCCAATTTACGCCATTTTTTTACACTAATGTCTCGTTGCATATAATCAGCACTTGGTACTAAGGGGTCATCAAGACTTTGGTGTAATTCATCCGCCGCCCTGACCACGTCCAGCAGGGCAGCGCCGGCGGTGGGGGAGAGGGAATGGTCAATCTCGTCGCTAATTACTTTGGTCACGGCTCCTGACATGTTCAGCCCATTAGGACTCAACACCATCACGTTTTTTATGTCGAGCAAAATCTCCCGCATAACAGCCGCGCCAGCCTCTTGGGCCTCGATCAGGGCGGCGATCTGCGAAAGGGCTTTCGTGTCCATAGTCGCCAGGTCATAATCGGCCGCTATTTTACGCAGTTTCGCGACAGTCTGCGCCGGAGTCAGCTGAACCTGGTCGCGACGTTTTTCGCTCACCCCGGTCTGGCTGGCAGGAGTGCCCTTAAAATTGTGACAATCGGGCCGATGCGGCTCGCTGGGACTGCTTCCACAGCATGACCGAAATATTTCGCTCACCTCAGGTCCCCTCCCCTCGTCGCCCAGTCGATCTTCCAGAACTTCTCCGGCAGCTCTCCCAGTATCCGACGACACCGCTGCCGTTTAAAAACGCGGGAGCGTATTTTCACGGTCCAACCCTCCAAATCAGAGTTATCCACAAACTCACATTTTCGGTCTTACCTCAAGACTAAGAAGTTACGTTTCTTATAATTTTCTTTATTAGTAACGTATACTATATTGCGTACCAAAAGCTCATCATTTGCTCAGCATATGCTAAGCATTTGCTAATCTTTTGCTGGTTTTGTTTTACCGGCAATTCGCCGTTTTTCTTTGACCTCCTGGTAGTGAACGGCGTCTTCCATGAGCCGGTTCGACCAGAAGCAAACCCCGTCGGATTCAAACAGGCCGCGGCCTTTGCGGTCTTTATATTTTTTGATGCAGTCGGTCACGAGCTTTTCGATCTTGGAGCTTTTACTCTGCAATTGCTTCGCCAACATATCAAAGTCTAAAGGATATGTGAAATCCGATTGTTCGCGTAAGATTTCGCAGATTGCCCAATATAGTCCATATCCATCCCACTTGTGCTCCGCACGTAGCAGCAATATCTTGGGGTCGTTGCGTGCATTCGAGTCGTGTTTTATATAAACGACATCTTTCTCTGACAAGCTGTTCACCCCTCGGCTGTGGATAACTCAGAGCTATTTCACAATCAAAACCTGCATATGCTTCACGCCCCACTCGCGGGCCGTCTCCACATCGTCGAAGTAAATATCGATGTCGCCGTCGCCGATCGCCGCGCCGCGGTCCCTGATCGGCGCCCATCCTAAGCCAGGCACATACACCCGGGCGCCGAAGGGAATCGAGAGGCCGGCGGCCGCCAGCTTCTCCCCCGCTCCGACGTTGATGCGGTGGGTGCTGGCGGTCACGCCGTATTCGGGATGGCCGGGGGCTTTGCCGGTGCTCTCGGCGCCGGCGGTGTAGGCGGTGACGCGTGCCAGGCGGCGCTCGACCGTGCGGCCGCGGCTGGGGTGCTCGGGCTGGCGGCCGCCGAGCAGCTGCTCGATGGTACGGAGGTTGTCGCGGACGGTGCCGCGGAGGTTGTGTATCTCGCGGGCCTGGTCGGCGATGACGGCGTCGCGGGCCTGTAGGGTCAGGCGCAATCCTGCGGCGTCCTGGATGGCGGTGACGGCTATTATGGCGAGGACGCCGGCGAGGAAAAAGAGGGTGAGGGTGATGACGCGGCTCATGAAGCCGCCGCCTCCCTCGTATACAGCTCATGAGTACCGTCCATCAGCGCGCGCTCCTCGGCAGATACCTGGTAGCCGAGTTTTTCCAGGGTGTCGTACAGTGCGTCGAGCTCGGCGTTGCCCTGGTGCTCGCACTGCCAGTTGTGGCAGTTGGCTCGGTCGTCCTCCACTGCCAGGTACGCGGCGGCGAACAGCACCCGCTCGGGCGAGGCCTTGAACGCCTCGGTGATTTCCGCTTCGACCATAACCTCCTCGTCGTCGCAGTCGTCCTCGTCCTGGGGCTCGGGGATCTCGATGCCCAGCGCGACGCACATGTCAGCGGCGAGGTTGTAATAGCTATCGCCTGTCATTATCGCCCGCAGCGCCATCTCCATGATTACCGGCGCGTCACCCTTGCGCCCGGCGTAGTCCCGGTGGCGGCGCTCCCGGAGTTGTTGCTCCTCCGCCGACGGTCCAGCGGGCTGGGGAGTGGTCGCAGCAACCTTGGTGTAAACGGTGACGTAACGCGCGGAGGAGTGAAAGTAATACTGTTGCTTGTCCGCATCGGCCGGCGGCGTGATTTCGCCCGGGGTGTCCAGCGAATACCATTTGTACTGCCGGTAGCCGTTTTGATAGCCGAGCTCCTTGTCGTCTTTGACCTCGGTCGCAAATTTTTCAACCTCGGCCACGACCGCAGCCCTGTTCTTCTCGCGCTTCTCCTCGGCGACAGCCTCGCGCAGCGCCCACTGGAAATCTGCCGTCCCGATCTTCTCCAGCACTTTGTTTTTCAGATCGACGCTGCTGATCTTGTCCAGCTCGGCGTAGTCGGCCAGCGTCGCCCCGCGCGCAACCGACTGCTTGAACTTATCCCCGTCCAGCTCCAGCAGCTTCATGCGGCGGCGCACGGTACTCTCGCTGAAACCCGTCATCTCCGCAACGGTATCAACCGTCTCCCCGAAATTGAGCAGCGTCTGGAACCCCGTTGCCTGCTCCCAGACGGTCAGGTCGGTGCGCTGAATATTTTCCAGCAGCATCGTGGCGATCTGTTGTTTTTGGTCCATGTCGGAGATCACGCAGGGCACTTCCTCGAGGCCTGCCAGCTTCGCGGCCGCCAGGCGGCGGTGACCGATAATAACTGTAAACACAAAGTCATCTCTAACATCCCATTTGGAACAAGGAGGCTTTCCGCCTCTATCGTGATCGCTTTTGCATTTACCAACGACACTGTTATAAATCTTGCATGATGTGCAATATCCTGGTTTCATGGCCAATTTCGGCACTACCGTCAGGTTCTGCAGGATGCCCTGGGCCTTGATGCTGGCCGCCAGCTCTGTCAGGTCGCCGAGGTCTTTACGGGGGTTGTCGGGATGCGGGGATATATTCTTGACGTTGATATTGGTAATCATGGTTTACCTCCTTGCACGTTTCTGGTACCGGTGTATCCGGTGCGACACGGCGCTCTTGGTGATCCCGTAGATTTGGCCGATCTCGCTGTTCGACATGCCCGCCGCCTGCAGCCGGATCATCTCCTCGGCTTCCTGCTCGTCCAAACGCGGCCGCCCGGGGATGGTCGACTGGCGCTCTCCCCCTGAGGGTGAAAAGTAGCTGATCGCCCGGTCGACGGAGTAATTCCAGTTGCAGATCGCCAGCGTCAGGGCATAGTAATTACAGAGTCGCGGGTGGACGTCCACAGTCTCACCTCACTTGAGCGGTGCCCACGCACGCGCTGCACAGGTCCGGCTCCACCCAATAGCAGCCCCCGGGGCAGGCGTTGTCGTCGGTGCAGCCGCAGACCCGGCAGCGCTGCGGCAATTCTGCCTGTATTAAGCTTAGGGCAACGAGCAGCTCGTCTGTATCTATGCAAATATCGGCGGCCATTCCATACATCAGTTCCGGCTCGATGGCTCCGGTGAGCAGGATCACCGTCGGCTTGCCGGCACCAATGGCCCAGCCGGCTTCCAGATGGGCGCTGCGGCCGCACGGGAGAACCAGCACGCAGGCATCGCATTCCTGCAAGGCTTCCATATCAGACCAAAATCCGGCTCCGGCTATAGGATGGGCTAGTGCCTCGACGAACTGCGCCGGCGTCCATGCCTTCCAGTTCGGGTCGATTTCAGACCAATGGAAGCCGTTATTGCCTGGGAAGGGGTTTCTGTAGTCATAGACCTCGTGGCCGGCCTCCCGCAGCAGAGCGACTATCTCCGACTGCTTTTCATTTCGCCAGGAACTGGCGACGTAAATCTTCATGCCTCAACCCCCACCCTCTCCCCGATCATCGTCTCCGGGTCCAGCCGGTACCGCGCCGGGAAACTTGTGCCCAAGGCTTCCAACTCCTTCGTGAGCTGCCGTAGCGAGCAGGAGTATGCGCGGCTTTCAGACGGGGATTTCGTGATCTTCATTCCCTGCGGGAAAGCCTCTACCCGGCAGTGACGGTATTCGGCGTCAAAGTCGAAAACGTAGCGCAGGTCCGTGTCCATTTCGACGCGCCGGATGGTGAGCTTACCATGCTTGGAGATCGATAGCTCCGGGCCATCGTTTTTATCGATTACACCGAAGCGGCGGGCCCAGATGTTGGGCTCCGGCTCAGGCTCGGGGGCGGGCGTTTCGGGCGGCCACAGTTTTACATCGGGCTCCGGCGGCGGTACTTGTCCCGCATTGGAGGCGGGCGTGAAAGCGGAAAGCGAGGCAGCCAAGTCCTCTTCCCGCTCCAGGACTGCTTTTACAGCGTCATCCATGGCTGCGTAGTCATCAGTAAGCGCTTCGACCTTGGTGCCGGTCAATGCCGTGTCTTGGTTGGCGGCGGCGACCTCTTTCTCGGCCGAGCCGGGTAGCGCTCGCGGCTGGCGCGGGAACTTGAATTGTCTCTTACAGGCCTCTTGTTTTACCCTGTTCACGGTGGTACCGAATCCCACGGCAATCTCCTCACGGTTCAGGCCGCCGTCTACGCAAATCTGCAGCAGATCCTTCGTGATTTCCTTTGGCCGGGCCGGCAGACACTTCTCCAGGGCCTCCCTGGCCGGCATGCCAATCACTAGCCCTTTGGCAAAGGTCATTGACATATCTTCCGTCTCCTCTCTTGGTTCCGGCAGTTTGATGCCGTACTGCTCGGCCTCTTCAAAAGACGCGAGCTTGATAGCCGCGGCCATGTCGTCGTCCTCCGTCATGTCATCATCTTCCGGAGGCTCCAGATCAGCCTCCGGGTCATCATCCGGCAGGTTGGCCATCGCCTCCTGGCGGATGCGGTTTCTCTTCGCCCGGCTGAAGCAGAACAGCTCGGCGATCTGTAGCTGGGTAAGGCCGGCCGCCAGCAGCCGCAACTTTAGCTCCTCCGTCAGGTCTTCCTGCGGTACTCGCCGGCAGCCGTCCATCATCTGCGCCGGTGTCCAGCCGAGATCCAGAGCCTCAGCCGGCGGCGGAAAATATGTCTGTGTGATTTTGCAGGGGCTGGTACTGCCGCCCTCACAGGCACGGCCCTTGATCAGCACCCTTACCCCGAGCCGATATGATTTTGTCGACTTGCCTGCCATCTTACTTCCTCCATTATCAGACGCTCTCGGCAATCAGCCAGAGCATCAGCCAGGTCACCGCGGCGATCAGCGCGCACCAGGCGATAGTTGCGGCCGCGGCGCTGTTCTCCTCCCGGCGGCGGCCGCTGGCAGTAACAGGGTCGGGAGCGGGACCGGGGGCGGTCATTGGGCCGTCTCCCCCGGCTCGGCCACCGGTATACGCACCCGCGGCTTGTACTCCCGCTCTGCCAGCGCCTTTATTCGGCCAGTCATCGACTGAATCAAGCCATCGGTCGTATTGCTAAGAAACGGATATTTTTCGAGAAAGGCGACCAGGTACTCCAGGATTTCGTTTTGGTCCTTGTAGTAGCGCCGGTCCTCGCGGACCTTCTTCAGTTCCTTGACCAGCATGTACCCCTTGGCGGCGCTGAAAGAAGTGAGCTCGATCTCGTGGAGCAGGTCCTGCGTCTCGGCGTCGCAGCGGGCGATCTGCTCAGCGTTGAAATTGTACTGGCCCTTGACGTTGCCGATGAGGTAGGCGAAGTCTTGGAGAGTGTCGATAGCACCGGTGGCAGTTATCATGGACTCCTGTGCCGGCTCCGCGCCGCTGCCAAGCAATACGTCTTTGACGGCCATGAGCTTTTCTTTGAAATTAGCCATGCCGCCCCTCCCTGCTGTACGTCCCCGCCGTCACCCTGGCGTGCAGGCGGGCGAACTCGTCGTAGCCGGCGTTGGTCAGCGTGCCGTTCACCGCGCGCAGGATCAGCAGGT
>JALHDI010000086.1:14233-23634 GCA_022839045.1 Sporomusaceae bacterium
CACCTCCGGGTACTGGTCCCATAGCTCGCCGTCGAGCAGGCGGCCGGCGGCTTTTTTGCCGACGCGATGCGGGTCATAACCAGCACCATATCCTGACTCAACGTACTCATACTCTCCCCACTGCTTGAAGTTGAACGCTGTCCCCGCCGCTTTGCATTGGTCCCGCAGGCTCCGCACCCAATCCGGATGACACGGCCGGGCGCCGGGGCCGCTCTCGCCGCCGCAGATTACCCAGTCAAGGCCGTTCGGTATATCGTGATATTCCCCATCGGTTGCGGTAGCATAGGCGCATCTGTCGAGAACATTGAAAGTGTCGCCATCTGCGTCCTTGATGTTGGTCACGTCCACCGGCCCGAGCATCGGCTCGATTATCACGCCGCGCAGCGCCGCCGGCGACTTCAGCACCCAGGGAATCCGTTCGTCCGCCCTCGCCTGGTTCTCGGCCGCGGTCATGACGATGACATTGGGCAGCGGATACGTGGGCCCCGGCTCCCAGCACACGGGCGCCGTCTCGGGGTCCCAGCGTTGAAGGTTGAGCGACGAGTGGACGCGGGCGCCGCGCGCGAGAAGGTTATCCCTCTGAATCCAAATCTGCTCGGCGCGGCCTTCCTCAGTCAAATAGAGATACAGGAAATCAGGCCGCTTCGTGATGAGTATGTAGAGATGCTGTGGCGTCAGGGACATCACCGCGAATGCCTGGTCGAGGTAATAGTCGCGTGCCAGGGCGATGTCGCTGGTGGCGCAGGGGAAAACCCATTGGGGTTGTCGCCAGCGCAGGGGCTCCGTCAGGCGGTCGGAGAACACCTGGATCTCGGAGAATGGCTTGGCGTACTGCACCGGCAACTTCTTCCCGTCGCAGTAGGCTTTGTGCCTCATAGTGTGCAGCTTTTCGGCCCAGCAGTTGAGACAGCCCTCGCTGACCGGTGAGCAGCCGGTCATGAAATTCCACGTCTTGGTGGCGAAAGGTATTGCCGTGCTGCCCATGGCCTACCTCGCCGACCGACCGAGAGCCGCCGCGCATTCCTGGCAGACGTTTTTGCCCTTGAAATTGGCCACGCCGTCGGCGCCGCCGCAGAAGACGCAGGCCGGTTCGTACTTCCGCAGGATGATGCGGTCGTTATCGACGAAGATTTCCATGCCGTCTTTTTCCTCGATCCCGAGGGTGCGTCGGAGCTCAATGGGGATTACTACCCTCCCGAGCTCGTCAACCTTTCTCACTACACCGGTACTTTTCATTGAGCTTTCTCCTTTCCAAACTGGTCGGCAGTTCCGGCCGTCTCATTTTCAATCCGTGCAATAATAGCCTCGCCTTTCTCTTTGTCAGCGTCGGAAAAGCAAATGAGTTCCCCGCCAGGTTTCAGCCGATAGCCAATGCCGGCCGCATTAAGTTCGTTGATCATCTTGCAGACAAAGCGCTCACAATCATCGGCCTCACGCTCCGTCATGTGCTCTTCGCAGCCTTTGCCTCCGAGCAGCTCAGGGCGAGGGCAAGGACGCGCAGCAAATGCGCATGTGACGCAGGTTTTGAACTGAGACACCATTTTCATCTCCTTGCATAAGAATCAGTCTATCCGGGAATGATCAAACTGGTATTTCCATACCAAAACGGCATAAACAGGGGTGCAAAGAAGGGGGAGTGATAGCTCCCCCTTTAGTTTTACGCGGGCTGTGTCAACGACAGGCCGTCCAGGTCTCCCTCCGGTGCAGGGTTATCCTGATCTTCACCCTCATCGCCGCCGTCCATGCCGAGCTCGGTTTGCATCAGAGCCTTGTGCAGCTCCTTCAGCTCCGGCGTGGCCAGGCCATACAGGCGAATCAGCGCCGGATTGATCTGTACTTCATAGTCGGCTATGTACCAGCGGGTTTCGCCGGCGTCGGTGTAGGACTTAGCGCAGCGGGAAAGCAACTCGGCGAGCGTGAATTCGCGCTGGGCATACTCGTCCTTTTCCCAGGTGTTGGAATTGATGTTGATACGGAAGGTTTTGCCGGTCTCGAACCGTTCTTCGGCGGACATCAGCTTGATGTTGGCCCTGAGCATCTTGCCCTTCCGGGACATGCCGCGCTTCATGAGCACGGCGAAACCGGCTTCGGCCAATCCCTGGTTGGGAAATTTCTCGTCGGCCACCCTGGCCAGCATTTTGAGCACTTCCTCCGGGGCTTGTTCCCACTTGGGGCCTTTGGGTTCGCTGGACTTTTTACCGAATTTCCTTCCCATTATGGGGTTCTCCTCTCCTTTCTCAGTACCACAGCGCCCCGATCAGGAGCGCGAAATATATGACCGTGGAGACCGCCGTGAATGCCTTCGATTGCCGCAGGTAGAAGCTGAATTTATCTATGTAGACCTGGGCGGCCAGGGCGACGATGACGGCGACGATCAGCCCGGGGGACACGGTACCACCTCCAGGCAGTCGGTGGCGAAGCAACCGCTAAGCGGTTTGTCCTCGCCGGACTGTCCGGGTTTATAGCCGTCCAGCAACACGACCGGCGTACGCCCGCACATCACATACGGCTCGCTCCTGGTTTTCCACATAAAGCCGGCGTACTTGCGCGCTTCGGAACAGTTGACCATCTTGACCCACGTGCCGACCGGCCAATCGGGCAGGGCGATTACTCGGCTTCTCACCTACATCGCCTCCCATTGGACCGGCGTCCATTCGCCGTTGACGATGATCTCGATCTGGGCGTCCTCCATTTTGATGACGGTCGGCACGACCTCTACCGGATCGCCGTGCTCGTCGTAGACGCCATAGCCGACGTCGCCTTTGAAGAAACTGATGAACAAAACGCGGCCGTAGCGCTGCCGGATTTTATCGAATACCCGGATTTTCATTTCCATGCCTGCTCCTCTCCCCTACATCCTTATGATCTCGCGTTTGGAACACACGCCGTCTGGTCCGATGCCGATACTTGCCCGCTGGCAACGGCCGTTGCTGTTGGTGACGCACTTGGCGACCTCGCAGATGTAGACTTCCGTCTCGGCCGCCTCGGTCGTCTCGCCCTCCTCAGCGGTGTCCGGCTCCGCGGGTTCTGCATAGCATTGCAGCAGGAGGTTGAGGATGAAATCGACCTCCTCGGCCGGGCGGGCTGAGCCGTCGTCTCTCTTGACGATCAGGTGTATGGCCTGGCTGGCCGTCTTATATAGCCCTGGTATGGACTCAACTTTTATCATGCTCGGTCCTCTCCCATAGTTTTTTTGGTGGCCGGGGGCCGGATTCGAACCGGCTCGGTTTGCCTTAGTAATTATGCTGCGCCAGGTTTCAGCAGCGACTTCACCGAAAAGCCGACCTGGGAATAAAGCGCGCCGGTGATGCATAATCCGGTATTTTGCCGCTTCCCGCGCCGCGTTTTCCCACCACGCCGCCCCGGCTATATAATAAGGAAGCACTTGGAAATATTATCCTGTCAATTACCGCACCTGGTGGCTACCTGCCCAGGGCGCCGCGAAGCGCTTTGCTCAGAGCGGCATAAAGCGGATTCACGCTGGCGTACATCTCCTGGGCCGAAAGCATCACCTTATGGATCATCTTTTAAGATGCCAGTGACCGGTTCATTGTTGTCGGCATTCCGTCGACGTCCGGCTGGTCGATGAAGAGCATAAAGCCTCTCGTTGCGTCGTATGATTCCTGGTATAGCTGGCCGTCGACCTCGACAGTGACCGTCACGGTCTTTTTGGCCGGGGTGGTTTTTTCCCGTTCGAGCTTGTCAACCGGCAACGCATCCAGATTTTTAATCAAATCCTTACTCTCCTCTCTTGAATATCACCCGGCATACCGCCTGGTGCATCTCCTTGTGCGTCATGTCCCACCGGAACACGCGACTTGGCTTATCCATTTGCAGGGTCAGCTGCTCATCCGGGGATCGCCGCCGCCAACAGGTGGGGCCGTAGTCGCGCGCGATAGACTCGGGGTCCGTCAGTTGCCGGCCGCAGCGCTTGCAGCGGGGCATGGGGCGTCACCGCCTAACAGTGGGGCTCGACTTCTTTGTTATCCAGAATAATGCTTATCTCATTGACGATCTTGGCGTGGGTGGTAAGCTCGTTGATGATCAAGCAGAGGTTGAGCTTATTGGCTCCCAGCTCGACGCTGCCGAAGTCGCGGCAGCATTCGAGCAGGTAAATCTCGTCGGCGCCGAGTACAGTGTGCTTCTCGCGGCTCTTCCCTGTTCTCCCGATTTCAAAGACGATATAGCCGTGGCGCGGGCCGTAACCATATTCACAGTCACACCCCTGATCGCCGAAGCTGGCATAATTCTTAACGCCGAACGTCTGCTTCATAAGGGCGTTCGCGCCGTCGGTCTGAATGGCCGAGATGGCGGCCTCAATCTTGGCGCCTCTGGATTCTTGGGGAAAAGAAGCCGCGCCCTCGTTGGGCAAGCCCTTCATGTAGATGTTTTCCATGGCTCGTTTGCATCTCTCGATATCGATTTTCACAATATACCTCCTATCCCTCGCTTATCGGCAGCCCGCAGATTTTGCAAAAGCGGTCGCGGGGCTTGATCTCGCTGTTTTTGCACCTGGGGCAAACCGGCTGGCAGCCCTCACAGTATCGCGGATGCCCCGGCGGCTCTTCCCCCTCAACAATGTCGTCAAAAACCTCCCCGCACCGTTCGCAAAGGGTGCCGTCCAGCATCATATCGGCTATATCGCCCATCGTCATTCCTCCTTCTTCGCGAAGCGCACCTTAACAGGGCATGGGCTAGAGCCTTTGCATCATTTGCAGCATCACTTGGCTAATTTCGAGAAGCTGATAAGATATGTCCCGAAACCCGCAGCCTTCAGTAGCCGCCGACCACCATGCGCATGCTTCACCCTTGCACTCCGTGGGAAAGGAGATATCGGCAGGGGCCGCATGGTATGCGTGCATTAGTATTGGGCATTGTTTAGGCATCCTCTTCCCTCCTATCCCGCTATCGTAACCAACTTGCCACTTACTGCCTGTATTTCCCGCTTGAACCGCGCGGCGTCGGCGTTGCCGCTGCTGAGGTGAATCAGCATGATCTCCTGCACCCGGCTCAGGTCATTCGCACGCAGCAGCTCCTTCAGCGTCTCCAGGCTCATGTGCGAGCGCAGGAGCCGGTTCCTGAGCTCCGCCGGCAGCACCCCGGCCTCGACATTGGCATTCAGAATGTCGGTGCTGTAATTTGCTTCGGCAAGAATATGTGTAAGGCCGGAGAACCGGTACTTGCAGTAGGCGGTGTCGGTCAGGTAGAGCAGCTTTTCGCTGCCGCTGGCCAGCAGGAACCCCAGGGGCTCGGCGGCGTCGTGGACGGTGTCGAATGGCAGGATTGTCCATGTGCCGAGCGAAAACTGCACCTGCGGCTGGACGATTTTTACCCGGTGGCCGGCCACCCCCAGGGCCTCCGCCGTGCCCCAGCTCATGTAAACGTCCAGGCCGGCCTTCATGGCGTCCTTCACCGCTTTTGCGTGGTCCATGTGCTCGTGGGTGACGAGGACGCCGGCGAGCTCCGTCATGCGGAAGTTCATCAGCCGTTGTATTTCGCGGTAAGCCAGGCCGCAGTCCAGCAGGAGCGGGGTGCTGCCGTCCGAGATGTAGTAACAATTTCCGCTGCTGCTGGAGGCGAAGGCCCGGACTTCCATCAGTATTTCGGGCCGAGGGTGGTCTGCTGGGGCTTGCCGGCGGGGGCAGCGGCGGCCGGCGCGGATTCCTGGGTGGCGGCAGCCTGGTCGGCCGCGGCTGGGACGTCGGAGGAAGCGGATTCATCGACGACATTGGCCTCGATGTCGATTGCATCTTTATTGGCTTTCTCGCCCATCTCCTCGGAAATGTCGCGTTCGGCCTCCTGAGCCTCGACGTAGGCGTAGGACTTCGCATTGACCTTTTTCGGGTCCAGGGGGAGCTTATCGGCCACGCGGTGGACGATGGTTTTGAACATCATCTCCTCGCGCCACTTCTCGTCACCCCAGAAGTCTTTGTTCCGGGAGCCGGACTCAGCCTTTTTGAAATCCCGCTCCGTAACCATTACCAGGCGGTTTTTCCGGTGGTCGTCGTAGATGATGTAACCGAAGCCGCCGATGACTTTGCCGCGCTTGAAGGGGTTGTTGATCTCGAATTCATAGCTTTCGAGCTCATTTGTGGCCGACCGCATCTTCGGCTTGAAGGTGTCGGTATCATACACCAGCTGGTAGATGACCTCGACCGGCTCCTCGACCGCCAGCTTACGCCGGCAGTAGTCTTTCCCGACGTAGCCGATGCGGAGGTCAAGGTCGTATTTGTTCGTCCGCTTATTCTTGTAGGGTATCGGATGGATGTGGTTCGGGACCAGGGCATCCAGCCCGAGGCCGATGCGGTGAACGGCGTCGAGAGCCAGCTTCTGCATGTTGACGTTTTCCCATTTGATGGGCAGGTCGTTGCCGTTGGGGTTGTCGAGGCGCTTGTCCTCCAGCGCCTTCAGCTGCGCGTCGACCTTGAGGAACATGTGCTGGGCGAGCGTCTTTTCATAGTCGGTGAATTTCAGGGCGCTGCCCATCTCGGCCGCGAATTGCCGCTCGACCTCGCTGACGAAGCGGGCGGATACGACTTGCAGCTCGTTCTTTTTGGGCTGTTCGGTTCCGGATTTGGACATTATTGCCCGACCTCCTTAGCGTTGGTGAGTTGAGACTTTACCTGCTCTTTCGCCAGCTTCCACGCTTCGTTGAAAGCGTCAGTCGGCGATTCGTCCGGGTCGATGACAGCGGTCACAGCAGCCTCAGCCGCGAATGACTGATAGTTGCCGAGGTTTTTGACGAACCT
Source organism: Sporomusaceae bacterium (assembly GCA_022839045.1). Next base: position 20,983 of record JALHDI010000086.1, read on the forward strand.
AACAGACACGTTGATTTCGGTCGGTTTCAATCACATGGCCTCCTTCAGATTCATTTCTTTGGCCAGAGCCTTCACCAGGGCCGCGGGCATCGTCTCGCCATCGCGCCACACGGTCAGCTCCTGCACGTTCGCCAAAACCACCAGGCGGATGACCTGAGCATCAGCCCCGATCAGTTCACAAACCGCCTCGGCGTTGTCGATGAAAATTGGCGGCGCGAAGTTGTAATGCTGGGAAAGGGTGTTGATGATATCGAGCCCGACGTTGATGCGAGCCGCGTTGTTGAGCCCGCCGGCGTACGGCACACCGCCGAAGGTGGTCTCGCAGCACTCGGTGACGCCGCCGTTGATCTGCTGCTCGAACAGCTTGAACCGGGCGTACTTGAATTTGCTGTTTATGCGCTGCTCGAGCAGGTTGACCTTCGTGCGCACGAACTGCTCGGTGAGGTAGAGCTCGCCCTCGAGCCGCTCGAACTCGGCGGCCAGCGCCTTCTCCTGCTGCTTCAGCTCCTCGATGCGCTTCTGGCCGGCCTCGTGCTGGTCGATGGCCGCCAGCTGCCTTTCCTTCTCGCCGATCACCAGGTCGACAGCGCTGATCTCGCCCTTCAGGCGGGTGGTGACGTCCGTGTTGCCGGCGGCCAGGGCGGCGATCTCCCCCTCGACGGCCGCCTTGGCGGCGAGGGCCTGGGCATATTCGGGGCTGGCGGTTACGTCGCCGGCGGCCGCCGTGATGGCGTCGAGCTCGGCCCGGAGGGCGGCGATGTGCTTTTCGGCTTCGGCCTTGTCGTCCTTCAGCTGGTCGATGTCCTTCTGGAGAGTGGCGTTCTCGTGCTTCAGCTCGTCGAGCTGCGTCTTGGCGCGCATGCCGGCCGCGTCGTTCTCCTCGAGACGCTGGGCCTTATTGAGGTTGAACTCCTCCAGGGCCTTATCCCTGGCCGCTTGCAGCCGTTCGGCCGGCAAGTCCTGTCCACACGCCGGGCAGACGGTCTCCTGCTTCAGCTCGAATTGATGATCGTTGATAGCGTGCCAGGTCTTGCGGAGGCCTTCGAGCTTCTGCTCCAGCGTCTGGACGCTGCCGGCGTTCGCCTGGAGCGTGCGGCTGTGCCGGGCGATGATGCCCTCGATACTTTGCAGCTCCCGGTTGGCCTCATCAAGCTCCGCCTTCTTGGCGTGGCTCTTTTCGTTCAGCGCATACTTGTGCTTGTTTAGCAGGTCGACCAGCTGCCCCTCGATTTTGCGAAGCTGCAGCTGCTTCTCGGCGATCTGGCCGCCGGCCTCGACCCGGGTGATCTCCTGCCGTTTATCCTGCTGACTCCTCCGCAGTTCGGCCAGGGCGGAGGTAAGGGTGGACCGTGCGGTGATGATATGGGCCGCCGAGCTTCCGCCGATGTCCGGCAGCATGCGCTGCGCCTCGTCGATGCGGACGGGGATCTTCTCCAGCTCCTTATTGATCTCGGTGCGCCTGGCGGCGATGACTTTGCGGTGGTCGTCCAACTTCCGGCCGTTCAGAATGCCGGGCAGCCGCTCCAGTTGCTTATCCGCCGCGATGACGTCGGCATCCGAAATGTCGCCGGCGACGGAAAGGATGATCTTCCGACGGTCTGTCCAATGCAGCTGCTCGTTGAAATAGGCCGGGTTGGTCAGGAGCTTGAAGATGTCCTCGTTGACGATCTGGCTGATGCGCAGGTCGAACTCTTTCTTGGCCACCGGCACGCCGTCGATGAAATAATCGCTGGTGTGGCCGCTGAATTCTTTGCTGATGCTCCCGCGCTTCTGCGTCCACTTTTCGGCGAACACTTTCCGAAGGGTGAGCGGCCGGCCGCCGACGTCGAAAGCGCCCTCCACCTCGTGCTCCAGGCCGTGGAGTACGTTGCCGTCGGCGTCGAGCGTCTTGATCTGGAAATCCTTTTTGTTCTGGCTGTCCTTATCGAACAGGAGCCAGAGGAAGGCATCATACAGGGATGTCTTGCCGGTGGCGTTCGCGCCGAAAACGGAGGCATTGCCGCCGCCGGGCTCGAAGGTGAAGTCCCGGATGCCTTTGAAATTACGAAGGTGCAATTTGAGTAGCCGCATCTATATCGCCTCCGTTTTGACGACGACGCCCTGCTGGTATCGATAGCCGTCCCAGCGGACGACGCCGTATGTTTTGACCGTCAGCCCCTCGACAGGGACATATTTCTGGTAGTCGTTGCCCTCGCTGGTTTGCCTCCAGCACCCCCGGCAATAGCCCGCCCGCCACTTCTCGCCGCGCTTCTCCGTCTCGGGCTTGGAGTTGCGGCAGTTTCCACAGTTTGCGCCCGTGATGATCATGCCGTGGCCCTCCGTTGCTCGATCAGGTAATGGATATACTCGGCTATCCCCAGCGCCGACGCATTGTTCTGGTCCTCATAAACCTGCCGATAGGCCATTTCGGCATCGTGAAGTTCGTCCACCGGCCGGCCGGCGAAGAAATCGGCCAGTCGGGCTTTGGCGTAGTCGATGGCCTGCATGGTTTCGGCAGTTTCATTAGCATCGCCCCAGGTCATTGACGCATGTCCCCTTTCGTGGTATTTTTGTGGTAAGACCCTACTTTGGCCGCTTCTTGCGGCTCTTTTTTTTACATCGGTCCTTCGCCGCAGGCCGGTTCTAACAGATTTGGGCCTTCGCCGTTTAGGT
>JALHDI010000086.1:23646-35579 GCA_022839045.1 Sporomusaceae bacterium
GCAGTCCTTGCACCACTCGAACATATAAGCCACCTCATCACCTCGCTTTCCTCGGTTTCTCACGGCATTGTCCCCCGGCAGTACCAGCCCCACAGGTAGGCCCCGAGGTAGCTGGCGAACAGGACCGCGATCAGCGCCTTGGGGTTGCCGAGTATCCAGCGGCCGACGGCGATCATCCTGCCGATCAGCCACCGGGTGACGCGAGCTTCCCAGGTTTCGCGGAACTGAGGGTCAATTTGCAGCCGCGGGGGCATAATAATCACCTCCATTTTCTGTAATTAGTTGGCTGACGCTGAATATACATAGACTGGAGTGGTCTGTGCTGAAACCGACGTTACGCCGAAATATTCGGGGCTTTGGTAAGCCCCGCCGATCCGGTCAGCCGGCTTTTTCTTCGTCGCCGGCGATATATATACCGAAGTTTTTCCTTAACGCAGCGTCAAGGCGGTCGTAAATATCCGGCATGTCCTCGCCTTCATGGATGGTGCCGTCCTCCTCAATCCACCCTGCGTACGGCATCACAACCACCTCCGGTAAAGCCTATTCGAGTTCGGCGGAATCAATGTCTAGCGCATGAGCGATTATCTTCGCTTGGTCGGGACGGATCGGCTTGGTACCGGCCGCCATCTCCTGTAGCGCCGTTTTGCTGATGCCGGTCAACTTAGCTAGTAACCGGTATGTGATCTCTGGATTGTTGGCGAGAATTTCCGCCAGTTTTGTTACTGCCATTGCTATCCCCCGTTTCGACGAGTAATTCAGAGACGGTGATGCCGAATACAGAAGCGAGTTTTTGGGCATTTTTCAGAGATGGAGTACGTCTGCCGGTCTCCCATTGACTGATATGCGCCTGCTTCACTTGCTTTGACGGGTCCAGCATGGTGAGTTGGTCGGCAAGTTCCTTTTGGTTCCATCCCTTTTTAGTCCGCAGGTCCGCGATGATTTTCAAAGTCTCACCTCCTCCTATACCAATTTGGTATAAAACAGGGTAAAAAAATAAGCAGCTCTTGCGGTTAATCGCCACACTCATTCCTGCTCCTCTTTTAAAAGAACAATTTATGTCAAGGGGAGCCAAGCTTTACTCCCTCGTGGCGGGTATCCCGCGACCTCGCCGGCGCGCACCGGGTCATCGGTTTCGGCCTGGTCCCAACAGGCCATCGTCAGGCGGGGGGTATTAGGCGTCCAATGGTTCGGTTACGCCGTCAATGTAATCTTCTTCTGGTTCACGCTGATCGTTTTCGATTTCCCATTCGCAATCGGTGCAACACTCAAGGATTTCGTATCCGCCGACAAATTTAGTTTTACTGTTACCCTCTCTGCCGCAATAAGTGCATTTTGCCATTGCTCTCCATCCTTTCTGCCGGGGTTATGACCGGGTTCCCGTGACTCAAATATACCAAATTGTTATATAGCTTGTCAATACCATTTTGTTATTTTTATCGAAAAAATATACCGATTTGTTAGGAGGTAAAATCTACAAGTTTATTGTAATATAACGAAGTGGTATACTCATGAAGAGGTGTACATAATGTCATTCGAAATAAAGATAGGCGACCGCATCCGGGCCTATCGGATAAAGCAAAAGATGACCGTAAAAGAGTTGGCAGAGAAGATCGGTGAACATCAGCCGTCTATTACCAGATTCGAGAACGACCAGCGCCAACCCGACCTAGATAAATTGGTAAAAATCTGTAGAGCACTAGAGATTACGCCAAACGACCTTCTGCGGGAATATTTGCCTGATGGAAGGTCAGAAGTTATTGCATCCGGTGATGTAACAAAGGAACAACTAGACGCCGCCATAGTTTTTTTGGAAAAAATGAAAACGCAGGCTAATTAGCCTGCGTTAACTCTTTGAAATGCCTTTCGAAACTTGGGCTGACGAGATAGATTCCGTTCACTCTCAGCCAGTCTCCCGGGCACTGTGGCCATATCATGTATTTTAAATTATCATTATGCGGTTCATCCCCTTCCTTGTCATTCACCCTTTCCGCCGCAACAGATAAAACCTGCATGAATTCGCCTCCAGTCTTAGAACGTTTGTTCGCTCAATAATTGTGCTTATATTTTCCAGGACAATCCGTTTTTTTCCTTCCGACTTTCGACTTAAATTTTCGTATAATTACAACACCATTCGACATGGAGGAAACATGTACGTCATCTACGCTAGGGTGTCAACAGAAGAGCAAGCCCGCTCTGGGTATGGCCTCCAGACGCAAATAGATGCCTGTCGAAAAAGATATCACGACATGGGAATTATTGACGACAACATCACCGTTATCGTCGACGACGGCTATTCGGGTGAATTTATCGAGCGCCCAGGCCTAGACGGATTCTGGCCGCAACTCGAAGCAAGCGAAGTAAAGGGAATCATGATGTATGACCCCGACCGCATGAGCCGCAATCTGACCGTGCAGCTCATGATCGCTGACCGCATCGAGAAGGCCGACGTTCCAATGTACTTCGTCACGGGCGATTACGATATGTCGCCTGAAGGCAAGCTGTTTTTTCACATGAAGGGCGCGATCAGCGACTACGAGAAGGCGAAGATCCGTGAGCGGACCATGAGCGGCAAGCGGACGAAGGCCCAGTCCGGCAAAATCACGTTCAACGACCGGCCCTTCGGCTACGAATACGACCCGGACAAGTGCAATTATATCATCAACGAGGAAGAGGCTGCCACCGTCCGGCTTATCTTCGACCTCTACGCCGCCGGCAACATCGGCGTCCGCAACCTGGCTTTCGAGCTCAAAGCCAGGGGAATAACGAACCGGAACAAGAAGCCTTTCAACCCCACGGTTCTCCACCGGATGCTGAAGAATGAGATGTACGCTGGCATCAAGCAGGCTTTCCGCAAGCAATATACCAAGGTGTCGCAGAAGAAAATCAAGGCGAAAGCGCGGCCGCGGGAGGAATGGGTAGGCGTGCCGGTGCCCGCTATCGTCACACGGGAATTATGGGAGCGCGTGCAGTGGGTCGCCAATAAGAACATCAATTTTTCGAAACGAAATGCCCATTACGATTATCTGGTCCGGAACATAATTTACTGCTACCATTGCGAGTACGCGATGACCGGCGTCAAGAAGATGAGCCGGGGCGTAGAGTATCACTACTACATCTGCCCGTCGAGGTCGGAAAAGCGCCCCTGCATCAGCCGCCACATCCGGGCGGAGAAGATGGACGCCGAGGTGTGGGAATACATCACGATGCTGGCCAGGAAGAAGCAGCTGAACAAGCTGCTGGCCGCCAGCGTGACCGACCAGCCTGACGATTCGGTCGCCAAGTATCTCGACGAGCTGCGGGCGACTCAAAAAGAAATCCTGCGGATGATAAGGCAGAAGACGATCAGCATGGCGGTCGCCGAGGACCAGCTGAAGGAGCTGGCCAGGGACATAAAGGCGGCGGAAGAGAAGCTGAGGGCCCAGGCAAAAACGAATCCCCCGCCGAACGTGTCGGCGAAGGATATACTAACTGCGGACAGTTTTGAGAAGCGACGCGGCTTGCTGCTCGACATGGGCGTGAAGATCCTTGCCTACAGGGAAAAGACCGGCGAAATCAGATTCTATCTAAGGCGGTAGGCGTTTGTTATTTGCGTCTACCGCTTCTCGATCCGCGATACATAAGAGCGGGAGATGCCGAGCATCTTGGCGATGTCGCGCTGCGTCTTCTTGCCGCCGTCCGGCATGCCGAACCGCATCTCCAGCACCCACTTCTCCCGGTTGCTCAGCCTGCTTATCTGCTTGTTGAGCCGCTCCTGCTCGCACTGGATCTCCACCGCCTCGGCCACCACGTCGGGAGCGGTGCCGAGGACGTCGATCAAGGTGATCTCATTACCACTAATAGTTTACCTGTGAATTGCTTTTTAAGCTTTATACTTATTATATTGAAAGGTTATCTGAAATGCAAAAAGCCCCCGGCCGCAACCGGAAGCTTAGTCGTCAATCCAATGGTATAGTCAGCCTCGCTCCGATCCGTATCTTACTGCTGCGGTCGGCGTCGTAGCTCGCCACCGGGCCCAGGTAGCCGGTCGCGCCAAAGACCTGCACTCGCGTCAAATAGGCCACGTCGGCGGCATTGCGGTAGACGGTCACTTCAAGCATGCGCTTGGGGTATGCCTTGATATTATATACGTTCAGGTTGACCGGCTCCTCCGGCTTCGGCTTGTCCGGGGGCTTGTCCGGCTTCGCCGGATCCGTGACAATCTGCAGATGCGCCCCGGTCTGCTGCTGGACGCTGGCCAGCGCCTGCGTCATCCCCGCGCCGGTAGTCTGGATGGTCTGGTCAGGTGGCCGCATCTTCGCCTCCTGGACTGCCTGGGCGACCTCCGCGGCTTGTCCGGGGGAGATATGCACCTTGGCGTTATTCGCGGCTGACTGGACGCCCTGCGGCGTTTCGGCTTGCTGCTGCGGCATGTAGGTGACCGGCTGAGGCTTGGCAAAGTGGTTGTATGCCCACACGCCGGCGGCGATAAAGAGGACAAAGAAAACGGCGGCCAGAATCACCCGGCCGCCGTATTTGCTTTTGATAGCTGCCCATCCATGGGCATTGCCGCTGTCACTCACCTACGCCACCCCCTGGGCCAACGACTCAGCCACCTGCTGCCGGATCTGCGGCAGGATGGCATACAGCATATCCCCCGGACAGTCAGTAGACGTCCAGTCGCGGTGGCCGCTTATCACAGGTTTCCCGTTCGGAAGCACGCCCAGCGGGTCGAAACCGTACTTTTCGCAGTCGTCGGCCGCCGCAGCGACGATGGACTGCATCTGCGCGTCAGTCGGCAACTGACCGCCGAAACTGCCAGATAAATGATACCCCAGCGTGTAGCTGTTTGCCCCTGGGCAATGAGCTCCTTGGCAGTCCTCCGGCCGGCCGCGCTCGATGTCGCCGCCCTTGCGGAAAATCTTGTGATACCCGATGTGAGCCCAGCCGTTTTCGTTTACGTGCCAGCCGTAAATCTGCTCGGCCGAGGCGTCGATGTCGTAATTTCCAGTGTGGTGGATAACGATGCCCCTTACCTCAGTCATGGGCGTCATCTCACGAGCGGGCGCCAGGCCCGTCTCGATTATCTCAACTCGCATTATGCTCCCTCCCCTGGGTTGTCGCTCGGTGCGGCCGGAGCCGCCGGTGCGGCCGCCTGGTGCAGGTCATCGATGCCGGTCGCGACCTGCATCTGGCGGATGATCGCAACCTCAGCGTCGATAATCCATCCTATGACGGCCGCCGGCGGATAGATACGCCACCGGTTTAGTGTCGGCCAGAACATGAGCTGTTGGAACTGGCTAATCGCCAGCAAGCGCTTCGCCGGGATCTCCATATCGTCGCAGCCGCGGTCGATCTCGAAAAGGATTTTGTGCAGGGCTGTTTTGAAGCGCCCCTGGGGCAGCCCCTTGATTTTGACGTACAGCGCCATGGTGGCCAGCACCATGACGTTGATGGCCGCAAAAACAATGAGCAGCGCCCACGCCAGGTGCTGCTCAAGCCAGGTTACAACAACAGTAATCAGTTCCATGATATCCTCTCCTCTCAGTGGCCACGGGAAAACCAGATAGAAACCCCTATCCCGAAGATCGATACGATGCCGGAAACGACGAAGGCCACCCCTGCAATAAATCCGGAGGAGTGGGCCTTCTGGTTTCTCAGGCTTTCAACGGCGGCGAGCACTTTGGGTATCTCCTTAGTGTGCTCCTCAACCCGCCCCAGCCGCTCAGAAACCTTTCCGATATCTTTATTCATTGTGGACAGCTCCCTGTCCATCTGACCGTGCAGGACGCAGACCTCGTGTTCTCCGCCCACCTCTCCCACCCTCTTTCCTATTACTCCGTCCAGGTCGGTAGCGCCTCGATCTCCGCCGCCGTGGCACCGGCGTCCAGGGCAGTGTCGACAGCCGCCTTGAGCGTCCGGGCCGCCTGGTGCAGACCATCGGAGTGCGTCGCCAGAGCCGCCGCCAGACTGAGGAGTTGCTGAGCGTCAAGGTCGATGGTCGTGTTGTCTGCGCATGTCCAGGTAACGGTAAAGGTGCCGCTGGTCAGGATGGCGGCAACAGCCGTGTTGACTGCGGCGTTTATGCGAATTACGCTGGTCTGATCGCTGTCGAAGGTTTTGTCGAGATAGGTGAAGCCAAGCTGTTCTCTCCGATCCCGCTCCGCGTTGATGGCTACGCGCTTGGCGGCGGCGGCAGTTTCCGGCGACTGCCCGGCAGGCTGAATAAACGATTCGCCATCGTGGAGCCACCCCTGCTCAACTTCATCGGAGCACGATCTAAACTGCGCCACAATTTCCGCTGTAAACCTGCCTGCGGGGTCGATATCCGTTACCTCAGCTACTCTGCCGTTTTCTATCCTTGCCCATTTCATCGCCCTTTCCCTCCTACCACCAAATTCCGACAACACCGTCGCCGCCACGACCACCGGCATAGGCTGCTCCGACGCCCCAGGCATCCGCGCCGCTACCGCCTTCTCCTAATACGCCATTATTGCCGGGCGCATTATCAGCCGGCAATGCGCCGCCACTTAGAATAGACGCGCCGCCAGGCGGTCCAAAAGCCGACGAGCCTTGGTGATCAACGCTGTCAGCTCTACCACCCCATCCGTTGCCATTAATGTCGCCACCTGTTCCGTATCCTCCTCTGCCGCCAAGGCCGTTCGTAACCCCTGACCCGGCAGTTCCGTTCGCCTGGGAACCACCGATGCCCCCTGTTGCGGAACAATGGGCACCGAACGACGATGTCCCCCCATTTCCTCCGATGGTTGGAGTATTTGTTCCCGGCGTGCCGCCGGCCCCCACCGTTACAGTTATGGTTTCGCTTTTGTTCAAATATACGCGTTTCCTGGCATACCCTCCGCCGCCCCCGGAACCAGAAACTGCGACATTGGAGGTGTATTTTGCCCCGCCCCCGCCGGCGCCCGCGCCGACAACCAGAATGTCATAATAGCCGTCAACCGGAGCGACGAAGGTATGGGTGCCAGGGGTGGTATAAATCTGAAATTGGTTATTCTTATGAATGCTTGTGTCGTTAACATGCTCGTTAAACAACGCCAGAGAGACGAACACCGCCGGCTCGTTGATCGTCGCCGTCACCGTGGCCGAGCTGCTGATCGCTACCACGATATCGATGACCTGTTCGACAACTACGGCGCCGCCGCCGGCCGGCAGGTAATCGCACTCGCTGCCGGCGTTGGCAACCGAGTAGAGGATCTCGCCCTCGTCGGGATCAGTGGCGAACAGCCCGACCTCACGCACAAAAAAGCCGGTAGCAAGACCGGTGTTTGTGAGCGTCCCCCGAACCCGCCAGGTTCCATCCCCCTGCGAGGTGACTGATTCGATGTTGACGATGAGCTTCGGGCTGACCAGGTCCGTCAGTGCCTCCAGAGTACCCCCCACGGGCAGCGTGCCGTCACCCAGCTTGATTTTAGTAAACGCGGCCGTCGTGCCGGCCTGGATCTTCGTCTGCAGATCGACGCCGAGGGTCGTCAGCGTCATGCCGTTGAATGCCATCACGATACCTCCAAACTCAGTATTTTGCCACTATGCAGCGCGCCGCCGAAACGCTCTGGGCCACTTACCGCGCCCATGGTAAACGCGACAGGATACAGTGTGAGCGTACGGCCAAAATGCTGTGCGGAACCGAAGAAGATAGTGCCCGACCAGGTTCGCCGGATCGTCACACTCTCCAGCCATGAACGCACGTTTTTTGCGGCGTCGATAACTTTAACCAGGCGGTCATATAGGGTCGTATCGGTTATCACTGCTTCCGTCTCCACCCGGAAGTGATATGGTTGGCCGCCGTACTCAAACCATTCGGTGACGACACCGGCGCTGAACACGGTTGACACCATTTCTTGCACTGCGCCCGAGGTTCCTTTCCGCCGATGCCAGGGAATCGACTGCCGGACCAGTGCGCGTTTCTTTGCGAGCGGCAGCGTTGGCTCGTAGAAATCCACGTGCCACTGCCAGGCCAGGAGATCGATCACATCCTCGGGCAGCTCGTCGATCCGCGATATCAGCAGCACCGACGGGATGGCCGCCGTCACGGCCTGCAATTCTCCCTCAAGCGCCGCCGCGGCCGCCTGGACCTCGGGATCATCCCGGATACTGGGAGGCACCAGGTCGATCAGTCTGATTGCCGTAATATCAACCATCGGTCAACCCTCCGAAGCTCGCGGCGACGGTCCCGGCCACAGCCACCTGGTAGACTTCCAGCGCCGTGAAAACCGGCAGCGTAACTTCTACCCGGTCGGCGCCGGCCGCCCGTACCCGCCAGATCAGCTCCGATGGATTGACGTCCCGGCCCAGCTTGGATTTCTGCCAGAGCGCATATTCGGCCACCGCCTTGGCGACCGCTGTCTGAATCGCCGCGCTCTGCGTAGCCTTGTCTTTATGGATGTAATATACCATCTCCACATCGTAGTTCACGACCTCGGGCGCCAATACCGACAACTGATCAGTCAGTGGCCGCACCGGATTGGCACTACAGACCGCCCACACCGCGTCCAGGATTTCCGTTCCGGGGATCCCCCCGCCTTTCAGCAGCGGCCGCAGCTCCACTTCTCCGGGAGCCGGGCTGCGTACCGACACGTCCACAATCGTCTGCGAGGCCGACTTGGCCCAAAACAGATATGCTCCCTCCGGGCCGGCCGTCGAAAACGACTCCGGTGCCAGGCGGATACGCTCACGGTAAGGGTCATCTTTTTCGCGTTCTGCGCCGCCCTCGCTCTCGGTTATATTGGCGATCGACTGCACCCAGGGCAGCGGATCGACCAACTGATTGATCTGGCCGGGAACATAGCCGTTGCCAACATCACCGGTAACAAGACACTCGGCCGGCGCGTCTCCGTAAAGGTCGCCAGCCGGAATGGTTATCGGGTTCGATACCTGGAATACCACGCCGTTGGCCGTCGTCCCGCGGATACCGGCCGGGACGGTCACCACCTGGGGTTGCGCGCCCGACAGGGTAAACCGGATGGTCGTCTCCGCCGCCGACGCCTCCAGTCTTGGCACACCGACCAGAACGCCCAGGTGATCGAGCTTGTCGCCTTCGGCATATGCCAAGAGGTTCTGCTTAGCCGAGTAATCGATCAGCACCCGCTGCTGGATTATGATTGCAACCACAGACTGTAAAAACAGCCGGATAGGGTCGCCCTGGGCGAGGGTCCGGTCGGTGATGGCTTCGTACATGGTGATGACCGAGGCCTCGATGTTGGCGGCGTCGGTATCGACAAAACTGATTGACGGCAGATTGGCAAGCATGCTATCCCTCCTTCAGCTGCTGCGCCATCAGCAGCACCGTACCGGCCGCCCTGGCGCCGTAGATGGCCTTTGCCGTGGACGGCTTGTCCACCCCGGTGCTGTTTCCGACAGCTTCCAGGACAGTCATTGCCGTGTCCAGGGGGGCGCTGCGGGAGTTTATCACCAGATTAGCCACATCCAGGCCCACCCGGCTGTAGCTGGCGGTAGCCGTGGCCGGTATGACGCCGCCCTGCAAAACCTGCGTGGCCGACAGAATAGACTCCAGACCGGTTATGGCCAGAGCAGGATCGCGTACTCCGTTGACAGCCATGGCCGCCAGGTCGCTCAGATTTTGCAGCGACATTCCCGCTTGCTGCGCCTGGGTCTCGACCGCGGCCGCAACCTGAGCGGTCTTTTCTTCCTGCACGGCCGCTGTATCCGTCGTTTTCAGCACCTTGGCATTGGAGTCCGGCTCGACGTAATATTCCTTCGAGTCGACGTCTACCGCGATATAGAAAACGTTGCCCTTATTGTCAATATGCCGCCAGGCCTCGCTGACGTTCTCGACGGCAAAATCCCCCAAAGTCGTGCCGCCGATAACCAGCGGATGATACTCGCCTTTTTGCACGATTTCCCGGAGCTGCTTTACCTCGTTCAGGGGGTTCAGCCCGTGAAACGCCGAAAAAACGACCTGGAAGGAGACTTCATCCAGGCCGGGGGATATGAATTCCAGCTTTGCCTTCTGGCTGATGATGTCGTGCTGCTCGAACTTGGCCGACGTCTTGCGGCTGAAATCGTCGAAGGTCCGGGTTTTCTCGGCCGACACCTCGAAGGTTACCGGGCCGAACGTGCCGATGCTCATAATCTCACTCCTTCCGTCGCACGCGGACGGTAGGCTGCAGCCGGCCGGCGATGGCGTCGCCGGTAAAACTTACCCGTGTGACCTCCACCCTTGGCTCGAACTTCTGGATGGTCGGCACAATCTTGGCAGATAGCTTGGCTTTGACCACAGGAATCGGCAGGTCAACCAATTCAGCATCGAGCCCGAAAGCCCGGTCGAGCGGCACGGAATATACCGGCGTCGCCAGGATGGTCTTGACGTTCTGTATGATCTCTTCGTCTTCTGTGGCCGGTGCAAAATTGACGGCCACAGTCGATTCCGCCGTGATTTCGAATTCCAAAACCAATCCCTCCTTAGGTCGGCGGCCCGGTGGGCCCTCCCGCGTCATTTTCCGGATGCACATGCTGTTTCAGGCTTATCCCGTCGGCGACGACGTCGCCAGTCACGTTGACGTTGCCAGCCGCGACGATGTTGATCGGGCCTTGCGCGTCTATCGTGAGCGTGTGCGTGCTCCGGTCGTATTCGATGCTGGTGCCGTCCGAAAACCTCATATGCCGCTTGTTCGGGTCGTTCACCGGCGGCTCGTCGGCGTCAGAATAAATCGTCCCCAGGATAAAGCCCTGGGCGTTGCCGCTGGGCAGGAACAGGCAGACGACCTGCTCGCCGATGTCCGGCATCCAATAGTCCTTGTTATCCTGGCTGTTACGCGTAACGACATTGAGGTCGTAGGATACCATATCCTGCCGGTCTCCAAACACCACCCTTGCCGTCGCTTTCCCCAGTGACGACACACGACCGACCCGTATCAGATTCTTCAGTACAGGATCCATCAATATCCCTCCAGGACCCGGCGCAGGTCGATTTTTGTTTTGTAGCCGGCGCCGGAATGGGTCGCACCCTCGATACAATATTTGCCGTCGAATTTGCCGTACCCCTCGACCAATACTGTCCGGGCAGCCAGCAGCCGGATATCCCCCATCAGGGTAAACGACATTTGGGTCTCGCCGCGGTTCTGCTTGCGGAGCTTCTTCTTGGCCAGCTTTTCGGCCTTGGCAATGCTGCTGACCCGCTGGTTGACGACCAGGGTTTTCCCGGTGGCCGGCTTGTTTGGCGCCCTGTAGGTATAGGACAGGCTTTTCTTGCCCTTGGGGTCGTGGTAATCGACCTTGCAGGCGGAATAAATGTCGCGGGTCGTCGTGGAAAAGCTGTGGTCCAGAATCAGGGACTTGCCGCGCCGGATGGTCATGACCGGGGGCATAGCCTCATACTTTTCGTCGTCGAAGATGACGATCTGCCGGTCGGATACCTTCAGCGACAACCCGGCGTCTTCGCAAATCTTCTGCAAAAACGCCAGGTCGGATTGTTCGGTCTGCTCTACCCGGTCCTCTTCCGGGTCGTCGTCGGTGTCGTAAAACAGGGACATTCCCGCGTTGGCGGCAATGTCCCCGGCGATGGCTGACAGCTTCACTTTTTCCCAGGACCGTGTCTTTTCCTCGCCTCGCAGGGAGGCGGATTCCGGGACGGACAGCGCCTTCAGGGTGACGCTGGACGGCGAGCTCCTGCCGTCGATGGCGTCGATCTCGAACGCCCCGAGCGGCAGTTCCTCGGTTTTATCCTGCTCCGTCCAGTGCTCGGTGACCAGCGTTGCCTTGAGCGTTGCGCCTTTTTCCGGCAACCAGTCGCCCATCCACAGCCCTTCGCGATCCTCCAGGCCGATCTGCAGGTCGTCCGCCCGGCCGCTGGCGTGGTCGGAGTAGGACCAATTGAGTAAGTAAGGCGCCAGGTCGGCGGAAATATCCTTGTTGCCATACAAGAGCTTCAGCCGGGCTCGACGGGTCTGCATGGCCTCACCTCCGCCAGGGAGGCAGCC
>JALHDI010000087.1:0-11897 GCA_022839045.1 Sporomusaceae bacterium
GGAAGACACCGTTCAGATGCTGTTCGACAAGCGCATCATCCAGACCGAGGCGCTGGCTTATCAGCGCGGCCGCTCGCTTTACAAGTACTGGATGATCCTCGACGAGATGCAGAACGCCACGCCGCGCCAGGCCAAAGGTGTCATCACCAGGCCGGGAGTGGGCACGAAGATCATTCTCCTCGGCGACCCGGAGCAGATCGACAATCCTTTCCTCGACAGCCGCTCGAACGGTTTGAGCTACGCGAGCGAGAAGATGCGCGGCTCGAAGCTGTGCTTCCAGGTGACGCTGCAGTACGACGAGTGCGAGCGTTCGCCCCTGGCTGCGGAGGCGGCGCTACGTTTGTGACAAAATTATCATTTTTGCCATAATTGCGATGCTTTATTCTTGCTTGTTAGCAAATAATGGATTAAAATAATACTTGTAGTGCTTATTGTCGCGGAGCTGGGAGGGGCCTGCAGATAGGTTTCCCTTGGCTTTGCTTTTTTTTGCCCTATGGACCGAGTAGCGCTCTTCACGGCATGTCACCCAGACGCACAATGAAAGGAGTCCTAGTTTTGGATAAGCAGGTAGTCATCGCAGTTTCCATTTTTCTCTTGGTGTATGCCCTAATCATCAGCGAAAAAATGCATCGCACCATTCTGGCCATGGCGGGCGGGATGGCGCTAATCCTCTCCGGCGTTCTCACCCAGGAACAGGCCATCCACCATATCGATTTCAACACCATCGGCCTGCTGGTCGGGATGATGATAATCGTCGGCATAACCGCCGAAACCGGCCTGTTCCGCTATCTGGCCATCTGGTCGGCTAAAAAGGTGGACGGCGACCCGGTCAAGCTTTTCTACGCCCTGGCTACGTTGACGGCCGTGTGCTCGGCGCTGCTGGACAACGTGACGACGGTGCTGCTGACCGTGCCGGTGACGATCAGCATCACCCGCCAGCTCAATATATCGCCGATGCCTTTCCTCATCGCCCAGATAGTCGCCTCGAACATCGGCGGCACCGCCACCCTGATCGGCGACCCGCCCAATATCATGATCGGCAGCGCGGTGAAGGAACTGACCTTCATGGCCTTCGTCGAAAATCTGTTTCTTATTGCTTTCTTAATCCACTTTATCACCATTTTCATCATGTCCCGCATTTACCGCAACAAGCTCCATACAACCGATGAGCTGCGGGCGAAGATCCGCGAGCTGGATGAAACCAAGCAGCTGACCAACATCCCCCTGCTCAAGACCTGCCTGTTCGTGCTG
The DNA here is from genome assembly GCA_022839045.1 of Sporomusaceae bacterium. Next base: position 1,252 of record JALHDI010000087.1, read on the forward strand.
GCGTTTACGATTTTCCTGTTCACCACCCACCAGTTATTCCATCTCGACTCCGCCACCGCGGCCCTCTCTGGCGCCAGCCTGCTGCTGGTGCTGACCGCCAAACATACCGAGCACGGCCTGGAGCATGTCTTCCACAAGGTGGAATGGGTGGCCCTGTTCTTCTTCGTCGGCCTGTTCGTGGTGGTCGGCGGTTTGGTGGATACCGGCGTCATCAAATGGATGGCGCAGGAGGCCGTCCAATTGACGGCCGGCAACGTGACGGCTACCTCGCTGCTCATCTTGTGGCTGAGCGCCATCGCGTCGGCGTTCGTGGACAATATCCCCTTCGTGGCGACGATGATTCCGCTGATCAAGGATATGGGCACGATGGGCGTGACCAACCTCGAACCGCTGTGGTGGAGCCTGGCCCTCGGCGCCTGCCTGGGCGGCAACGGCACGATCATCGGCGCAAGCGCCAACATTATCGTCGCCGGCCTGGCGGCCCAGGAAGGCTACCATATCACCTTCAAGGGGTTCTTCAAGATCGCTTTCCCGCTTATGCTGATGTCGATCGCCATTTCGACGGTGTATGTATACTTGCGTTATCTGATGTAGTTTTTTCAGACCCCCTTGACCTGTCGTCAGAAAATAGGGTAAAATTTAACCTAAGCGCATATTGCCGGTAATTTTGGGAGGAGCCTGTCACCAAGGTCCCCTCCTTTTTGTTTGTCGATATGCGTTTCTCAAATTATTGTTGGAGGTAGGTTAATGGACAAACAGGTAATCTTCGCAGTAACGGTTTTCATCACTGTGTATGCCCTGATTATCTCGGAGAAAATCCACCGCACCGTCCTCGCCATGGTGGGCGGTATGCTGATGGTCGTTTTCGGCATCCTGAGCCAGGAGCAGGCCATCCACCATATCGATTTCAACACCATCGGTCTGCTGGTAGGGATGATGATTATCGTCGGCGTGACCGCCGAAACCGGTCTGTTCCGGTATCTGGCCATCTGGTCGGCCAAGAAGGTGGGCGGCGACCCGATCAAGCTGTTCATCGCCCTCGGCACGCTGACCGCGGTTTGCTCGGCGCTCTTAGACAACGTGACCACCGTGCTGCTCACCGTGCCGGTGACGATCAGCATCACCCGCCAGCTCGAGGTGCCGCCCATACCCTATCTCATCGCCCAGATCATCTCCTCCAACGTCGGCGGCACCGCCACCCTGATCGGCGACCCGCCCAATATCATGATCGGCAGCGCGGTGAAGGAACTGACCTTCATGGCTTTCGTCGAAAACCTGTTTCTTATTGCTTTCTTTATGCATTTCATCGTCATCGCGATCCTGGCCTGGATATACCGCAAGAAGCTCGTGACAACCGACGAACTGCGGGAAAAGATCATGCATCTCGACGAAACGAAGCAGTTGACCAATATAAAACTGCTCAAGACCTGCCTGGCGGTCCTCACCCTGACGATCTTCCTCTTTACGACCCACCAGTTCTTCCATCTGGAGTCGGCGACCGTCGCCCTGTTCGGCGCCAGCATTCTCCTGCTCCTGGCCGCCAGACAGTCCGAGCACGGGCTGGAGCACATCTTCCACAAAGTGGAGTGGGTGGCGCTGTTCTTCTTCGTGGGGCTGTTCGTGCTAGTCGGCGGCCTGGTCGATACCGGCGTAATCAAGTGGCTGGCCCAAGAGGCGATCAAGCTGACGGCCGGCAATGTGACGGCGACCTCGCTGCTCATCCTGTGGCTGAGCGCGATAGCGTCGGCGTTCGTGGACAATATCCCCTTCGTGGCGACGATGATCCCGCTGATCAAGGATATGGGCACGATGGGCGTGGCCAACCTCGAACCACTGTGGTGGAGCCTGGCTCTCGGCGCCTGCCTGGGCGGCAACGGCACGATCATCGGCGCGAGCGCCAACATCATCGTCGCCGGCCTGGCGGCCCAGGAGGGCTACAACATCTCCTTCAGGGCCTTCTTCAAGATCGCTTTTCCGATCATGCTGCTGACGGTCGTCATTTCGACGGTGTACGTGTACCTGCGTTATCTCATATAAGATAGACCGCAGCAACGGAAGAGCTGCGGTCTAAAATGCATAGTAAACGGTATTTGGGAGGAGACTGTCACTAAGGTCTCCTTCTATTTGTTTGTTCTTTTTGCAGCATTTCAATTGTCGGGGAGGTAGATAGATGGATACGCAGGTAATGTTCGCGGTAACGGTTTTTATAATCGTGTACGCCCTGATTATTTCGGAGAAGATCCACCGCACCGTCCTGGCAATGGTCGGCGGCATGCTGATGGTCGTTTTCGGCATCTTGAGCCAGGAGCAGGCCATCCACCATATCGATTTCAACACCATCGGTCTGCTGGTGGGTATGATGATCATCGTCGGCGTGACCGGCGAAACCGGGCTGTTCCGCTACCTAGCCATCTGGACGGCCAAGAAGGTGGGCGGCGACCCGGTAAAGCTCTTTTACGCCCTGGCCACGCTGACCGCGGTTTGCTCGGCGCTCTTAGACAATGTGACCACCGTGCTGCTCACCGTACCGGTGACGATCAGCATCACCCGCCAGCTCGAGGTATCGCCCCTGCCTTTCCTCATAACCCAGATTATCGCTTCCAACATCGGCGGCACGGCGACCCTGATCGGCGACCCGCCGAACATTATGATCGGCAGCGCGGTGAAGGAACTGACGTTCATGGCTTTCATCAACAATCTGGCGGCGTTTTCCTTCCTGACCCATTTTCTCGTCACCGCTATCCTGGCCTGGGTTTACCGCGGCCGGCTCAAAACGACCGCCGCGCTGCGGGAAAAGATCATGCAGCTCGACGAGACCAAGCAGCTGACCAATATAAAGCTGCTCAAGACCTGTCTGGCGGTCCTCACGCTGACGATCTTCCTCTTTGCGACCCACCAGTTTTTCCATCTGGAGTCGGCGACAGTCGCCCTGTTCGGCGCCAGCATTCTCTTGCTCCTGGCCGCCAGGCAGTCCGAGCACGGGCTGGAGCATATTTTCCACAAGGTGGAGTGGGTGGCGCTGTTTTTCTTCGTGGGGCTGTTCGTGCTGGTGGGCGGCCTGGTGGAAACGGGGGTAATCAAGTGGCTGGCTCAGGAGGCGATCAGGCTGACGGCCGGCAACCTGACGGCGACCGCGCTGCTCATCCTGTGGCTGAGCGCCATCGCCTCGGCGTTCGTGGACAATATCCCCTTCGTGGCGACGATGATCCCTCTGATAAAGGATATGGGGGCGTTGGGGATCACCAACCTCGAGCCGCTGTGGTGGAGCCTGGCACTCGGCGCCTGCCTGGGCGGCAATGGCACGATCGTCGGCGCGAGCGCCAACATCATCGTCGTCGGCCTGGCGGCCCAGGAGGGCTACAACATCTCCTTCGGGGGCTTCTTCAAGATCGCTTTTCCGATCATGCTGCTGACGGTCGTGATGTCGACGGTGTACGTGTATTTGCGGTACCTGGTGTGACGCGCGCCCGATAGAGGATTCCAGCGGGGCGGGAGGGAATAACGCATAAAACCGTTTTCGCCGGGAGGTATGCGAGTTGAGAAAAAACGAACGGCCCTCCGCAGAAGGCGCCGGCAAGACGCCGCTGATCGTCTTCACCCCTTATAGTCCCTATATGGTTGTCGATGTCGATAAACTGACCGGCCCCGACGGCCGGGAACTGCCGCTGGAGGCGGTGACTTCGCTATGCCGCTGCGGCGCTTCCGGTCACATGCCTTATTGCGACGGCACCCACGGCAAGACCGGTTTTGTCGGCAAGCGAGACAGGAGCACGCCGGCCGGGCGAAGCAAGGCTTATGCCGGCAAGCATATCACCATCCACGACAACCGCCGCGTGTGCGCCCACACCGCCGAGTGCCTGCGGGGGCTGCCGGCGGTGTTCAAGAAGGATGGCAAGCCGTGGATCGATCCCGATGCGGCGGAAGCCGAGGAGATCATCAGGGTGATCGAGAGTTGCCCTTCCGGAGCGCTGAGTTATACGCTGAACGGTGCGCGCCGCAAGGATTGGGGCGAAGGGCCGCCGGCGATCAAGGTGGACAGGGGCGGGCCGCTGCGCTGTACGGGAGGCATCGCGATCAAGGATGCCGACGGCTCGGTGCCGGAGGCCGCGAGCCACTATACCCTCTGCCGCTGCGGCAAGTCGGCGAACAAGCCGTTCTGCGACGGGAAGCACTGGAAGGAAAGGTTCGAAAAATAGGGCATAGATATGACGAAGCAGGCAGCGGAATCGCTGGCTGCTTTTTATTTTACGAATAGAGCGGCGGCTGTTCAGAACCCTCTAGATGCAAGGCGCACCGGAGGCTGACACCGGAAGCGTACATGGACGTACGCTGAGGATGGCAGCCGAGAAGCAACGTCGCAGATGGGGGGTTATCAACAGCCGCTCCTGAATACTATGGATAGAGGTGATTTTATGAGTTATGCTATCCGCATCTCCCTCTCCACCCGCACCCTGTCCCTGATCGGCAACGGCCGCCTGGTCAGGACTTATCCCGTGGGGGTTGGACGCCCCGGCCACCAGACGCCGCCGGGCTCTTACACCATCGTCGTGAAGCGGCCCAATCCCGGCGGCCCTTTCGGGGCGATGTGGCTCGGTCTGAGCATCCCCCGCTACGGCATCCACGGCACCAATAATCCCGCCTCGATCGGCGGCTATGTGTCGCGCGGCTGCATCCGCATGTATAACCAGGATGTGCTGGAGCTGGCGGGGATGGTGACGGTGGGGACGCCGGTGTACATCGGCCCTTGACGAACACTGGCTAGGAAGTCCATCTGCTGCGTTGCTCCTGGAGCTTTCTGGACGCCTCTTATCTCAGTACTGAATGGACCAAAGGGACAACATAGGGATCGTAAAGATAGTGCAGGAAGAGGAAGAGCAGCAGGCCGACGCCGCCGCCGACGACCGAGCCGTTGATACGTATCCAGGCAAGGTCTTCGCCGGCCTTGTCTTCGATAAACATGTTGAGGTCTTCGTCGCTGAGGCGGACGAGCGCGTCCCTGACTACGGCGGCGACGAGGTCGTGCTCGCTGTCGATAAAGCGATTGAGGGCGGTCTGGAGCTGCTCTTCGACCCAATCCCGCATGGCGGCGTCGGCCTTGAAGGCCGCCCATAGTTTTTCGGCCTGGCGGGCCGCCCACGCCGACGGCCAGTCGGGCGGGACGTTGCGAAGCGCCAGGGTGGCCAAGGCGGCCAGCGATTCTTCGAGCCGCAGCCGGCCGGCCAGCCCTTTCCGCCAGGCGTCGATGCCCGCCGTCCAGGCCGGGTCGTCCTCCAGGCGGTCGGCGGCGGCCGCCAGCCTGGTCCGCACCCAGGCGCGGACGGGGTGGTCGGCAGCGGCGAGGTCGCCGAGGAGGAGCAGCAATTCGGCGTGGAGGACGGCGGCGGCTTCGGCGGTGTTGAGGGTGTTGGTGGCCTCGGCCAGGCTGAGGACGAGCTTCTGCCACCAGCTGCGGGCCGCGGTCCGCGAATATTGGTCGAGGTAGCTCTCGATAGCCCGGCGGGTGCTGTCCTTGGCTGCCGCGGCGGTGATTTCGGCGAGGAGTTGCTCGATTATCCTGTCGGCCCGGCCGCTAGCGAGTAGCCACGCCACCCCCCGGCGGCTGTGGGCGGCCAGGTCGGCTTCGTGGAGAAGGGCCTTGAGCCATTTCTGCCCGTAGCGGGCGGCGGCGGGGATGTCGAAGTTGTCCCAGGCCGACTGGGCGTAACGGGCAGCCAAGGCGGGCAGCAGCACCTGACGGTCGCCTTCTTCCAGCCAGCCGACGATGACGTCCACCAGCCTGACGCCGGCCAGGCGGCGTTTTATCGATTCCTTGCTGAGCAGCTCGTTCTGGACTGCCCCGGCGATGGCGGTGACGATTTTGTCGCGGCTTTTGGGGATGAGGGCGGTGTGCCAGGGGAAGCCAAGCGGCCGCCGGAAGAGGGCGGTGACGGCGAACCAGTCGGCGAGGCCGCCGACCAGGGCGGCTTCGGCCACGATGAACAGCATTTTTACGGCCAGCGTCTCCGGGTAACGGTATTTGGCAGCGGCGGCGGCCGCGAACAGGGCGAAGACGAATGCCAGCACCCGGTTGGCTTTTCGGCGGTATGCGGCGGCGCCCACGGCTACCACCAGTGGGTCAGCAGAAAGATGAGCATGCCTGCCAACCCCCCCACGACCGAGCCGTTGATGCGGATCATCTGCAGGTCGTTGCCGACCCGGCTTTCGATGAACGCGACCAGCGCTTCGGTCGAGTATTGGTCAAGACGTTCGCGGACCATGGTGCCGATATGGGCGTGGTGGGTGTCGATGAAGGCCATGAGCGCCTGGCGGAGGAGCTGGGCGAGAGCCTGCTGCTGGCCGGCGTCGTCCCGGAAGGCGAGCACCAGGCGGTCCACCTGGGCGGTCAGCCAGCGGCGGATGACCGCCCGGCCCGTGTCGCCGGACGCCGCCGCGAGAAGGATGGCTACGCCGCTGCCGATGCGCTCGGCCAGGTCGGTCCGCGCGGCCAGCCACTCATTCTTGGCCCACTCGACCCTTTCCTGCAGGCCGGGGTCGCTCTTGAGGCGCGCGGCGAGGCCGAGAGCCCACTGGCGCAGGTTTCCCCGCCAGGGGTGGGCGGGGTCTTGAAGGGAGCGCAGGAACTGGCCGCCTTCCCGCTGGGCGATGGCGGCCATGGCGGCGGGGGTGAAGCCGAGCCCTTCGAGGAACTGGCCGGCGAACTGCCGGCGCCGCAGGTCGCGCTCGTAGGCCAGCCGCGCCTCGCCGATGAAGGCGGCGAGCAGTTCGCCGACCTGGGGCTGGGCGATGAGGGCTTCGAGTTCGCCGAGGACGAAGTCGGCCAGCCGGTCTGCGTAACCGTGCCTGACCGACCATTCGACCGTTTGGGCGAGCAGCGGGGCGAGCTTTATCTGGCCGGCGTTGGCGCGGACGAGGCCGGCGAGGAAGCCGCCGACTTTGTCGGGATTGATCTGGCCGACGGCGTCGTCACCTATTCTGGCGAGGAATTCGCTGATGCGGGCTTTGCCGTCGTAATCGGTAAGGTAGCGGACGACGAGGGCGGCGATATCGTAGCGGCCGACGGTGGCGCGGATGTTTTCGCGGGTAAGCAGTTCGTCCTCGACCATGGTGATGATGGCCTCGGTGATGCGGGCGCGGTTGCGGGGGATGAGTTCGGTGCGGAAGGGGATGCCGAGGGGCCGCCGGAAGAGGGCGGACACGGCGAACCAGTCGGCCAGGCCGCCGACCATGGCGGCGCTGAAGCCGCTGGCCAGCAGGCCGCCGGCGAAGGTGTGGGCGAAGGGGTGGCTGGCGATGAAGCCGAGGGATACCAACCCCAGCGTTATCGTGGCTTTGTGACGGTTGGTCGCAGTCATGGGCACGGCACCTTCCGACAGGTTTCTTCTATATATTATGTTTTCCCCCCGCCGCAAAAAACCCTTTATGGGCTGATTAACGACCTCCAATCTGCGCCGCGACCGTTCAGAAGCCCCCAGATACGAGGCGGTTCGAGAACGCGCCGCGACGCGTACTCGGCACGTACGCTAGCAAGCGCCCGGAGAACCAACAAAGTAGATGGGGGCTTATCAACGGTCGCCTATTTTACATTAACAAATTCGTTGAGGGCCGCGCCGGGCGCGATCATCGGGGTTACAATATCCTCCGTGCCGATGTCGGCGGCGATGACGGCGGGGCCGCCGGCCTGCCAGGCGGCGGCGAAGGCGGCGGTGAATTCGGCCGGGGTGGCGACCCGCCGGCCGGGGACGCCGCACACTGCGGCGAAGGCGGCGAAGTCCAGTTCGCGCGGCGCGAGGCTGGCGGAGTAGCGCTCGCGGTAGAAGAGCTGCTGCCACTGGCGGACCATGCCCAGGCAGCGGTTGTCGAGGACGACGGCGATCACGGGCAGGCTGTAGGCGGCGAGGGTGTAGAGCTCCATGCCGGTCATCTTGAAGCCGCCGTCGCCGGCGACGAGGACGACGCGGTGGCCGGGGGCGGCGACCTGGGCGCCAAGGGCGGCCGGGAGACCGAAGCCCATGCAGCCGAGACCGCCGGAGGTGAGCCAGGTGCCGGGGGCGTCGACGGCGAGGTGCTGGGCGGCCCACATCTGGTGCTGGCCAACGTCGGTGGCGAAGATGACCGGTTGGCCGGCGGCGTGGCGGGAGATTTCGCGCATTATCCAGGGGGCGTTGAGGCGGTCGGCGTTGTATTCGGCCTTGTTTTCGGCCCGCCAGGCGGCGACGGCGGCGGTCCAGGCGGCGGTGTCGCCGGCGGCGGCCTGGTCGGCGAGGCGGGCCAGCAGCGGTTTGAGCTCGCCGATGAGGGCGATGTGGCTGGCGATGTTCTTGCCGACTTCGGAGCGGTCAATGTCGAGGTGGATGAAGGTTTTGCCGGCCGGGTAGCGCTTGGGGTCGCCGGTAACCCGGTCGCTGAAGCGGCTGCCGACGGCGATGACGAGGTCGGCTTCATGGACGGTGCGGTTGGCGGCGATATGGCCATGCATGCCGGTAAGGCCGAGCCACTGGGGATGGGTGGACGGCAGAGCGCCGAGGCCCATGAGGGTGCTGACGACCGGCAGGCCGAGTTTTTCAGCAAGCTGGGCCGCCTCGCGGCTGGCCTGGCCGCGGATGACGCCGCCGCCGAGCACCATGACCGGCCGCCGGGCGGCTTTGATCGCCGCCGCCGCCTGGCGGACCGCGTTTTCAGCCCGGTCATCGTTTCCGCCCTGTTTGGCGGCCGCCGGCTCGGCGGGGTAGAAGGTCAGGAGGCCCTGCTGGACGTCGCGGGGCAGGTCGACGAGCACCGGCCCCGGCCGCCCGGAGCGGGCGATGCGGAAAGCGAGACGCATGATCTCGGGAACACGGGCGGCGTCGCGGACGAGGAAGTTGTGTTTGGTGACCGACATGGTGATGCCGGTGATGTCGACTTCCTGGAAGGAGTCGCGGCCGAGCATGCCGGTGGGCACCTGGCCGGTGATGGCGACGAGCGGCACCGAGTCGAGGTAGGCGGCCGCCAGCCCGGTGACGAGGTTGGTCGCCCCCGGGCCGGAGGTGGCGATGCACACTCCGACCTTGCCGCTGGCGCGCGCGTAGCCGTCGGCGGCGTGGATCGCCCCCTGCTCGTGGACGGTGAGGATATGCCTGAGGGGCGCGTCGTAGAGGGCGTCGTAGAGCGGCATGATCTGGCCGCCGGGATAGCCGAACACGGTGTCGACGCCTTCCTCCACTAGGCATTTTACGACAGCCTCCGCTCCGGTAAGCTGCATAATGTCTGCACCTCCATACAGAATGCCTGGCTTGCGCCAAGCCCAAAATAAAATGCCCCTATCGGCGCATAGGCGCCGATAGGGGCGGGTATCCGCGGTACCACCCTATCGTTATGACTCTTCGCACCGGCCCATCAGCCGGCTCCGCTGTAACGCGCGGTCGCGCTCCCGCCTAGGGCCGAAGCCGTCGGGGGAGAGCTCACGGGTGATCTGATATGCGGCAGCCGCGCCGGGCTTCCACCTACCCCGGCTCTCTGCGGCGGCTGCTGGTCGCATACCCGTCCCGCTCATCACTTTTATCGGTAGTATAAATCCGTTAAGGGAAAAAGGTCTTAGGCGATTCCGGCGAGGCGCAGCAGGTTCTGGTCCGCGTGCGGATCGACGCCGCCGAGGTCGTCGCTGATCCCGCCAACATGCACTAAACGTTCCATTCCAATCCCTCCTTGCCGTTTTATTTGCTATCGGTCATTACGATGATTGCTATTTCTTGAGCCAGAGCATCATGGCCCTGAGGTCGCGGCCGACTTTTTCGATCTGGTGCTCAGCCTCGCTCTTGCGCATGGCGTTGAATACCGGCCGGTTGGCCTGATTTTCGAGGATCCACTTTTTGGCGAATTCGCCATTCTGGATTTCGGCGAGGATTTTGCGCATTTCGGCGCGGGTGGCGTCGGGGATGATGCGCTTGCCGGTCATATAGTCGCCGAATTCAGCGGTGTCGCTGATGGAGTAGCGCATCATGCCGATGCCGCCTTCGTACATGAGGTCGACGATGAGTTTCATTTCGTGCATGCACTCGAAGTAGGCCGATTCGGGCTGGTAGCCGGCTTCCACGAGGGTTTCGAAGCCCGCTTTGATGAGTTCGGTGACGCCGCCGCAGAGGACGGCCTGTTCGCCGAAGAGGTCGGTTTCGGTCTCTTCCTTGAAGGTGGTGGCCAGGACGCCGGCGCGGGTGCCGCCGATGCCGCGGGCGTAGGCGAGGGCGAGCTCCTGGGCGTTGCCGGTGAAGTTCTGGTGGACGGCCATCAGGCAGGGTACCCCTTTACCTTCGGTGTACATCCGCCGGACGAGGTGGCCGGGGCCTTTGGGGGCGACCATGAAGACGTCAATGTTGTCAGGCGGCACGACCTGGCTGAAGTGGATGTTGAAGCCGTGGGCGAAGGCGAGGGCGGCGCCGGCTTTGAGGTTGGGGGCGATGTGGTCGCGGTAGATCTGGCCCTGTTTTTCGTCGGGGATAAGGATCATGACGATGTCAGCGCCGCGGATGGCGTCGGCCACGGCAGCGACTTTGACGCCGTCGTTTTCGGCTTTGTGCCAGGATTTGCTGCCTTTATAGAGGCCGACGGTTACGTCGATGCCGCTCTCCTTGAGGTTGAGGGCGTGGGCGTGGCCCTGGCTGCCGTAACCGATG
>JALHDI010000087.1:11913-12315 GCA_022839045.1 Sporomusaceae bacterium
TTGCTGCTGATCATATCCCAGTTGGCGTCAAGATCATAATACAATTTGCTCATAGTATTCTCTCCTCTCGTACTGGTGGATGTTGCTCCCGCCCCGGGCCAGACCGGCAAGGCCGGTGCGGACCATTTCGATGATGCCGTAGGGGCCGAGCAGGTCGACGAAGGCGTCTATTTTGTCGTCGTCGCCGGTAATCTCGAAGGTGGCCGTGTGCTCGGTCAGGTCGACGATGCTGGCGCGGAACACTTCGGCGAGCTTGAGGACTTCAGGCTGCTTGTCGCCGCCGGCCGCGATCTTGACCATCGCGATCCCCCGCCGTACCGAGGCGTCGGGGGGCAGGAGCTGGATGGCTTCGACCTCGACGAGCTTGTCGAGCTGTTTGACGACCTGATCGAGGATGCCGTT
>JALHDI010000087.1:12388-21814 GCA_022839045.1 Sporomusaceae bacterium
ACCACCACGGTAATTCGCGAGTATCTCGGGTCCTGGGTCGTGCCGACGGCCAGGCTGTGGATGTTGAATCCCCGCCGGGAGAACATGCCCGCAACCCTGACCAGCACGCCGGGCTGATTGTAGACCAGAATTGACAGTACGTGCTTCACGCTGATCCTCCTCTCTTTGCGTACAGGCATAATGAATACTGTATACAAAACATATGGGTATAAAAATGCCTGCGAAAAAGTCCCCTACTTCTTTCGTAAGAAACTTCCCGCAGGGTCTTTTATACCCACGGTGTAATGCGTTATCGCATTCTGCGCCGCTCGGTCCAGGCCCGTATATTTACGGCGGAACCCTAGACGCACTTCCTTACATCACGCCATTGTAATGTTGTATACATTATCCATGTACTCAAGGTTTTTGTCAAGAGACTTTTGCTAAGTTCGTTTTTTCTTTTTGCTTATGCCCCGAGCGACTGGCGCAGCAGGTTCTCGTCGGCCCCCGGATCGACCCCGGGGATGGCTTCGGCGTCGTTGGTAGCGGGGGTATGCGGATCGTTGCCGACTGCCACTTAGGCCACCTCCTTTCAGATGTCGAGATAGGCGTTGATGGCCGCCCCCGGCGGCACCATGGGGGTTACGAGGTCTTCGGCGGCGATGTTGGCGACGATCACCCGCGGGCCGGGAGCGGCGAGAGCGGCGGCGAAGGCGGCGGCGAATTCCCGGGGGGTGTCGGCGACGACGGCGTCGATGCCGAACGCGGCGGCGAAGGCGGTGAAGTCGACGGCCGGCAGTTCGCAGGCGGTGTAGCGCTTGGCGAAGAAGGCGTGCTGGAGCTGGCGGATCATGCCGAGGCCGTTGTTGTTGACGATGACGGAGATGACGGGCAGGCGGTGGGCGGCGATGGTGTAGAGCTCGGCGCCGGTCATTTTGAAGCCGCCGTCGCCGGCGATGTGGATGACACGCTTGTCAGGAGATGCGAACTGCGCCCCCATGGCCGCCGGCAGGCCGAAGCCCATGGCGCCGAGGCCGCCCGAGGTGAGCCAGGTGCGCGGGACTTCGATCTTGAGGTGCTGGGCGGCCCAGATCTGGTGCTGGCCGACGTCGGTGGCGAAGATATAGCCGCCGCCGCCGGTCCGGGCGGAGATTTCCGCGAACAGCCACGGGGCGGTGAGGCGCTCGCCGAAGGGCTCTGAGCGGTAATCGGCCTGCCAGGCGGCAATCTTTTCCCACCAGGCTTCGCTGTTGCCGGCCGGTACCCTGGCGGCGAGGAAGGAGAGGATGGTTTTCATGTCGCCGGTGAGGCCGATGCCAGCGGCGACGTTTTTGTCTATTTCCGCCGGATCGACGTCGATGTGGATGACGGCTTTGCCGGCGGCGTATTTGGCCCGGTCGCCGGTGACGCGGTCGCTGAAGCGGCTGCCGACGGCGATGATGAGGTCGGCGTCGTGGATGCAGTTGTTGGCCGGTTTATGTCCATGCATGCCGGTGAGGCCGAGGAAGAGCGGATGGGAGGCAGGGATGGCGCCGAGTCCCATGAGGGTGCTGACGACCGGGCAGGCGAGCTTTTCGGCCAGCACGGCGACTTCGGCGGAGGCTTCGGCGGCCACGGCGCCGCCGCCGACGATGACGGCCGGCCGCCGGGCGCGGCCGATGGCTTCGGCCGCAGCGTCGATGCGGGCCAGCACCGCCCCGCTCATGGCGAAGGGCACTATGGCCGGTTCGGCGGCCGGCTCGAACAGCACTTCGGCGGTCTGGACGTCGCGCGGCACGTCGACGAGCACGGGGCCGGGACGGCCGGAGGCGGCGATGCGGAAGGCGTAGCGGAGGGTTTCGGCCAGTTTGGCGGTGTCCTTGACGAGGAAGTTGTGCTTGGTTATCGGCATGGTTATGCCGGTGATGTCGACTTCCTGGAAGGCGTCGCGGCCGATGAGGGAGGTGGGCACCTGGCCGGTGATGGCGACTACGGGGACGGAGTCCATGAAGGCGGCCGCCAGGCCGGTGACGAGGTTGGTGGCGCCCGGTCCGGAGGTGGCGATGCATACCCCAACCCGACCGCTGGCGCGGGCGTAGCCGTCGGCGGCGTGGGCCGCCCCCTGTTCGTGGACGGTGAGGATGTGCCTGAGCGACGAGTCGCGGAGGGCGTCGTAGAGCGGCAGGATGGTGCCGCCGGGGTAGCCGAAGACGGTGTCGACGCCTTGTTCCTGGAGGCATTCGACGATTATTTGGGCGCCGGTGATACGCATGGTATCACCTCCCTTTCATTGGGTTTGCCCAAAAGGTCCATCTGCGGCGTTGCTCCTCAGAGCGCTTGCTTGCGTACCTCTGAGTACGCGGCGCGGCGCGCTCTTCCGGTGCGCCTTGCATCTGGAGCCTTTTGGACAAACCGTGTGTTTTTATCGAAGCTGCTTGATTATCAATTCACCCATTTTTTCGGTGGACACTTTCGTAAGTCCGGGTCTGTACAAATCCGCAGTGCGGTAGCCCTCGGCGAGGACGGCGTCGACGGCCTGCTCGATGGCGGCGGCGGACGCCTCGGCCTTGAGGGAGTGGCGGAGGAGCATGGCGGCCGACAGGATGGTGCCGACGGGATTGGCGATGCCCTGGCCGGCGATGTCGGGGGCCGAGCCGTGGATGGGCTCGTAAAGGCCGGGGCCGTCGCCGATGCTGGCGGAGGGCAGCAGGCCGATGGAGCCGGCGACTACGGCGGCTTCGTCGCTCAATATGTCGCCGAACAGGTTGCCGGTGACGATGACGTCGAAGGTTTTGGGCCCGAGGACGAGCTGCATGGCGCAGTTGTCGACGTACATATGGGAGGCCTCGATGCCCGCTTCCCTGGCGGTGGCAGTGGCCACCCGTCGCCAGAGGCGGGAGGAGGCGAGGACGTTGGCCTTGTCGACGGAGGTGACTTTGCCGCGGCGGCCTTTGGCGGCCTGGCAGGCCATCCTGACGATGCGCGTCACTTCGGGGACGCTGTATACTTCAGTGTCCCAGGCCCGTTCGACGCCGTCATTTGTCTCGCTTTCGCATTTCGGCCCGAAGTAGATGCCGCCGGTGAGCTCGCGGACGATGAGGATGTCGGTGCCGGCGACGAGCTCGGGCTTGAGGGGCGAGTAGGCGGCGAGGGCCTCGGAGACTTTGACCGGCCGGAGGTTGGCGTAGAGGCCGAGGGCTTTGCGGAGCCCGAGGATGGCTTTTTCGGGACGGATGTCGGGGGCAACGGAGTCCCATTTGGGTCCGCCGACGGCGCCGAGGAGGACGGCGTCGGCGGTTTTGGCGGCGGCCAGGGTGTCGTCGGGCAGGGGCACGCCGCGCGCGTCGATGGCCGCGCCGCCGGCGAGGCAGGTGGCGAACTGAAGGTCGAGGCCGGCCTTGCGGGCCGCCAGGGCGAGGATTGCCCGGGCGGCGGCGGTGATTTCGGGGCCGATGCCGTCGCCGGGGATGACGAGGATTTTCTTGGTGTTCACGCCTTTTCCCCCTTGACGTAGTTGATGAGGCCGCCGGCTTTGGCGATATCCTGGATGAAGCCAGGCAGCGGCTGGATGGCGAATTTCTTGCCGCTGGCGAGGTTTTCGATGGTGCCGCCCCGCAGGTCGACGCGTATCCGGTCGCCGTTTTTGATCTCGGCGACCACCGCGCCGAGCTCGACGAGGGGTAGGCCGATGTTGATGCCGTTGCGGTAGAAGATGCGGGCGAAGCCGTCGGCGATGATGCAGGTGACGCCGCTGGTCTTGATGGCGAGGGGGGCGTGCTCGCGGGAGGAGCCGCAGCCGAAGTTGCGGCCGGCGACGATGATGTCTCCCGGCTCGACTTTGCCGGCGAAGGTGGGGTCGATGTCTTCCATGCAGTGGGCGGCGAGGGCTTTGGGGTCGGCGGTGTTGAGGTAGCGGGCGGGGATGATGACGTCGGTGTCGACGTTGTCCCCGTAGCGCCAGACGTTTCCTTCGAGGATCATTTCATCACCTCCCGGGGGTCGGAGATATGGCCGGTGACGGCGCTGGCGGCGGCTACGGCCGGGCTGGCGAGGTAGACTTCGCTGTCGACGTGGCCCATGCGGCCGCGGAAGTTGCGGTTGGTGGTGCTGACGGCCCGCTCGCCGGCGGCGAGGATGCCCATGTAGCCGCCCAGGCAGGGTCCGCAGGTGGGGGTGCTGACAACGGCGCCGGCGCGGATGAAGGTGGCGATGTAGCCGCGCGCCATGGCTTCGGCGTATATCTGCTGGGTGCCGGGGATGACGATGGCCCGCACGGCGGGGTGGATTTTGCGGCCGGCCAGGACGGCCGCGGCCTGGGCGAGGTCGTCGAGACGGCCGTTGGTGCAGGAGCCGATGACGGCCTGGTCGATGGTGATGTGGGCGAGCTCGGCCGCCGGTTTGACGTTCTCCGGCAGGTGGGGCATGGCGACGGTGGGGGCGAGATGGCCGAGGTCGATGGTGACGGTCTGGGCGTACTGGGCGTCGGGGTCGGCGGCGACGGCGGTGTAGGGCCGTTTGACTTTGTCGGCTATGTAGGCTTCGGTGGCGCCGTCGACCGGGAAGATGCCGTTTTTGGCGCCGGCTTCGACGGCCATGTTGGCGATGGTGAAGCGGTCGGTCATCGATAGGGCGGCGACGCCGGGGCCGGTGAATTCGAGGGCCTGGTAGCGGGCGCCTTCGACGCCGATCATGCCGATGAGGGCGAGGATGACGTCTTTGCCGGTGACCCAGCGCGACGGCTTGCCGGTGAGCTCGACCTTGATCGCCGGCGGCACTTTGAACCAGGTGTCGCCGGTGGCCATGGCCGCGCCGGCGTCGGTGTGGCCGACGCCGCTGGCGAAGGCGCCGAGGGCGCCGTAGGTGCAGGTGTGGGAGTCGGCGCCGATGATGAGTTCGCCGGGGGCGATGAGGCCTTCTTCGGGGAGAAGGACGTGCTCGATGCCCATGCGGCCGACTTCCCAGTAGTGGGTGATGGCGTGCTTCTTGGCGAAGTCGCGCAGCGCTTTGGCCTGTTCGGCGGATTTGATGTCTTTGTTGGGGGTGAAGTGGTCGGGGACGAGGGCGATTTTGTGCCGGTCGAAGACCGGGCGGCCGATTTTTTCGAATTCGACGATGGCCGGCGGCCCAGTGATGTCGTTCGCCAGAACGAGGTCGACCCGGCATTTGATGAGCTGGCCGGGGACTACTTTATCCAGGCCCGCGTGGCGGGCGAGGATTTTTTCCGTCATTGTCATGCCCATTGGTTTATTCTCCTCCTGCTGCTATTTCACCGGCGGCCGGGTGGCCGCAAGTGGCGATCAGTTTGTTGATGGCGCCGACGTACGCCCTGGCGCTGGCTTCGATGATGTCGGTGCTGAGGCCGCGGCCGCTGATTACCCGGCCGTCCTGCTCGAGCCAGACGGTCGCTTCGCCGAGGGCGTCTTCGCCGGAGGTGACGGCTTTGATCTGGTAGTCTTTAAGGCAGATGGGGAAGCCGACGGCTTTTTCGATCGCTTTGAAGGCGGCGTCCACCGGGCCGTCGCCGTAGGCAGCCTGTTCGGTGAAACCGCGGTCGGTCTCCACCCGTACCATGGCGGTGGCGGTGGTCTGGTTGCCGCTGACGACATGGTGGTATATGAGGCGGTACCACTCGGGCGTGGCCGACGCCTTTTCGGCAACGAGGGCCTCGATGTCGCGGTCGAAGACCATCTTCTTGCGATCGGCCAGTTCCTTGAATTTGGCGAAGATTTCGTTGATACGCTCGGGTTCGAGGTCGTAACCGAGGGTTCTGAGGCGCTCCTCGAGGGCGTGGCGGCCGGAGAGCTTGCCGAGGATGAGGGCGTTGCGGTTGAGGCCGATGGTCTCGGGGCGCATGATTTCGTAGGTGAGGGCGTTGTTCAAAACGCCGTGCTGGTGGATGCCCGATTCGTGGGCGAAGGCGTTGTCGCCGACGACCGCCTTGTTGGGCTGGACGGCGATGCCGCTCAGCACGCTGACCAGCCGCGAGGCGCGGTAGATGTGGCGGGTGTCGATGCCGGTGGCGGCCCGGTAGTATTCGAGGCGGGTGTGGAGGGCCATGATGATTTCTTCCATGGCGGCGTTGCCGGCCCGCTCGCCAAGACCGTTGACGGTGCACTCGACCTGGCCGGCGCCATTTAGGACGGCGGCCAGCGAGTTGGCGACCGCCATGCCGAGGTCGTTGTGGCAGTGGACGCTGACGACGGCCTGGTCGATGTTGGGGACGTGCTCGCGGATGTAGCTGATGAGGGCGCCGAATTCGTCCGGGGTGGTGTAGCCGANNNNGACGGTGTCGGGGATGTTGATGGTGGTGGCGCCGGCGGCGATAGCGGCGGTGAAGACTCGGCAAAGGTAGTCGCGGTCGGACCGGGAGGCGTCTTCGGCGGAGAATTCGACGTCGTCGACGAACCGGCGGGCGTGGCGGACCGCGTCCTGGGCGGCGGCCAGCACCTCGTCCCTGGTCATTTTGAGCTTATACTGCAGGTGGATGTCGCTGGTGGCGATGAAGGTGTGGATCCGCGGCCGCTCGGCTTTTTTGAGGGCCTGGACGGCGGCATCGATGTCCTTGGGGCTGGTGCGGGCGAGACCGGCGATGACCGGGCCGCGGACCTTGGCGGCGATTTCGCCGACGGCGGCGAAGTCGCCGGGGGAGGCGGCGGGGAACCCGGCTTCGATGATATCGACGCGGAGCTTCGCGAGGGTTTGGGCGATCTCCAGTTTTTCGGCGGCGTTGAGGGTGACGCCCGGGGTCTGCTCGCCGTCCCGCAGCGTCGTGTCGAATATCCGGATTGTCCTTGTGTCCATGTCGTTTTCCTCCTTTTGTGTCGGCGAAAACAAAACCGCCCCTACTGACGCCATGACGTCAATAGGGGCGGAATATTCCGCGGTACCACCCTACACTGTACTCTCTCACCGCCCATCAGCGGCTGCCGGCTAACGCCCGGCTTACGTCTTCGCCTAGTTGCCCGCAGGGGGCGTTCAGCGAAACAGTTCATGGGCGAGTTGTTCGGAGACGGCTTCCGCACCGGTTCGCAGCAACCACCGGCTCTCTGAGCGGTTTGGACCGATCCTTTTCTCCCAATCATCACCTGTAGATGTTCGCTATTCGGTTTGCCGGGGACGGACGCCGGGAAGGGCAAAGTGTAAACTCGGTATCCGTTATCGCCGTTTTTCGTGGCGGAGTGTAACTTTGTATACAATATACCAGTATGGGTGCGTGTTGTCAATAGGGTGGCGAAGATATTTTTTCGCCGCGAGCCCGGAGCGGTGTCCCGCCTTTCTTGTATGCTACGGCTTTCCGCCTATCGTCATTCGATTATTGTCAGTACTTCCTCCACCGGCTTGCGGGGCGTCCGGGTACCGCTCGTGTCCGCCGGCACCCCTAGCGGGGTCAGGGCTGCCAGGTAGTAGCCCGGTTTGATGACTGCGCCGAGAAAGGCGGTGATTTCCTCCCCCGCGTATGTCGGCCCGGTCATCCAGCATGCCCCGTAGCCGAGGCTGGCCGCCGCCAGTTGGAGGTTCTCCATCGCCGCCGCCACGTTCTGGACTCCGGGATGCGATTGTCCGTACTTCACCGCTTCTTCCGCGGTCATGACCCCGTCGGCAATCAGCATATCGGCGACCGTCTCGTATGGCCCGGCGTATACGAGCACCAACAGCGGCGCGTTTTTGAACGCGGTATGATAGTTGACGGTTCCTTTCAACGCCTTGGCTTTCTGCTCGTCCTTGAGCAGAGCGGCCAGTTCGGCGTTCTTCTTTTCCACGAGGCCGGCGATCGCCGCGATCTTGCTCTTATCGGCCACCACGACGAACTGCCAGTTCTGCATGTTCTTGCCCGACGGCGCGAAGGTGGCCGCGCGGATGATTTCCCGGAGGTGGTCGTCAGACACCGCCTCATCCGTAAACCTCCTGACGCTCCGGCGCTTATAAATAAACTGCAACGCTTCCATGGGAGAAGGCCTCCTTATTTGTCTTTATCGAACTTCCAGGTGAATAGTATTTGCCAATTCACCACCCCCGAATCCGATCGGCCGAACGGCCTACACAGTTATTCGCGGTAACTTTATCATTCCCTGCCGAAGAGAAAAGGCCGAAGCGGATGCGCGCTCTGGCACCCGCTTCGGTCTTTCGCTGTATCTCGGCCCGAAAACTGCCCTTTGTCTACCGGAATTCGACGCTACCCATCATATTGCCGTAGCCGCCGCTGCCCATCATGCCGCTCATCATATTGCCCATCATGCCGTCGTTATAGGACATCGGCTGACCCTGCGGCCGGGCCTGGCCCTCCTGGGGAGCCTGGCTGCCGTTGCCCCATTGCTGCATCGCCTGGTTGCAGTACTGATACATTTGCTCCCAGTTCTGATTTCCCGTTTGGTCGCTCGGCGCGGCGACGGCGGTGGCCGCGACCAGCATGGCGATTGCGGTGACGATGGTGATTCTCCGTTTCATTTGGCAAACCCCCTTGTTAGTTTCTAGGTAAATTATAGCTAAGGAGTATAAAGATCTGATGGATAAAATATGAACGTTTGATGTTTTTTCGGCAATAGAGGGAACGGCCGCCGCTATGGCGCACAACAAGAGCCCCATGGCTGGCATGGGGCTCTTGTGCGGTCCGTCTGTCCTTTAGCGATGACGGGAAGCGTGGTCGATATTTTTCTGTGTGGCGGCGGAATCGATAGACTTACTTCCGCGCGATTAATGGTTGTGCTTCTGGGCTTGCAGATGGCTCAGAGAGCGTTTCATGATCTCCTGCATGGCCTGCATTTTCGCCTCGATCACCGCCTGGTCGGCTTTGCCGTCGGTCATGGTATCGCGGAGGTCGTGGGCCGCCGTTTTCAGCTGCTCCCTAAGGGCGTTGTCGGTCATGTGGGGCGCGACCTTGTCAGCCATGCCGGCTACCTGGGCGGCCGCTGCCTGCGCTTCCATCATCTTGCCGGCCTTGATGTGCTTAATCATTTCCTGCATGCCGGCGTCCATATCCTTCATCATCGGCATCGGGTCGCCGGCCGGCATGGACGTCTGGGCCTGGGGGGCCTGCTGCTGCGGTTTGGCGTCGCCGGCGCCCCCGCACCCGGCCGCAAGGGCCAGGGTGAGGATGAGGGCGAGGCCGAGGACGATCATTTTGATTTTGTTCATTTCCATTCCTCCGAATTTCTAGGCAGATTTGGTTGCTGGGTTGTCGGTCCCGGCCTTGCGCTCGTACCACACGTAGTAGATGCTGGGCAGCACGACCAGGGTCAGGATGGTGGCGGTCACCAGGCCGCCGACCACTACGGTGGCCATCGGTCGCTGCACCTCGGCGCCCGTGCCGGTGGCGAAGATGAGCGGCAGCAGGCCGAGGCTGGCCACGAGGGCGGTGATCATGACCGGGCGCAGACGGGTTACGGCGCCTTCGATGATCGCCTCCTCGAGGGGCTTGCGGTCGCGGAGGTGGTTGATATAGGTCACCATGATGACCCCGTTCTGCACGGC
>JALHDI010000088.1 GCA_022839045.1 Sporomusaceae bacterium
CGATGGCGGTCGGCTGGTCGCCCGTCGGGACGAAGGGGGCGACGACCTCGAACGGCCGGCCGCCTTCCTGATAGGTGTTTTTCAGTTTGGGGACGAGTGTCGTCATAACTGCCTCGCAAAGCTATTTTAGAACAAATGTTCGTTGCTTCCATTGTACTACAGTACGTATGTTCGAGCAAGCGGGTCGTGCATTTTCTGCCATTTTTCTTACAAAAACCCTGACATTATCTCTGACAAGCGGTCTGACAGATGCCCTGGCATTTGTGCACGAATTTTCCTTTTATGGAAAATAATTTATAGAAATTATCAATTAATAATAATTATATCATATGTAGGGTGAAATAAGAATGATTTTCAACGCTTTCCGAATTTATTCTTCAGCCAGTCGAGCAGCCCGAAGCGGCGGCCGACGAGCCGGGCGTAGTGCTGCTCGTAGCCCTCGGGGACGATGATGACCCCCAGGCGCCGCTCGCCGTCCGTGAAGCGGGCCGGGCGGCGGGTGACGGCGCCGGCGCGGCTGACGGTGATATCGAACGCGTCGGGGGCGAAGCTGATGGCGCGGGCCAGTTCGAAAGCGTTGTCGACGGCGAGGCCGCCGAGGTCGAGGATGATGTCGCCGGGCAGGAGGCCGGCCCGGCGGGCGGGGGTGGCGGCGACGGTGTCGAGGACCATGACGCCGCGCTCGGGGGGGACGAAGCGGGGTTCGCCCCTCATCTCCCGGCGGTTGTCGAGCTGGACGAGCAGTTCGTGGCCCAGAGGCGACATCACGGCGGCGAAGAATTGCAGCCAGGCGTACTTGGCCGACAGCACGGCCAGGCCGAGGAGGGCGAGGCTGTAGAGGGCGAGGTGGAAGGCGGACCGGCGGCGGCGCTCGGCGGGGGTGCTGGCGACGGCGATGTCGCCGTAGCCGAGGGCGGCGACGACGGGAACCAGCGCGTAGTGCCACTCGTCGCCAACCGGCGGTTTGTCGGGCATCGGCAGCAGCGGCCACCAGTCGGGCATTTTTATCATCCCCTCGGTCGTGTCGGGGACGAAGGCCAGCAGCAGGACGAGGGGCAACGGCCAGAAGTTCTGGAGGGTGAAGGCGCCGACGACGCGCCCGTCGTCGCGCTTGAGGATCATTGGGACGGCGCCGTAGCGGCCGCTGACGAAGATGAGGATGCTCTCGGTGACGTGCAGGGCGGCGACGAGGGCGATGACCTGGGGCACGTTGACCTCCGGCCAGCCGAACAGGACGCTCGATAAGGCGACGAGGCCGCCGGCGTAGGCAAAGCACATGAAGCGGAGGTTGACGAGCATGAGGGCGATGACGACCGGCCAGATGTAGGCGAGGCCGAGGTGATTGAGGGGGACGCCGACGAAGGTCAGCACGAAGCTGCCGATGACGCCGCCGGCCGCGCCGATGGCCGCGGCGGCCGCGACCCGGCGGAGCACGCCGGGACCGGGGACGCCGAACATCTTAAGCTGGTCCTTCTGCATCTGCCAATACTGGAAGGCTACCAGGCCAAGCACCAGCCAGAAGGTCAGGTCGAAAAAGACGAAGAAGACGCGGTAGGCGATGATGCCGAACAGGTCCAACCAAGGGTACACGTCGTCACCTCGTTTTCAGGATGGAGAAACGCCGCTTATATCGTGCGGGCAAGAAAATATTATCACAAATGGGGTGCGGGTAGCAAACGGCGGGCGGGGAAAGCTATCTGTAGAAAAGGAGGGCGAACGATGGGGCGTTATGTGTTGGATTTCGCGGCGGTGGACAGAGCCGACCTGGCCCACGCGGGCGGCAAGGGAGCCAACCTCGGCGAGCTGTGCCGCATCCCGGGGGTGGAGGTGCCGGCCGGGTTCTGCGTGACGACGGAGGCTTACGAGGAGCTTACGGCCGGGAGCGGCGAGTTCGCGGCGCTGCTGGCCGAGCTGCGCCGGGTGGACGCCGGGGCGCTGGAGGAGATAAGGACGCTGGGGCGGCGTATCCGCGGCCACCTGGAGAGCCTCGCCATCCCCGAGCGGGCGGCGGAGGAGATCGTCCGCGCCTGGCGGCGGACGGGGACGGAGCACGCCTATGCCGTGCGGTCGAGCGCGACGGCCGAGGACCTGCCGGGAGCGTCGTTCGCCGGTCAGCAGGACACTTATCTCAATGTGAAAGGGGAAAGCGAACTGCTCTACCATGTGAGGCGGTGCTGGGCGTCGCTGTTCACCGACCGGGCGATCGCCTACCGGGCAAAGGCCGGCTTCGACCACGACAAGGTGCGGCTGGCGGTGGTGGTGCAGCGAATGGTCTTCCCGGAGGTGTCGGGGATAATGTTCACCGCCGACCCGGTGAGCGGCAACCGCAAGGTGGTGTCGATCGACGCGGCCTTCGGGCTGGGCGAGGCGCTGGTGTCGGGGCTGGTGAGCGCCGATCTTTACAAGGTGCGGGGCGGGCGGATCGTGAAGCGGCAGGTGGCGGCCAAGAAGCTGGCGATATATCCTCTGCCGGACGGCGGCACGGAGGAGCGGGAGCTTCCCTCCGGACGGCAGCGCGAGCAGGCGCTGCCCGACGCGGCGATCGCGGAGCTGGCGGCGCTGGGCCGGGAGATCGAGACGCATTTCGGGCAGCCGCAGGATATCGAGTGGGCGTGGGCCGAGGGACGGTTTTTCATCGTGCAGAGCCGGCCGATAACCACCCTCTACCCTCTGCCCGAGGCGGCCGGCGGCGCGCCGGGGGTATATGTGTCTTTCGGCCATGTGCAGATGATGACCGATCCGATCAGGCCGCTGGGGATGTCGATCTGGGAGAACACGATGGAGGCGGTGGACAATCGCTGGGTGCCGGTGGCGGCCGGGGGGCGGATGTATATCGACATCACCGATTCGCTGGCCACGTGGCTGGGCCGCAAGACGGCGCCGGCGATGTACAGCAAGTCGGACGCGCTGATAGCGAGCGCGATCGCCGAGGTGCTCCGCCGGCGCGATTTCGTCGCTTCGCTGCGGCCGCGCAAGCGGGCGAAGGGCGGGAAGTCTTACATGAAGAAGAGCCTGGCGATGATGGCGGGGTCGGTGTTCGAGATGCTGTTCAGGGAGAAGATGGAGATTCCCGACACGGCGGCGGTCGGCGCGCGGGTCATCGGCAACCTGCGCCGCGAGCTGGCCCGGCGGTCGGGGACGGAACGGGTGGAGTTCATCGCCAGCGAGTTCAATATGAGTTTCGAGGATGTTATCGGCGAGATCGGCAAGCCGGTGTTTGCGGCCTGGATGGCGTCGATGCTGATCGGCTGGCTGGCGCGGCACTGGCTGGGCGAGCCGTCGCCGCTCGACGAGCTGACGAAGTCGGCGCCGGGGAACGTTTCGTCCGAGATGGGCCTGGAGCTGGGCGACCTGGCGGACGTCATCCGCCCTTACCCCGCGGCGCTGGCGTACATGCAGGAGGCGGACGACGCCACCTTCCTGGACGGCCTGGGACGGGTGGAGGGCGGCGACGTCGTCCGGCCGGCGTTCGCAGCTTTCCTGCGCAAGTACGGCATGCGCTGCCCGGGCGAGATCGACATCACCCGGTCGCGCTGGCGGGAACGGCCTACGCAGCTGGTGCCGGCAATCGCCAGCCACATCCAGAGCACCGAGCCGGGCGAGCACCGGCGGAAGTTCGCCGAGGGGCGGGCGGACGCCGAGCGGGCGGCACAGGAGCTGAGGCGGCGGCTGAAGCGGAAGCTCGGCGGCGGGGTGAAGGCACGGATCATGGGCAGGCTGGTGCGGACGTACCGGGAGTTCATCGGCCTGAGGGAGTACCCGAAGTATCTGATGGTGAGCCTGCTGGACGAGTGCAAGCAGGCGATCATGGCGGAGGCGGATAAGCTGGCGGCGCGGGGGGTGATCGAGCGGGCGGAGGACGTTTTCTACCTGACGCTCGACGAGCTCAAGACGGCGGTGGCGACCGGCCGGGCCGACAAGGCCAGGATCGCCGCGCTGCGGGAGAAGTACGCGGAGTACGAGAAGCTGAAGCCGCCGCGGGTGCTGACGAGCGAGGGCGAGGCGTTCGCCGGCTCGTACGCGCCGCGCGACCTGCCGCCGGGGGCGCTGGCGGGCATGCCAGTGTCGGCCGGGACGGTGGAAGGGCGGGCGCGGGTGGTGACGAAGCTGGAGGAGGCCGACCTGGAGCGGGGCGATATCCTGGTGGCGCCGTTCACCGACCCGGGCTGGACGCCGCTGTTCGTGTCGGCCAGCGGGCTGGTGACCGAGGTGGGCGGGCTGATGACCCACGGGGCGGTGGTGGCCCGCGAGTACGGCATCCCGGCGGTGGTGGGCGTGGATGACGCGACGGAGAAGATCCATGACGGTGACAGGATACGGGTGGACGGGACGCGGGGAATTGTGGAGGTGCTGCATTAGGTTGGGGCGGCGTGCGGGGGAGCGGCCTTTTGCGAGGCGGCTCTCCAAGTAAAAGGACACCGTCAAGTTTTGACGGTGTCCCGCGCATCTCATATCTTTTGGGCCATCATGATCTATATTTTTCGGCATCTATCTTTTTCGGCAATAAAATTCCATTCTCCCTCCTCCTTCGTTTGAACCGCAGATTTCCATGATTTCAAAGCCTGCCTCTTTTAAGTAGTCAATCATCACGTCTTTTGTAAAATACGACAAGTGAGCTGTTACATGCCAGAAAATGTTGTTCTCTTTCATTTTTTTGCCGAATAAGGTGTCCTGTATCGGGGTCGAAACGACTAAAATCCCGTTATCTTTTACTAATTTGTTAATTTGCCGCAAATCCGCCAGCGGCTTTTGCAAGTGCTCTATTACTTCAAATAAAGTAACTACGTCGTACGTTCTGTCTTCTTGGAAAGAATAGAAATTTTCATGAATCAGTTCTAAAGCGAACTTTTCTTTTGCGTATTGACAATCTTCCTGCGTCAACTCCAGCCCTTCCGCCCGCCACCCCCTGTCTAGCGCCGTGCCGGTAAAAGTGCCGATACCTGTTCCAATATCAAGCAGCGTTTTTACGCCCCCGGCATATCTTTCTATTTTCTCGAGCCGCCTATTGGCCATACTCACTAAAAACTCAAATCTGTCGTCGATATTGCCGTATATGCCGCCAAATTTTTCTTTTGCGATGATCGAGTAATATTGGTTCAAGCTGTCTTCCGCCGGCATCGGGTTTGCGTAGATCAGCCCGCAGCGGTTACATTTGACCCATATTCTGATCGGATTGATCAACTCTTTATTGTCCTCGGAGATTGATTGGTTGGAGATGTTGACTATCGCAAAATTCTCATGGCCGCAACCGATACAATTTACCTGTTTTTCGTTATAGGTATATTGATATTTCGATTTTCTATGTTTTATATCGGCCAGACCGTTATCTATTTCTAAAGCTTTTTTGTGATATTTCAGCGCGTTATCAAAGTCGTCTATGCCGTTTGCCGCCAGCGCCAGGCAATAATTTACGCTTGCGTTATTCTCGTCTATTTGCGTAAGCCAGTAATGACATATTGCAATGGCGGCCCCATATTCTCCGTTCCTGATTTTCTTTTGTATATCTTGACCAATTTTGTTGTGGTCTTTCCGGGCAAAATCGCTCAGCGTTTCTCCGTCCAAAGGGCTGTCGAAAAAATGATTTATCCTTTGACTCTCAGGGGCCGCTTGGCGCGATTCAAGGTCGCTTATTATTACTGCGGTATCATTTTTCTGCTCGGGCGTTTTCGCTGCATCCCGCGCCATTTTATAATATTGCAGCGCTTTGGGGTCTGCTTTCGCCGTATACAAGTATCCCAGATTATACAGCAGGTCGAAGTTTTCAGCGTCGTGCTCCAATCCCGTCAGCAGGTGCTTTTCCGCTTCGTCGAGCTTCCCTTCCATGATGGCCATTACTCCCAGGATGGAGTAGATTTCTATGTCGTGGGCAACCCGCTTTTTATACTCTTCCAGGATAGCCTTGGCATGCTCAAGTTGCCCCTGTTCGATCAACCGTTTCAGTTCGTCTTTTAGTTTATTGCCACGATCAAGCACTCACCGTCACGTCCGTTCTGTAATAATTTTTCGCTGTTGTTGGTTACGGATCGGGGGCAAGGGGGAAGCGTTTGGTGACCAGCGGGAAATTGCGCTGTCCGTCAACAGGCTGCCGCTGTCGATTCTATTACGATTATATAACTACTTTGCGTTTCTTTCTAGAAAAAACGGTGAAGAAGCAGTTTCCGCGAGTTAATTTGTCGAACCCGGACAGCAAAAGGACGGGGGTTGCCCCTGTCCAGGTACGGTATTCTCAGGCGTACCGCAGAACGGCTTCGCCGACTTGCTCCTTGCTTTCGATGACGCGGATGGTGCTGTCAATCCGGGCGGCGATCTGGTGCGACAGCTTGATTTCGCCGATCTGAACGATGCTTTCGTCGTTTTTGGCTGTAGGATGAGTGGGTCATCCTGACGTCGAATTCGCTGAGCGCGGCGACAGTGCCCAGCATGGTCTTGCAGGCGGCGGCCATTTTGGCCTCGCTGGCCAGCAGCTTGTCGAAATTGCCGAGCACCCGCTGGTGGATCGGGTAGGCGACCCGGATGGGGCCGGTCGGCGCTTCCTCGCAGGGCGCGTTTTTCCTGAAGATGTTGAACATGGTTTCTTGCCTCCTTGGGGCGGGGGACGGCATCACTATAACGTCAGGAGGGGTAATATGAGGATCAAGTTGAGCAGCGTGTTCGTGGATGATCAGGAGAAAGCCTTGAAGTTTTATACCGAGGTGCTGGGGTTCAAAAAGAAAAACGACATCCCGCTGGGGGATGCCCGGTGGCTGACGGTCGTGTCGCCTGACGCGCCCGACGAGGTCGAGCTCGTCCTCGAACCGAACGGCAACCCGGCGGCCCAGGTTTACCAGAAAGCAATCTACGACCAGGGCATACCTATTACGGCCTTCGCCAGCGGCAATATCGCCAGGGAATACGACCGCCTGCTCAAGCTCGGCGTCACATTCACCATGCCCCCCACCAAGACCGGCCCCGTCACTATCGCCGTCTTCGACGACACCTGCGGGAATCTGATCCAGATTTACGAGGGGTGAGGGGGGATGGCTACTTTATCGTTGCCGCGGAGCGATTGATCCCCGGTAGCCCGATTCCCAGCGGTCGTACCAATAGACGAGCAGGTATGGCGTCAGATAACGCACAACGGTCCAAAGATGACTCCATTGACGGTATTTCAGTAGTCCCGACTCAAACATCACATAGGTAAAGACTAAAGAAAGAACCCCCAACGACAGGAAAAAGGCAAGCTTATAGCGCCTGGCGAGCCCGGGGGCGAACCAAGCCCCCAAGCCGCCCATAACGGTTGCGAGTATCATCCCGACAAATCGATCGTCGGCAAGCTCATCGCCAAAAATATGCGGCCTGTACTGGTAAAAGCGCATGACCCCCGCAAACAGCGCTCCCGGCCACTCCGAGATGACGTAAATGAAGCTGAGCAGGCAGAGCCGGTAAGAGACCGGCGGCGTGTAATAAACGAATCTTGCGGCAAAATGGGCCAGCAGCCTGAAGCTGATAAACGTGATGGCCGGGGTCAGCCAATGATTCCAGCGGTGATATACCATATAGCCTGATGCTACAAAGCCGGCCTCGATTATGCCCAGCATGGCGGCGAACAACAGGCTGAGCAGCCACGGGCGATGCCAGCGGACGGAATAATAGCAGAAAACGATGGCGATGCAGGGGAATATCAGCCCGTCGGACAAGACGATCGCCAGATAGTCGTCATACGGTTTGCTCAGCAGATGAACGGGCAGATCGTAACAATTGAACCAGTGATCGAAGGGCACATCGCCATAATCGACCACGAAAAGGGTGACGACATAAACGGCGACGACAGCATGCCAGGAGAAACGGCCTTTTCTGACGGCCCATATGCTCCAAGCCAAAAAGAAAAGCAATGTAACGATATAAGCCAAGACGTTTTGCTCCTGCCGGTCACCGGGCCCCGGTCGGCCAAGGTATGGATTATTATGCGAAAACCGGCGCTTTTTTATTTGCCGTCGCTGCCGGCCTTGAACACTGTCCCTACTCTGTCCTTGATGTCGAAATACCCGAAGGCCAGCATGATCGTCGGCTTGACTTTCAGAGCGTCCGGCACCCCGTTCTCCAGGCAGTTCTCGTCCGCGTAGGCGGCGACGATCTCGCCGAGGAACATCGTGAAATCGAAGATGGGGATGGTCTGGATCACCTTGCAGAGGTAATTGAGCGGGCACTCCTTGATCATCGGCGCGTTGCCCGCCTCGTCGTAGAAGGACTCGAACACCGCCGACTTGTCGACCTCGCGGCCGGACACGATGCCGCAGTAGTCGGTTTTGCCGACAGCCTCCGAGGCGGGGATGTTTACGCTGAAGAAGCCGCTTTCGATCACCCCCGCCGTGGTGTAGTGGGAGTTTTTCAGCGAGATGTACAGCACCGGCCGCTGGCTGACGACACCGTAGGCGCCAAGCGTGGCGTAGTTGGGCTTCCCGTTGACGGTGGCGCCCGCCAGGACGGCGATGTACGGCCCGAAGGGGATGTTCGCGATTTTCTTTTTCGTCATATCTGATGCTCCTTTCCAGATGATAGCTTTTGCAGCCGCAAAAGAAATTATCAAGACGGGACAAAATGAAAGCCTCAACCCGACGCTGGCGAAGGGTTGAGGCTTGTAAGAACGGTATCGGGGACCGGGCGGAGCGAGATGGCCGGCTAGGCCAAAAGCTTGCCGGCGAAGACGGTGACGGCGTGGCCGCGGATGCTGACGCGGCCACCCCTGGCGGCCACCTTGAGGAAGCCGCCCCGTTCCGAGGCCTGGTAGGCGGTGAATTCGGCCTTGTTCAGCTTGCCCTGCCAATACGGCACCAGCCGGCAATGGGCCGAGCCGGTGACGGGGTCTTCGTTGACGCCGACGGCGGGGGCGAAGAAGCGCGAGACGAAGTCGTATTCGCCGGAGCGGGACGGGGCCGTGAGGATGACGCCCCGGCAGGGGGTACGGACGAGGCGGGCGAAGTCGGGCGCGGCGGCCCTGACCTCCGCCTCGGTCGCCACTTCGACCAGGTAATCGTCGTCGCTGCGGCCGACGAACACCGGCCGCACCCCCAGAGCCTCGGCGAGCCCCGGCGGCGCTTGGCAGGCGACCACGGGCGAGGCGGGGAAGTCGAGCTCGATGAGGCCGCCCTGAAGGCCGGCGGTGAGCAGCCCGCTCAAGGTATGAAAGTTGATCGGCCGGTCGGCCGGCGCGCCCTTCTCCCGGAACAGGACGTGGGCGGTGGCCAGGGTGGCGTGGCCGCACAGCCTCACTTCCTTCCTGGGCGTGAACCAGCGCAGCCGGTAGCCGTCGCTCTCCGGGAAGACGAACGCGGTCTCGGACAGGTTCATCTCGGCGGCCACGGCCTGCATCCACCCTTCGTCCGCCGGCCCGCCGAGCAGGCAGACGGCCGCCGGGTTGCCCTTGTAGGGCTCGGCGGTGAAGGCGTCGACCTGGTAAATGGGAACACGCATGCAAATCCTCTCCTTTTTCGACGGTTACGCGTGCGCGTAACCGGCTTTGTCGTTTATTCACGGGGCGCTGCGCCGCCCCGGTCGGACCGCCGTGGCCGATGGCGCGGTTGAAAATTTTACCAGCACGAGTTATACTATAAGCAATATTTTACTTTTTTGCCGAAAGGGGTCGTATTATGAAAAAAGTGCTGCTTGGTATCACTCTGTTGGTGTTCGTACTGGGACAGTCGGTCGGTTTCGCCAATCCGATCCCCAATCTCGTAGGCACATGGACGGTCGCGTCCGAAGGCGTGGCCCTGTTCAAGGGGGACGAGGCGGTCAAGCATCAGCGGGCAAGCGACACGCTCGACAAAGAGGGGAGAATAAAGGCGATCGGCAGCTCGGCTCCAGATATGAAGATCGTCATAGCGGAGCAGAAGGGCAGAATCTTCTACGGCACCAAGCAAACCGGCAAAATCACCGAGAAGTTCGCCGGGGTCATCGGCTACGACAACAAGACCATCCACTGCGTCGATGAGGACGGGTTCAACGATTGTACGTACGACAGCCAGAACGACAAGATCGATTTCTTCTACAAGCACGCCAACGACAACGATTCGATGGTGATCGTCGGGACGTGGACCAGGGTTAAGTAAAGGCTCGGCAAGCCGAGTACGGGAGCACCGTCAGGTTTTTGACGGTGCTCTTATTTTGGGCGGACGCGGCGGAGCGGTCAGCCGAGGGCGACGAGGATGGCGCCGAGGGCGATCAGCGCGACGCCGGCGCCGCCGAGGAGGCTGACCTTCTCGCCCAGGAAGAGGACGGCGATGACGGTGGCCATGACGACGCTGAGCTTGTCGACGGGGGCCACCTGGGAGACCTTGCCGTATTTGAGGGCGAGGAAGTAGAACAGCCACGACGTCGCTCCGGCCAGGCCGCTCAAAGCGATGAAGGTGATCGCCTTGCGGTCGGCGATGATGGCGGGGATGTCCTTCAGCGTGCCCTGGAAGGCCACCACGCCGACGAGGAAGGCGGCCATGATGACGGCGCGGACGGCGGTGGCGGTGTTGGCGTCGATGCCCTGCAGGCCGATCTTGCCGAAGATGGCCACCAGCGCCGCCGTCGCGGCCGACAGCAGCGCGAAAACGAGCCAGAGATGGTCCAAGGGTAATCACTCCTATATGCTGGTAATAGTAATGATAATACGCCGGATGATTGCTTCTGACCTCCCGGCAATGAAAAAAGAGCGGTGGGTGTCCGCTCTTTGTGGAAACACAAATGATACAAAAGAACCGTCCCCCTTGCATCTTATAATGATTCCAAAGGAAGGAGTTTGACCCCACCGCAAAGGGAATAGGCACAAGCCAAAAGCCCGCCGCAGCGTCAAGGCGAAATCAGTCGCCAACCGCTGTCTGCCCCCAAAAAGCCCCTCTCATAGGACTTAAGTCCCTGTTTTATAGGAAAAAACTCCTATGAAACACCTTGACACTTATAATAGTCAGGTAGTAATATGAAATTGCAAATAATTGTTATAATTTGTCGATTTTGGCAAACTTGTCGAAAGACAAGGACGCAAAGCTATGGGTCTAAGGACACGTGTCTATGACTGCCAAGCCGCCAACTATTTAGATAATAGTTGATTTCGAGCAGGCGGCAGCCTGCCTTATTTATTTTGGTATTAAACTCGACGGGACAATCCCGGTCATTAATAAATCTTGGAGGCTTCCATGATAAATCGGGAATGTATTTATAACACAATAAAGGGGTATTTGCCAACCGCAGAGGAAGACTTGATCGTTTACCTGACTACACAGGCCGAAAAGCAAATTGAGATACTGGGAAAAGACGTTATCCGAAAATTGGTGTTGCCAAGAGGAAGCACGGGGTCGGCGATATTCACATCCAGGATTGATACGAAAGTGTAGTTTTGAAGAAAACCCGCGCATGGACGCGGGTTTTCCGCTTTTCGGGCCGGAGTTTCGCGCCCCGCAAAGGGAAAGCCGGCAATGAAAAAAGAGCGGGAGCACCCGTTCTAGCCTCTTCCCTCCTTTCCGCCAATCTTGCGGCCGTTGAATAGCAGCCGCATAATATCCAGCGTTTCGGCAGGGTTCATATCATCTTCATAGCCCAGCTCTTTGAACTCGGCCCAGACATTTGCCCGTACTTCCCGGGAAACCGCCGTCAACCCCCGAATCTCGGGAACAACGGCTTTGATTTCGCTGTTGTCCATCAGCGATAAAATTCTTTGGCCTTTCTCTACGCCGATAATCATAAGAAAAACGGCCACTTTTGTTAGCGGCGTCAATGTGAGCTCCCCTTAATACGTATTCAGCCAATATTGGCAGCACTAATATTTATACGCCGACGGGCGGCGATGAACCTCCCGCGCGGGGCAATGAAAAAAGAGCGGGAGCACCCGTTCTAGCCTCTTCCCTCCTTTCCGCCAATCT
>JALHDI010000232.1 GCA_022839045.1 Sporomusaceae bacterium
GGTACTGGATCCACTCCGCCTACATCAACCTGGCCGTCCTCTACGGCAACATCCTCTTCGCCCGCGCCTGGCGGAACGCGCCGCCCGAAAAAAGCACGCAGGCTTTCGTGCTCTTCCTCGGCTCCCTGTTTCCTTGGGGCGTTTACATCGCTTACCTGCTGAAAGCCATCCCCTGGGGGATCGACCCTCACCCGGCCGCCTTCCTCGTCCCGGCGCTGCTCTACGCCTGGGCCGCCTACGGCCTCGACATGCTCGAAACCGTACCCCTCGCCCGCCAGGAGGTATTTCAAAGACTATCCGACAGCATCCTCGTTTTCGACCGCGACGGGCGTCTGGCCGACTTCAACCTCGCCGCCGGCCGGACCTTTCCCATCCTCGCCGGCGGGGCGAAAGGCAAGCAAGGCCGCGACCTCTTCCGGGAACACGCGGCGATGATGCCCATCCTCGACGGCGTTGCCGATGAGCAAGCGTTGTACCTGGAGGTTGACGGCGAGCGGGCCAACTATCAGCTGCAGCGCATCGGACTGTACGACAGGCAAGGCGAAGACGCAGGCTTCATGGTCGTCCTTCGCGACATAACCCATTTCTCGGCCATTGTGGAAGGCCTGCGCCTGCAAGCATCCATCGATCCGCTCACCAAAGCCTGGAACCGCACCCGGTGGAAGAAGGTCGGCAAAGAACTGGTCGTCCAGGCGCGCGAAAACAATAAGCCCATATCCCTCATTCTCGCCGACCTCGACGACTTCAAGCTCGTCAACGACACCCACGGACACCTGTCGGGCGACTCGGTACTCGCCGATTTCGCCCACACCTGCCGCAGCAACCTGCGCGCCGAAGACATCTTCGGCCGTTACGGCGGGGACGAATTCGTGATAATCCTGCCCGACGTCGATAAGACAGGGGCGGCGGCGCTGGCGGAGCGGCTCCGGCAAGCGGTCGAGGCGATGGCGGTCGCCGACGGGGACAAGATGGTGTCGGTCACCGCCAGCTTCGGGGTGATAACCGCCGACGGCGGGGAAGAACTCGGCCTGGACGACCTTGTCCGCAAAGCCGACACAATGATGTACGAAGCCAAAAACGCCGGCGGCAACCGCGTCTACGTATACGAATAGCCACACAATACATACTCTCCCCTCCCCCGGCGTATACTAAGGCAACACGTCGCGGAGGTGGAAAGGCATGATGGGCTTCGGTTACGGGTACCCCGGGATGTTCGGGCTCATGAGCGGGTTCGGCATAGTGTTCGCCCTGCTGCACATCGCGATAATCGTCTACGTCCTGTGGCAGTTCACTTTAGTTTCGCGCTCCCTGCAGCGCATCGCCGCCAGCCTGGAGAGGATGGGGAAAGTCCCCGAAAAGCCTATAGAGTGACCAGCGCCTTGCGAAAAAGCCGCAAGGCTTTTTCCTTTTGCAGGATTTTTGCCGTTCATATGCCAAATACTAGCATAAATTCCTTTGCCGGGGAGGCGCCGCCCGTGCTCGCAGTCACCCTGCCCGACGGCCGTGAATACAAATTCCATACCGCCGTCTTCGACTACAACGGCACCCTCGCCCACGACGGCCTCCTCACCGCCGCCGTAAAAGACGGGCTCGTCGCCCTCGCCGGGCGGCTGCGTGTAGTCGTCATCACCGCCGACACCTTCGGCATCGCCCGCGACCAGCTCCGCGGCCTGCCGGTCGAGCTCCTCATCCTCGCCGCCGGCGAGGGTGGCGCCGCCAAGGCCGCTTTCGTCGAGGCCGCCGGCGCGGACGGCGTCGTCGCGGTCGGCAACGGCGTCAACGACAGGGAGATGTTCGCCGCCGCCGCCCTGTCCGTCTGCGTCCTCGGCGGCGAAGGGGCGAGCGTCGCCACCCTCCTCGCCGCCGACATCGCCGTTCCCGGCCCCGAGGCGGCCATCGGCCTCCTCCTCAACCCCAAGCGCCTCGTCGCCACCCTAAGGCGCTGATTTGCTTATTGCCGGTATTGTGGTAAAATAAACTATTATAGACAGACCGGCAGGTAAAAAACATTTTGAGGAGCACAGAAGCCATGTCCACACCTGAGCATCACGTCGGCAGCAACTTCATCCACGACATCATCGACAAAGACAACGCCAGCGGCAAATACGGCCAGCGCGTCCACACCCGCTTCCCGCCCGAGCCCAACGGCTACCTCC
>JALHDI010000233.1 GCA_022839045.1 Sporomusaceae bacterium
CGGGTGCTGCTCCATTCTCGGCCGGACGTAGGCCAGCCGGCGCCCACTCGGTAGATTCGCAAAGAGCATCCCGCGCTCGTAGGTGTAGGAAACGCCCATCTTCAGTTTGACGGTGGTTTTTTCGCGGACCGCCTTCACGGCGGCCCGCTCGGCGTCGCGCCAGAGCTGCACAATGTTGGGGTTAGCCTCCCGCCAGGCCGTCACCAGCCCAGGCAGCTCATCCTCGGTCAACCCCATGTCCAGGGCACCCATGGCGATGAGGGCTTTCGGGCCACCTTGGTAGCCCAAGGCCAATTCGGCCACCTTACCCTTCTGACGGAGCGGGGATGCTTTCGTGATACTTTCGAGCGGGACGTGGAACATGGCCGAGGCGGACGCTTCGTAGATTTTGCCATGGCTCTGGAAGACCACCAGCCGCCATCCTTCGCCGGCGAGCCAGGCGATGACGCGGGCCTCGATCGCGGAGAAGTCCGCGACGATAAAGTAGCCACCCGCCAGGGGAATGAACGCCGTCCGGATCAACTGCGACAGGGGGTTCTGCACCCCGCTAAACAGCATGTCGAGCAGCTCGAAGTCGCCTTCACGGAGCAGGCGCCTGGCCAAGTCCAGGTCCTTGTACTTGTTCTGGGGCAAATTCTGGACTTGGACAAGCCTCCCGGCCCAGCGGCCGGTGCGGTTTGCGCCGTAATACTGGAGCAGACCACGGACCCTGGAATCCTTACATACCGCGTTTTCCATAGCGGTGTACTTTTTTACGCTGGTCTTCGAAAGCTCCTGACGCAGCTCCAGGACTCGCCTAACCTTATCGTTGTCGGTGGCCTTCAGTAGCGCCGGAACCGTTTTCTTGTTCAGGGATTCCACCGTCTCGGATGTCTCGGCGAACAGCCACTCTTTGAGCTGTGCGACGCTACCGGGGTTTTCCAGGCCGGTGAGGTGGACCGCCTCATCCATGGCGCGGGCCTTGTCTTCCTCGTCGCAGCGAATCGCCTGGTGGACCAGCGGAAGGTCTATCCGGATGCCCCGGTCGTTGATTTGCTGGTCCAGAACCCAAAGTCGGCGCTCGGTTTCCACCAAAGGGTACCGGGCGATTTTTTTCCGGACCGACCGCTCAACTTCGACGTCCTGGCCGCAATAGGTCTTAAAGGTCGCCCACTTGGCCGGCGCGTGCTGCGGGAGGTTCTGGGTCCGGCCGCCATTCGAGAGGGTGGGCTTGCAGGGTGTGCAGAAATATCGGATTAGGGCCTTGCCCTCGGTCATTTTCTGCTTGTCCTGCTGCCCATTGAAAAGCACCTTTGCCACGCCCGCCAGGTTGCCTGGCAGGCCCAGCGTAAGCGCCTGGACCATCGTGCAGGCCCATTGCTCGGGCGGCAGGAATTCGCTGGCAGAGAGCGCCCACGGCCGCACGTAGCGCGAGAGGCAGATGCGCTCGAAGGCCGCGTTATAGGCCGTTTTCAGCACCCGGCTGTCCACCAGGGCGTCGCACACCTCATCCGGCAGCGGCTCGCCGCTGGCCAGGTCCACAACCCGAACCGGATCGTCGTTGAAGGTGTAGCCAAACAGGAGAATGGAGAAATCGGCGTGTTCGGCGTAGGGATAAACGCCGGACTTCTGGAGATCAACAGGAGAAAAGGTTTCAATGTCGATACTGAGGACGTCCCTCAATGGGCACACTCCTAACCAAAGGAAAAGGCCGATGTGTGGTAGCACATCAGCCTATTTCCTTTTCTATGCTTAGTCCAGGAAATCGTCGTCGTTCTCGAAGCCATCGCCGAAGTCTTCCTCCGGCTTGCTGCGGACGCCGCCGAGCGGTTCGCCGTCTTTTAGTTTTTGAACAGAGTTCAGACCGGCGCCGATCCCCTTGTTTCCCGAATTATTGAAGGCGAAGAAGTTCACGCTGACGCGGCCGTACATGCCGCTGTAGATTTCAGAGGCGTCCAGGATGGGCTGGAGGTTGGCGTCTACGAGTTTTGGCGCCTCGTAGGCGTTAGCATTGAAGAACCAGCAACCCTTTCTTTCCGGAAATTCATCGGCACTGGCATCGCCATCGCGCAACGGCAGCTTCAGCTCGCCGGGCACTTTTCCACCCCAGATGCCAACAGCTTTTTGGGTGGCTTTGACGGCGGCGATGCAGGCTTTATATTTTTCAATGGTGGCG
>JALHDI010000089.1 GCA_022839045.1 Sporomusaceae bacterium
CGACGGCGGTGGCGTGGGCGGCGGTGTTCGCGGCCGGCGCGTACCGCCCGCTGGCCCGGGAGGATGTGAAGCCGCTGGTGCTGATAAGCCTGGCGGGGTTTTTCGTGTTTCAGCTGGGGTTCGCCGCCGGGGTGGAGAAGACGACGGCCGGCAACGCTTCGCTGGTGATTTGCATGCTGCCGGTGAGCGTGGCGATTATCAACCGCGTGTGGCGGATCGAGCCGATCACCGGCAGGATGGCGCTGGGGATCGCGGCTTCGCTGGCGGGGATGGTGCTGATCGTGCTCGGCTCGGGCAAGGAGCTGAGCCTGGCGAGCAGCCATTTGCAGGGGGCGTTGCTGCTGCTGGGCGCGCAGGTGGGTTACGGGTATTACACCGTTTTTTCCCGCAGGCTGCTGACGCGGTACTCGGCTTATCAGGTGACGGCGGTGGTGGTGACGATTTCGGCGGCGCTGTTCACGCTTATCGCCCTGCCCGATCTGGCGGCGATCGGCTGGGGCGGCGTGCCGGGGAAGGCGTGGCTGAGCGTGGCGTATTCGGGGGTGTTCGCGATATGCGTGGGCAATTTCCTGTGGGTGTGGGGCGTGGGCCGGATCGGCAGCGCCCGGACGTCGCTGTTCAATAATTTTTCGCCCGTTTTCTCCGTGGTTGCGGGGTATTACCTCCTCGGCGAGGAGTTCGGGCTGATGCAGATGGCCGGCGCGGCGGTGATTTTCTGGGGCCTGTATTTCGCCCGCCCGAAGCCGGCCGTCAAGCCGGCGGCACAAGAAGACTGACCACGGAGGATGGGCATGCTGTACGATACTCATATGCACACGCGGTTTTCGACTGATTCGCACATGACGATCGAGGCGGCGGTGGCCAGGGGCCGCGAGCTGGGCCTCGGGATCACGATCACGGAGCACCTGGACCTCGATTACCCGGCGCCCAAGGCGTTCATTTTCGATATCGACGAGTATTTCCGCGCGTACGGCGATTGGCGCAGCGATACGCTGCTGCTGGGGATCGAGATCGGGATGCGCGGCGACCTGGTGCGGGAGAACGCGGCGGTCGTCGCCGGGCACCCGTTCGATTTCGTGATCGGCTCGATCCATGTGATCGACCGCATCGATATTTACCAGGAGGATTTCTACCGCCGCCGGACGAAGGCGGAGGTGTACGGCCAGTATTTCGGGCAGATGCTGGAGTGCCTGGGGTGCTACGATTTCATCGACAGCCTGGGGCATATCGATTATATCGCCCGCTACGCGCGGTTCGACGACCCGGAGCTGCATTACGGCGAGTTCGCGGCCGCGCTGGACGCGGTGCTGGGCCAGGTGGCGGAGCGGGAGAAGGCTTTGGAGGTCAACACCCGCCGTCTGGGCGACGCGGACACGGTGGCGGCGCTGCTGCCGATTTACCACCGTTTCCGCCAGCTGGGCGGGCGGATGGTGACGATCGGTTCGGACGCGCACCGGGCGGAGGAGATCGGCAAGCATTTCGCGGTGGCGACCGATATGGCGGCGGCGTGCGGGCTGCGGCCGGTGTATTTCGTGAATCGCAAGCCGGAGTATGTGAAGCTGTAGCGGCCGCTCGGCCCGGGAAACGGAAAGGCCCTCTCGCGCGAGAGGGCTTTTGGGGTTTGTGGGGGCTTATCAACGGCCCTATTGCAGTTTGGCGACCAGGCCCTGGATGAAGGGGTACCGGTAATGTTCGCCGTTCAAGGCCTTGAGGCCGGCGATGAGCGAGGTGACGACGAGGACGAGGGCGAGGACGGCGAGGACGGGGACGAGCAGGAAGCCGATGAGCACCATGCACAGGAGGCCGACGACCAGCCCCGCGACGAGGAGGGCGAGGTGGGCGACGAGGGCCTGGCGGGCGTGCTCGTAGACGAAGGGGTCTTCTTTTTTGAGCAGGAAGATAACGAGCGGCGCGATGATGAACCCCAGGCCGCCGAAGAAGTAGGAGAGGTGGGCGATGATGGCCAGCAGTTTCTGCTCGCCGGTGACGGTGTTCATGGGCATCCCTCCTGTTGTTATTGTAGCCGATTGGGGCGTTTGCTACAATATATGCTTTTCGCGGCGGGGCGACGCCTGCGGCGGAGGAAACGCGGGCGTCGGCGGAGAATTTAGGAGGAGAGATTAGGCCGTTCACGGAGCGCCGGCTGCACGAACGACGTAGACGGGCTGGCGGAGCGGCCGGAGTGGAGGTGTTGGTTATGGAGTTGCTCAACGCTATAAAGGAGCGCCGCAGCATCCGCAGGTTCAAGCCCGACCCGGTGCCGCGCGAGCTGCTGGAGCGGGTGATCGGCGAGGCGCTGTGGGCGCCGTCGGCGATGAATACGCAGCCGTGGCGTTTTTTCGTGCTGACGGGGGCCAGGAAGGAGGAGCTGGTGGCGATCGCCGCCAAGAGCATCGCCCAGCTCGATACAAGGCTTAAGGCGCTGTTCAAGGAGAGTATGCGCACTCTGGTGCACGGTTACTTCAAGGATTTCGGCGGCGCGCCGGCGGTGGTGGTGGCGCTGGCCAAGGTGCCGGAGACGGAAGGGTATATGGACGGCAGTTTCCAGTCGGCGGCGGCGGCTTTCTATAATTTTCTGCTGCTCGCCCACGAGGCGGGGCTGGGGACATGCTGGATGACGGGGCCGCTGTGGGTGGAGGGGGAGCTGCTGGAATTCCTCGGCCACCAGGACGGCTGGCGGCTGCTGGCCCTGACGCCGGTGGGCTGGCCCGATCAGGCGCCGCCGGTGCCGCCCCGGAGGCATACGGACGTTTTTTGGCTGGAATAGGAAGAGGCACGCGAACGCGTGCCTCTTTTTATGCGTATTTGCGTGCTGCTCTGGCGCCGATGTTGTGGAGAAGTTTGGCGGCGACGGCCGGGTGCTGGAGCTCGAGGCGCTCAAGCGCGTGGCGCGGCAGCACCAGCAGTTCGGCGTCGGTCTGGGCGATGACGGTGGTGTTCTGCCGCCCGTGGGCGATGAAGGCTTTTTCGCCGTAAACCTGGCCGGGGCGCAGGATGGCCACCGACGGCCGCTGTTCGGGCAATTTCCGCCGTACGGACACCACGCCGGACATGATGACGAAGATGTCGTTGCACATGTCGAGCGGGTCGACGATGGCGTCGCCGGCCTTGCAGAGGATGATGTGGCCGGTGTCGGCGCTGGTCATGGCTTCCGCCTCGGTCATGCCGCGGAAGAGGGATACCGCTCTTTCCAGCGGCCGGCCGAGTTTGTCGGCGAGCATTTGCCAGATGTCGTCCTTGGTGATCAGCTGCCGGTTTATATAGCGGGAGGCATTGGGAAATTCGCTGCGGAACCATTCGGCCGCCGCCGGCGAGTTTTCCAGCTTGCGGGCGATGCGCCACAGGGGCGAACGAACTTGGCGGAGGTGGTCGAGGTCTTCCATGAGGATGACCATCGGCGACATGTAACCGTAGCCGGGGACGCTGAAGTTACCCATGTAGCGCCGGTGGCCGAGCTGCTCGTACAGCGCCACCATATAGGGGGCGCCGACGGTGAAGTTGAAGGGGCAGTCGTGTTTGCGGAGGGTTTCATAGAGGGTCGCGGAAAGGAGATAGAACGCCTGCGAACGGCGGTAGCGGGGGTCGACCATGGTCTTGGAGGTGTAGGAGAGCTGGTTTGCCGGGTTGTTGGCCGGGAACTTGTCGAATTTTTCCAGGTCCATATTGTCGCGGAGATAGGCGGGGAAGTCGTGGCCTCTGCCGATGTGCAGGCGCATGGTGCCGACGATTTCCGACCTGGTGCGGGCATAGAAGAGCATGCACCGGTCGTCCGAGTCCTCGGAGTCGACAACCATCCTGTGCTTGTGGTCGGCGCTCGACAGCAGCTTGCCCATCTCTTCGACGTAGACCTGATAGCGGAAACGGTAGATTTTTTCCCGCTCTTTACGGGTGGTGGCAAGCCCGATGCTAATTTGGTCGGCTGCCCGGGAGGCGACGTTCGGGAGGGACTGTTCTGCTCGTGGTAAAGATTGACCCATGGAGAGCACATCCTTTCGTCAATTTTACGCGCAGTAGCGAGCTTTCTCCACAAAACGACAAAAAGATTGTTCGAATACCAATATTTTACTATAATTTACATCTGTTGTCAAAAAAATATATTATAGGATAATTTTCGACAAACTGCAAGAAAAAGAAAAAGGCCCGATTTGGGCCTGAAAAGCGGATTTTTGCGAGTGCCCCCGATTTTCCGGGAGGGGGATGTCTGTCTGTTGTTGTCGAAATAACTACTAAAGGCGAGAATTAGTGCTTGTGCGGAAAGGCGACCGAGAAGGTGGTGCCGCACGGCGAGGTGTCCACCTGGATTCTGGCCCGGTGGCGGTTGGCGATGCTGTAGCAGATGGCCAGGCCGAGACCGGTGCCTTTTTCTTTGGTGGTGAAGAAGGGGATGCCGAGTTTTTCGAGGACGTCGGCGGGGATTTCCGGCCCCTCGTTCCGGACGGCGAGGATTACGGAGCATTCGTCCGCATACGTCCTGATCGTCAGCACTTTGCCCGGCTCCATTGCTTCGAGCCCGTTGCGCACGAGGTTGAGCAGCAGCTGGCGGATTTCTTTCTCGTCGAGCGGCAGGTCGGGCACGTTACCCAGGTCGAGGCGGACGACGTGGTTGGAGATGGCGGCGTCGGCGAGGATGAGGGGGAAGAGGGATTCGATAATGGCGTTGAGGTTGCGGGGCTGCTGATCGGTGAGGCGGTTTTTGCTGAGGGACAGATATTCGGTGATGAGGGCGTTGGCCCGGTCGAGTTCGTCGAGGAGGAGGCGGAAGTTGTCCCCGTACCGTTCGAACTCCTGCTTGCGGGACATCACCTGCAGGTAGCCGCGCACCGTGGTCAGCGGGTTGCGGATCTCGTGGCCGATGTTGGCGGCCATCTGCCCAACGATGTTGAGGCGGTCGAGGCGGAAGATCTCCTGCTCCAGCTCCTTGCGGGCGGTGACGTCGCGGATGATGCCTTCGACCGCCGTAGGGTCGCCGCTTTTGTCGCGGATGGGGACGACGTGCTGCTCGACCCATATCTGGCTCTGGTCTTTGCGGATGAGGCGAAAGGCGACGGGCATTTCCGTAGGCGTGAGCGTCTGGTCGAACTTCGGCAGGGAGAGCCTGTCATCGATATGGACGATCTCGATGATCAGCCCGGGGTTCGCGTAGTATTCTTCCGGCCGGTAGCCGGTGACGTCTTCGGCGGCCGGGCTGATGTACTCGCACGTGAGCTTGGGCTTCAGCCGGTAGCGGTAGATTATGTCCCGGGCGTTTTCCGCCAGGAGCCGGAATTGCTCCTCCTTTTTGGCTAGGTCGCTTCTGGTTTTTTCGAAATAGGTGAGGAGGAAGCCGATGCCGATGCCGAGCCGCAGAAAGGAGTCGATCATGTAGCCCCAGTGGGAAATCGACGGGTCGGCCCGGAATATCGGCCAGTTAAACTGGTGGAGGCCGACGACGATGAAGGCGTAGGCGGTTATTTTTTTACTGAGGCCGTACGATTCGCCGGTCCGAAGCAGGATCAGGCCGGTGTAGGCGTATATCAGGCTGTAGACGACGATGTTGAGGAAAATCAGGTGGACGAGCGACCAGTTGAGCCACAGCCCGATGGTGGTGACGATTATCAGGATGGCGGTGCTATATATCCAGAAGCGGGACAGCCGTTTGCCCACGAAGTTGGCCGTGCCCCAGGCGAGGAAAATGACGCACAACATGGCGACGATTTCGTAGAACAGCAGCATGGGGAGATATTTCATGATGGTAAAGGTGAAGGGGTCCATGACCGTTTTGACCACAACAATAGCCCACGCCGCTGTCCATATGCCCAGGAACCGTTCCCGGTACTGGTAATAAAGATAGGCGTATAAGAGGAGAACAACCGTTTTGATTCCCAGTGACGAAAAGATTGCCAAGTCAAATAAGGTCATATTTCACTCCGATGAGAAAAAATACCATTAAAAG
Organism: Sporomusaceae bacterium; assembly: GCA_022839045.1. The sequence goes on from JALHDI010000089.1 coordinate 5,933, forward strand.
GGATTATACATGCTTCCCGTAAAATCCTGTCAGTTAAGTCATAAAATAACAATGTGCGATAAAATTGTGGCCATATCGCAATTTTATCGCCGGTTTAGCCATCAGGTGTATTGCATAACCATATAAGTTTTGATTATGATAATAATTATTGATGTTGCAGCGATGTCGAAGCCTGTGTGAGGAGGCAATGCATTATGGCAAGATATAACCCCATGACTCCGGCTATCATCGAGGAACTGAAGGCTATCATCGGCGATAAGGGGGTCGTCGTCGACCCCGACAAGCTCCACCCCTACAGCCACGACGAGGTGACCGAGGCCCGCTACCACCGCATGCCCGAGGTGGTGGTGTATCCGGAGACGGCCGAGCAGGTGGCGGCGGTGGTCAGGCTGGCCAACCGGGAACTGATCCCGGTGGTGCCGCGCGGCGCGGGCACGGGCCTGGCCTGCGGCGCGGTGCCGGTGTACGGCGGTATCGTGGTGGCGGTGGAGAGGATGAACAGGATTCTGAAGGTCGACGCCGCGGCGATGTATATGGAGGTGGAGGCCGGCGTGCGCACGGAGGACGTGCAGCGGGCGGCGGGCGAGGCCGGACTGTTTTACGCCGGCGACCCGTGCAGCGGCGACAGCTGCTTCATCGGCGGCAACGTGGCCACGAACGCCGGCGGCAACAAGGCGGTGAAGTACGGTACGACCCGCGACCAGGTGTACGCGGTCGAGGTGGTGACGCCGACCGGGGAGATCACGACCCTCGGCGGCCGGCTGAAGAAGAGCAGCACCGGCTATCCGCTGGAGCAGCTGGTGATGGGCGCGGAAGGGACGCTGGGCGTCATCACCAAGGTGACGCTCAAGCTGCTGCCGCTGCCCGAGCATGTGCTGGATCTGCTGCTGGTTTTCCCCGATATCGAGCTGGCCATCGGCGTTATTCCCAAGCTGGTCAAGGCCGGGGTTACCCCGACGTGCGTGGAGTTCATGGACAACGACGCGATCAGGAGCGTCGAGGCGTTCACGCGGGAGAAGCTGCCCCACGACGAGAACGGCAATTACCTCATCCTCCAGATAGAGGCCGACAGCGAGGAGGACCTGGAGGAGAAGGCGGCGGCGGTGGACGAGGTGGGGATGGAGAATGGGGCGATCGCCGTGCTGGTGCCCGATTCGCAGAAGATCTGGAAGGCCCGCAAGTCGTTCGCCGAGGCGGTGCGGCACGAGACGCTGACCCACAGCAACGAGGATATCGTGGTGCCGGTCGATCTTATGCCGCAGGCGATCCGCGAACTCGACGCCATCTGCAAGCGGCACAGCGCGGTGGCCCGCACGGTCAGCCACGCCGGCGACGGCAACATCCACCTGTCGATCCTGCAGGGCGGCATCCCCGACGAGTTTTGGTGCGAGAAGCTCAGCGAGATTCACCGCGATATTTACGAGTATGTGTATTCGCTCGGCGGCAAGCTGTCGGGCGAGCACGGGATCGGCTACAAGCGCCGCCACCTGATGGAGGAGTACGCCGACCCGGTGGAGCTCGGGCTGATGAAGGCGGTGAAGCTGGCCTGGGACCCCAACCTGATTTTGAATCCCGGCAAGATTTTCGACGTGGAGCAGCCGCAGCAGTAGGATAAATACGGGTCATGCCCCCGGGCGCGCAAGCGCCCGGGGGTTTTTGCGCCGCCGAAGCAGGATTTCGCCGGCTGCGGGGCAAAACCAGACAGGGGAGGAATAACGAGATGTTAATCGATTTTCACACCCATCCCCTCAACCACCGTTACTATTACGACGGCCTACGTCCCGAGAAGCTGACGGCACGGGACAAGGCGGACATCCTCGGACTTTTAGCCCAGGGGGTGGAGCGGGGCCTGGACGCGATCGCCGTCACCGACCACGACCTGGCGCTGTCCGGCCTGTGGGCGGCGGCCGAGGCGCGGCGCCTGGGGCTGCCGATCGCCGTCGTCGCCGGCTGCGAGTGCGAGCTCTACCACAACGGGGAGTGGGTCCATATCCTGGCGCTCGGCCTGAAGGCGCCGCTGGAGTATACGCCTTATACGCCGGCCGCCGACCTTGCCGCCCGCATCCGGGACCAGGGGGCGGTGGCGGTGCTGGCCCATCCGATGGCCTACGGCCCGGCCGCGTATCACAGCCTGAAGACGGTGGTGGACGGGGTGGAGTTCCGTAACGGCGCCCAGGCGCGCCGGGGCGCGGCCGATTTCACCGCCGTGCTGGACGCCGACGGCTATCGGGGGCTGCGCCTGTGCGGCAGCGACTGCCACTGGCCGGACAAGCCGGCGGAGGAGCAGTGGGCGGCAAGGACGGAGATGGAGGCGGAAGTTTTCTTTCGTTTGTTTGGATGAGGCCGTTCAGAAGCCCCCAGATGCAAGGCGCACCGGAAGAGCGCGCCGCGCCGCGTACTCGAAACGTACGCAAGCAAGCGCTCTGAGGAGCAACGCCGCAGATGGGGGCTTATCAACGGCCGACCAGGACGTTTTGACCCTGGCATCGTTATTTGGTACAATATAATAATTAACTTGTAATGCTTTAAAGTAATATATTTGGCGAGGAGCGGACAGCATGGCGGAGCAGGTCAAACGCATATTTGTCGAGAAGCGGCCGGGGTTCGACGTCGAGGCCCGGAGCCTTCTGAACGAATTTAAGCACAACCTGGGCATCGGGGGCCTGGAGGCGGTGCGGGTCATCAACCGCTACGACGTGGCCGGGATCTCGGAGGAGGAGTACGACCGCTCGCGGCGGACGATTTTCGCCGAGCCGAACGCCGATTACGTGTACGACGAGAAATTCCCGCTGGAGCGGTTCGACCGTGTGTTCGCGATGGAGTACCTGCCGGGGCAGTACGATCAGCGGGCCGATTCGGCCGCCCAGTGCGTGCAGCTGCTGACCCAGAAGGACCGGCCGGCGGTCGCCACCGCCAAGGTGATCGTGCTCAAGGGCGCCATCGACGACAACGATTTCGGCCGCATCAAGGCGTACTGCATCAACCCGGTGGAGTCGCGCGAGGCGTCGCTTTTAAAGCCGGCGACGCTCGACCTGCGGACCGAGACGCCGCCCGACGTGCCGGTGCTGGACGGTTTCACGGCGAAGGGTCCGGACGCGCTGGCGGCGCTCAGGGACGAGCTCGGCCTGGCGATGAGCGCCGAGGACCTGGCGTTCTGCCAGGCGTATTTCCGCGATACCGAGAAGCGCGACCCGACGCTGACCGAGCTGAGAGTGCTCGATACCTACTGGTCGGATCACTGCCGCCACACCACTTTTATGACGACCATCGAGGAGGCCGCGATCGAGGAGGGGCGCTTCGCCGCGCCCGTCAAGGCGGCCTACCGCGATTATCTGGCGGCCCGCGAGGAGATTTACGGCGCGGCGAAGAAGCCGCTGTGCCTGATGGATATCGCCACGATCGCGATGAAGGAGGCCAAGCGGCAGGGGCTGCTCGAGGACCTTGAGGAGTCGGCGGAGATCAACGCCGCCAGCATCGTCGTGCCGGTGGAGCGGGGTGGCTGCACGGAAGAGTGGCTGGTGATGTTCAAGAACGAGACCCACAATCATCCCACCGAGATCGAGCCGTTCGGCGGGGCGGCGACCTGCCTGGGCGGCGCCATCCGCGACCCGCTTTCGGGCCGCTCCTACGTTTACCTGGCTCTCAGGGTGACGGGCAGCGGCGACCCCCGCGCGCCGATCGCCGCTACCCTGCCCGGCAAGCTGCCCCAGCGCAAGATCACCATCGCCGCCGCCACCGGCTACAGCTCGTACGGCAACCAGATCGGCCTCGCCACCGGCCAGGTGGCCGAGGTGTACGACGAGGGCTTCGTGGCCAAGCGGATGGAGATCGGCGCGGTTATCGGGGCGGCGCCGCGCGCGAACGTGGTCCGGCAGGAGCCGGCGCCCGGCGACGCGGTGCTGCTGGTGGGGGGGCGCACCGGCCGCGACGGCTGCGGCGGCGCGACCGGTTCGTCGAAGGAGCATACCGAGGAGTCGCTGTATAGCTGCGGGGCGGAGGTGCAGAAGGGCAACCCGCCGACCGAGCGCAAGATCCAGCGACTGTTCCGCCATCCGGCGGTCAGCCGGATGATAAAGAGGTGCAACGATTTCGGGGCCGGCGGGGTGTCGGTGGCCATCGGCGAGTTGACCGACGGCCTGGCGATCAATCTCGACGCCGTACCCAAGAAGTACGAGGGCCTGGACGGCACCGAGCTGGCCATTTCCGAGTCCCAGGAGCGAATGGCGGTGGTGGTGGCGGCGGCCGACGCGGCGGCGTTCGAGGAGTACGCCCGCACCGAGAACCTCGAGGTGACACAGGTGGCGACGGTGACCGGCGACCGGCGGCTGGTGATGCGCTGGCGCGGCAAAGCGATCGTCGATATCAGCCGCGATTTCCTGGATACGGGCGGCGTGCGTCAGGCGACGAGCGTGGTCGTCGCGGCACCGTCGCCGGAGGACGACTTTTTCGCCGCGACGCCGGCGGCGGTGAAGGGCGAGACGGATATTAAAGCGGCGTGGCTGGCCAACTTGGCCGATCTCAACGTCGCCAGCCAGAAGGGGCTGGTGGAGCGGTTCGACAGCAGCATCGGCGCGGCGACGGTGGTGATGCCGTTCGGCGGCGCCCGCCAGTCGACCCCGGCCGAGGGCGCGGTGGCCAAGCTGCCGGTGCTGGAGGGCGAGACGACGACCGGCACGATTATGACGTACGGCTACAACCCGCAGATCGGCAAGTGGAGTCCCTTCCACGGCGCGCTGTACGCGGTGGTGGAGGCGGTGACCAAGCTGGTCGCCCTCGGCGGCGACTGGCGCAAGGCCCGGCTGACGCTGCAGGAGTATTTCGAGAAGCTGGGCAAGGACCCCGTCCGCTGGGGCAAGCCGTTCAGCGCGCTGCTGGGGGCGTACCGCGCCCAGAAGGAGCTGGGCGTGCCGGCGATCGGCGGCAAGGACAGCATGTCGGGCACCTTTATGGATATGAACGTGCCGCCGACGCTGGTGGCGTTCGCGCTCTGCCCGGTGGACGTGCGGCGGACGGTCTCCCAGGAGTTCAAGCGGGCCGGCAGCAGGGTGGTCCTGATCGCCGCGCCGCGGGACGGGGACGGGCTGCCCGATTTCGCCGCCCTCAAGGGCAATTTCGCGAAAATCCACGAACTGATAACGGCCGGCAAGGTGCTGGCCTCCCATACGGTTAAGACGGGCGGCGTGGCCGCGGCGGTGAGCAAGATGGCGTTCGGCAACCACATCGGGTTCGCGTTCGCCGATAACATCGACGACGCGGCGCTGTTCGCCCCCGATTACGGCGCGGTGATCCTCGAGCTGCCGGGCGACACTGATCCGGCAACCGCGCTGGCCGGCGTGAGCTGGCGCGAGCTGGGACGCACCCAGGAGCGGCCGGTCATCGGCGTCGGCGGGGCGGCGGGCTGGCGCAGAGCCTTGGCGATGGCGGCTTTCAGCTCGTCAATGCCTTCCTCGCGGGAGCCGACGGTTTCGACGATGGGTGCGCCAAAGTACTTTTCCAGCATCGGCAGGTTGAATTGGAGGCCATTGCGGCGGGCGTCGTCAGCCATGTTGAAGGTCAGGAGCATGGGGATGCCCAGTTCTGCCAACTGGGTGGTCAGATACAGGTTGCGCTGCACATTGCCCGCATCAATGACGTTGACGATCAGGTCCAGCCGCGTAGACAGCAGCTCCTGGAAAACGATCTTCTCCTCAATGGAGGAGGCCGACAAGCTGTAGATGCCGGGCAGGTCAACCAGCTCGATGTTCAGGCCGTCAAGGCGGCAGACGCCGGATTTGCGCTCGACAGTGACGCCAGGGTAGTTGCCGACGTGCTGGCGAGTGCCGGTCAAGGCATTGAAAATAGTGGTCTTCCCGCTATTTGGATTGCCGGCCAGGGCAACGCGATAGGAGGTCATGGTCGTCATCGGCTGCCTTGG
>JALHDI010000234.1 GCA_022839045.1 Sporomusaceae bacterium
CGACGGCAAAAAAGGCATGTTCCACTGCTTCGCCTCCGGCGAAGCAATCAGCGACGAGCAGGACAACGTCATCGGCGGCGTCATCATCCTGCGGCCGATCAAGCAGATCCAAAACCTCGTCAACCGCTTCAGCGGCTATCACGCCACCCTCCAGTTCAGCGACATCGTCGGCGAAAGCGTCGAAATCCTCGAAGCCGTCCGCATGGCCAAACTGGCCGCCACCACCTCCTCCAACATCCTCCTCCAGGGAGAAAGCGGCACCGGCAAGGAAATCTTCGCCCAGGCCATCCACAACCGCAGCGAACAGCGCAACGGACCCTTCGTCGCCCTCAACTGCGGCGTCATTCCCCGCGAACTCATCGGCAGCGAACTGTTCGGCTACGTCGAAGGCGCCTTCACCGGCGCCAAGCGGGGCGGCAAATCGGGCAAATTCGAGCTCGCCTCCGGCGGCACCCTCTTCCTCGACGAAATCGGCGACATGCCGCTCGAGCAGCAGATCGCCCTCCTGCGCGTCCTGCAGGAGAAAAAAGTCACCCGCATCGGCAGCGACAAAGTAATCCCCGTCAACGTGCGCATCATCTGCGCCACCAACCAGAACCTCCTCCAGGAAGTCGAAAAAGGCACCTTCCGCCAGGACCTCTACTACCGCCTCAACGTCATCTCCATCACCATCCCGCCGCTCAGGAGCCACGTCCGCGACATCCCGTTGCTCTTCCAGCACTTCCTCGACAAAATCGGCCGCGACCGCGGCGGCAAATTCCACGTCGAGCCCGAAGTCGTCGGCATCCTCCAGCGCTACGACTGGCCCGGCAACGTCCGCGAACTGCAAAACGTCGTCGAGCGGGCGGTCAGCCTCGCCGAAGGGGGCAGGATAACCCCCGCCAACCTGCCGGACGAAATCTACGGGCCGCCCGGCGCCTCCCCCCTGCAGCACTACCCGCGGGCCCTGCTGGCCGACCTCGGCCGCGAGCAGCGGCGTCAGATGGCGGGCGAGACGGAGCGGCAGCGCATCCTGCTCCTCCTGTCCTCGAGCGGCGGCAACGTCAGCCTCGCGGCCAGGGAACTCGGCGTCTCCCGCAACACCCTCTACCGCAAGATGCGGCAGTACGCCATCGACAATTAATGGCACAAATGTGTCATATATGTGTATCGTCAACGTGACAGTTATGTTACACAAATAGTACGCTTTTTGGTTCGGACACGCTCCTCGCCGAGTCGGGCGACGTCCATTGCCGCGCCCGCGGTTTGGCACGGCTCTTGCATTTATTAGGGCGGACGACCGGCGTCTTCCAAGGACGCGCAACGGAAACGAACCAAAAGGAGGAGATTGCATGTTTTACCGGGTCAACATGGCCACCCTGGCGGTGAGCAAAGACGACGGCGCGCAATACCAGGGATTGGGCGGCCGGGCCCTCAGCTCCCGCATCGTCAGCGCCGAAGTCGATCCCCAGGCCCACCCGTTGGGCGCGAACAACAAGCTCGTGTTCGTCACCGGCCTGCTGTCGGGCACCGGCGCCCCCAACGCCGGCCGCATGTCGCTCGGCGCCAAGAGCCCGCTTACCGGCACCATCAAGGAGAGCAACGTCGGCGGCGCCATGGGCAACAAACTCGGCCGCCTCGGCATCCGCGGCATCATCGTCGAAGGGATGCCGCAGAAAGACACCGCCTATGTCCTCAAAGTAACGGCCGCCGGCCTCGCAATCGAGGAAATGGCCGAGCTCAAGGGCCTCGACATCTACGACACCGTCGCCAAGCTCCAGCAGAAATACGGCGAAAAAGCCGCCATCGGCTGTATCGGCACCGCCGGCGAGAACAAAATGGCCTCGGCCTGCGTCGGCTTCACCGACATGGAAGGCGCTCCCACGCGCCAGGCCGGACGCGGCGGCCTCGGCGCCGTCATGGGCAGCAAAGGCCTCAAGGCGATCGTCGCCGACGACAGCGGCACCAAGATGGTACCCTTCGCCGACGAAGCGACGTTCCGCGCCGGCGCCAAAAAACTGGCCAACGCCCTCCTGACCCACCCCGTCACCAGCCAGGGCCTGCCCACCTACGGCACCGACGTCCTCGTCAACATCCTCAGCGAAGCCGGCGGCCTGCCCACCCGCAACTTCAGCAGCGGCCGCTTCGAAGGC
>JALHDI010000235.1 GCA_022839045.1 Sporomusaceae bacterium
AGACGCGGGCGCCGACGGTGGACGCGGCGACGCAGACGGTCATCACCGAGTGTTCGCTCTCCACCCGGACATACTCGGCCTTGAGTTCGCCCCGTTCGACCCAGTTCGCGATCGTTTCGGTGACGGAGGTCGATGGGGTGATCGGGTAGGCGGAAATCACCTGAACCTTGCAGAGCCTTGCCCCGTAAGCGGCCGCGGAGTTGCCGGTCATGATCTGGACGTTGCTCATTTTGGGGTCTCCTCGTTGGTCACCATCGTGATCGCCCTGGCGGGGCACTCCTCGGCGCAGATCCCGCACCCCTTGCAGTAGTCAAGGTCGATCTGGGGCGGGCTGCCGGCCGTGACGATCCCCTCCGGGCAGTAGAGCCAGCACAGGTAGCAGGCCGCCCGGTTCTTGATCGCGGCGATGCATTTCGCCGGATCGATGACCGGGGTGGCGTCCCGCCAGTCGCCGGTCCTCCCCGCCTCGCCGACGGCCGGCTTGCACATCGCGGAAATATGATCGTCTTTTTTTTCCATGGCGTTCCTTTGCTATGGTTTAATGCTTGCCGCTTCGTACCCGGCCCGGAGCGCCGCGATGTTCGTCGCCGCGGCCGTGCCGGAGAGCTTCCACCGGAGTCCCCGCTCCAGATGCGCAACATCGACCAGTTTCGAGGCTTTCGAAAAAACCCCCAGCATCGGGGTGTTGACGATCGGCGCCCCTTCCTTGAGCAGGCGGAACTGCAGCGCGATGGCCGCCGCGTCCGCCGTGGCCACCCGGACATCGTCCGGAATATCCAGTTCGTCCGGCGCGTGGGTCGTGTTGACGATGAGCCATCCGCCCGGTTTCAGCGATCCCAGGATGTCGACCACGCCGAGGAGGGAAGGGTCGAGAACGACGGCCACGTCGGCCCGTTCGATCTGCGAAAAGGTCCTAATCGGCGTGTCGGAGATCCGGGTTGAGGCGGTCAGCGGCGCCCCCCGTCTCTCCGGGCCGAAGGTCGGGGCCGAGGTGACCCCCTTGAATCCCTGGAGGTAGGCCGATTCGGCCAGGATCTGCGCGGCGATGACGACGCCCTGTCCGCCGCGTCCGTGCCATATCACTTCATGCATGCGCTTTCCCTCAAAAAGCCGTCGGGCCGCCCGGAAACAGCAAGGCCATGGATTTTTCCACCCATGGCCTTTAGGATTCGTTCATTTTCCGGGATGATCAACTCCTGAAAGCGACGGGCGATGGGCTTGCACCCCTCCCCAGAAGGGCGAGGCGCAACAGGAGGCCCCGGCGAAGCAGGTCGCATCTTGAAAAGGCCCTTCTCAACATCGCTTTCGTTCCCATGATGAACCCCGTGATGAAACCGGGCGGAACCATAGAACAAAATCCGGACGATGTCAATCATGAATTTGGCGTGGGACGGGGAAGTTTTTTCGGGTGTGCCGGTGCGGCGGAAAAAGGGCGTGCGGATTCCCGGCCGTTGACGCCTGAACGGCGATCTGATAGAGGGATGACGTCATTGCAATGCGATCAAAGATTCGGGAGGATGGCATGGATCTGGGACTGAAGGGAAAGGTGGCGCTGGTGGCCGGCGGGAGTACGGGACTGGGAAGAGCGGTGGCGCTGGAGCTGTCGCGGGAGGGAGCGAAGGTCGCGATCGGCGCCCTGGACGATCCCCACCTGCAGGAGGCGGCAGATTGGATCCGGCGGGAAACGGGCGGCGAGGTGACGGCCATGCCTGCGGATGTCAGCGACGCGGAGCAGGCGAAGGGGTTTGTCCGCAGCGCGATTGCCCGCTTCGGAACGGCGGATATCCTCGTGAACAACGCGGGAGGTCCCCCTTCGGCCGATTTCCTCGAGATCGACGAGTCGCTCTGGGAGAAGGGGTTCCGCCTCAACTTGCTCTCGACAATCCTGATGACCCGCGAGGTGGTTCCGGTCCTGAAGGCGAAGCGCTGGGGGCGGATCATCAACATGACCTCGATCTCGGTCAAGCAGCCGATCGACGGCGGCTGGTACCGGGGGGTGATGTAGGCGGTTACAGCTATCAGCGCCGCCGGGAAATCATGATCCCTCCTCGCGCTGGACCTTTTTCGACCCTGCGCCTCCTCGCTGCGCTGCGGGGGCAGGGTGCCCGGCGCGAGGATCTTCAGTTC
>JALHDI010000090.1 GCA_022839045.1 Sporomusaceae bacterium
ATAATCCGCGAGACCCTCGCCCGCTACAACGACCAGGCACTGGTCGTCGAAAGCGTCCACAGCCCGAACTGCTTCATCGAAATCGAAGACTGGTACAAGGGCATCCGGCCGGAGACGGTCGCCCTCGAGAGCATTCGCGGCAAACGGGTGCTGGCGTTCTCCGCCCTCGGCAACCCTACCTCCTTCGAGCAGTCGATCAGCGATATCGGGGCCATAATCGTCGAGTCTGTCCGCTACCCCGACCACCACGACTACACCATGGCCGAAATGCAGCGTGTCATGCAGCGGGCGGTCGACAGAGGCGTATTCGCCCTCGTAACCACCGAAAAGGACGCGGTCAAGATTCCGTCCGAGTTCATCCACTCCGACCGACCGCTGCCCTTATACGTGCTAGGCATCGAAGTGCGATTCGTCGACAACGGCTATCAGGAACTGATGAACCTTATCAAATCGGTAGCCGAGCGGGGAGGCAAACAATGAGAATAATCTGCGTCATCCCGGCCCGTTACTCCTCGACCCGCCTGCCGGGAAAACCGTTGGCCGTCATCGCCGGCAAACCGATGATCCAGCACGTCTACGAGCGGGCCAGCGAAGCCAAGCTGCCCTGCCGGGTGCTGGTTGCCACCGACCACGAGCAAGTTTTCAGCGCCGTCAAAGCCTTCGGCGGGGAAGTGATGATGACCTCGCCCCATCACCCCACCGGCACCGACCGGCTGGCCGAAGTGGCCGCCCGTCACGAAGACGCCGACGTCATCATCAACGTCCAGGGGGACGAGCCGCTCATCGAACCCGCGGTCATCGACCAACTGGCGGGAGAATTCTACCAGGCGCCCGGACTGCTGATGGCCACCCTTGCCGCGCCGTTGGCCGAAGCCGAATATCACGTCCCGAGCGTCGTCAAGGTGGTAACCGACCTGGCGGGATACGCCCTGTACTTCTCCCGCTCTCTCATACCCTATCCCCGCAACCCGGCCAACGGCCTCACATACTACAAGCACATCGGCATCTACGCATACCGCCGCGACTTCCTGCTCAAATTCGCCGCCCTGCCGCCCACGCCGCTGGAAAAAGCCGAATCGCTCGAACAGCTCCGGGCGCTCGAGCACGGCTACCGCATCAAAGTACTCAGCACCGACTTCATCTCCGTGGGCGTAGATACGCCCGAGGATCTGGAAAGAGCGAACGCCATTCTCGCCACACAAGGAGGCTCAGCAAAATGAAAACAGTACAAATCGGCTCCATCGCCATCGGCGGCAAAAACCCCCTCGCCCTAATCGCTGGGCCGTGCGTCCTCGAGAACGCCGACCGGGCCCTGATGATCGGTCGCGAGGTCAAGGCCATCGCCGACCGCCTCGGCGTCCCCTATATATTCAAAGCATCGTACGACAAAGCCAACCGGTCGGCCTACAACTCCTTCCGCGGCCCGGGGCTTACGGAAGGACTGTCCGTCCTGGCCGCCATCAAGGACGACCTCAAAGTGCCGGTCTTGAGTGACATCCACTGCACCACTCAGGTCGAGCCGGCGGCTGCCGTGCTCGACGTCCTGCAAATACCCGCCTTCCTCTGCCGCCAGACCGACCTCGTCCACGCCGCGGGCGCCACCGGCAAGGCCGTCAACGTGAAAAAAGGCCAGTTCCTGGCCCCCGGCGACATGAAAAACGTCGTCCAGAAAATCCTCGAAGCAGGCAACGAAAACATCCTCCTCACCGAGCGGGGCGCGACCTTCGGCTACAACAACCTCGTCGTCGACATGCGCTCGCTGCCCATCATGCGCTCGTTCGGCTACCCGGTCGTCTTCGACGCCACCCACAGCGTCCAGCTCCCCGGCGGGGCCGGCACCACCTCCAGCGGCCAGCGCGAGTACGTCGCCTACCTGGCGCGGGCAGCGGTGGCGGCCGGCGTCGACGCGCTGTTCATGGAAGTGCACGACAACCCTGCGGAAGCCCTGTCGGACGGACCAAACATGCTTTACATCGAACAACTCGCGCCGCTCCTCGAAGACCTGCTGGCCATCGACGCGGTCGTGCGCAAATATAAATAAGGAGGGACAGGCCGATGATCATCGACCAGGCAAAAGAAGTGCTGGCAGTTGAGGCGGCGGCCATCCAGGCCCTCATACCCCGCATCGACGGCCAGTTCACCGCAACGGTAAAAATCATCCTCGCTTGTAGCGGCCGGGTCATCGTCACCGGTATGGGCAAATCGGGCCTCGTCGGCAGGAAAATCGCCGCTACCCTTGCCAGTACCGGCACACCGGCCTTTTTTCTGCATCCGGCCGAAGCCATCCACGGCGACCTTGGCATGGTCACGGGCGAAGACGTCGTTCTCGCCCTTTCGAACAGCGGTGAAACCGCTGAGGTACTCAGCATTCTGCCCATCATCCGTCGTATCGGCGCCCAGGTGATCGCCATGAGCGGCCGGGAAAACTCGACCCTTGTCAGCAACGCCGACGGCTTCCTTAACGTCGCGGTCGAAAGGGAAGCCTGCCCGCTGGGGCTGGCGCCCACCGCCAGCACCACCGCGTCCCTCGCCATGGGCGATGCCCTGGCGGTGGCGCTCCTCACCGCCCGCCGCTTTACCCCCGAAGACTTCGCCCTTTTCCATCCGGGCGGCTCGCTCGGACGGCGCCTGCTCCTCACCGTCGAGCAGGTGATGCACAGCGGCGAAGACAACCCGGTCACGCCGCTCGGCAGCACCGTCAAAGAAGCGCTGTTCGTCATCACCGCCAAGGGCCTCGGCGTCACCTCGGTCATCGACGGCGACGGCCGCCTGCAGGGGATAATCACCGACGGCGACATCCGTCGCAGCCTCGAAAAGGGACTGGACTTCCTCAACAAAAAGGTCGAAGAATTAATGACCCGCACCCCAAAGACCATTACTGCCGACAGGCTGGCCGCCCAGGCGCTCCACATAATGGAGAAGAACAAGCCGCGCCCCATCACGGTTCTGCCCGTCATCGACGGCGAGCAGCGGGCAATTGGTATGATTCACCTTACTGACTTATTGCGTCAAGGAGTGGTATAATGGATACTGAGGTCCGCGCCCGCCGGGTCAAATTGCTGATTTTTGACGTGGACGGGGTGCTGACCGCCGGCCAGTTGCTCTTCGGCCCCGACGGCGAGGCCCTGAAGATTTTCCACGCCCAGGACGGCCTGGGCATCAACGCCGCCCACCGGGCCGGGCTCAAGACCGCCTTGATAACCGGCCGGGAAAGCGAAATGGTGCGCCGGCGGGGGACCGAACTGTCGATAACCGATATCTGCCAGGGGGCGCAGGACAAAATCGCCCACCTCGAACGGCTGCTGGCCAAGCACAACCTGACGGCCGACGAAGTAGCCTACACCGGCGACGACCTCAACGACCTCGCCGTCATGAGCCGGGCCGGACTGGCCCTTGCTGTCGCCAACGCCGCGCCGGAGGTGAAGGCCGCCGCCCATTACGTCACCGGCCGCGCCGGCGGCGACGGAGCGGTGCGGGAGGTCGTCGAACTCATCCTCAAAGCCCAGGGGAAGTGGCCGGCGGTCGTCGAAAGCTATCGCTGCCCCGGCGGGGACAAACTCCGCCAGTGAACCCGGCCGCCCGCGGCCGGTATTAAAAGCTTTATTGAAGGAAGTGCAGCTGAGAATATCGCGATACGAAGTTTATCGGCGTCACCGGGAGGAGAAAAGTGACGAATGTCTGGCAATACTACCTGCTCAAAGCAACCAGCCGCATAATCTGCCTGCTGCCGTATCCCTGGCTCCTGGCGCTGGGCCGGTTGCTGGGCCGCGTTTATTACCGCGTCGCCGCTCGCCAGCGCGACCGGGCCCTCGCCCAGATAAAAGAGGGACTTGGTCTTTCCCAGTCCGAGGCCGAGCGGACCATCCGCAGCCTGTGCGTCAAACTCGGCCAAACCTTCCTGGAAGTGATGTACCTGCCGGCTCTCAGCCCGGCGAAAGCTCACCGGTATATTTCGATCGAAAACCGCCACTATCTCGACGAAGCCCTCGCCCGGGGCAAGGGCGTGGCCGTGCTGTCCGCCCACATGGGCAACTGGGAGTGGCTGGGGGCGGGGCTGTCGATGTACGGCTTCCCGGTGGCCAGCATCGTCAAAAGCCAGCCCAACGACCAGCACAACCGCATCATCAACGAATACCGCCAGCTTGTCGGCATCGAGATGTTCTCGCGCGGCACCACCGAACTGGTTGCGGCCGCCAAGGCGCTCAAGAACGGTCGGGTGCTCGGCTTCTTCTCCGACCAGGATGCCGGCAAGAACGGCGTTTTCATCGATTTCCTCGGCAAAATGGCCTCCACCCCCGTGGGATTGGCCGTGTTCGCCCGCCGGCTGGCCGTGCCGGTCGTGCCGGCGTTCATCGTCCGCCGCGCCGAGGGCGGCCACCGCATCATCGTCAACCCGCCGCTCGATTTCGCCGTCACCGGCGACGATGCGGCCGACGACTATAACTTTACCGTCAAGGCCACCAGAATCATCGAACACATGATCAGGCAATATCCGGACGAATGGTTGTGGTTTCAAAAACGCTGGAATACGAAATGGGCAGGTGAACAGGCTTGAAACTGAGCAAAGCAACATATCGGGCGATAGCCTGCACCCTGTTGATCATAGCCGGAGGGCTCTATTATTTTAACAGGGAAGAGCTTCCGCCGCCGCCTCCGCCCCAGGAAACGAAAGCCGCCGACGTTTCGGCCACCATCACCTTCACCGGCAGCTCGATCGTCGAACAGCAGGACGGCAAGAAACAGTGGGAGGTAACCGCCGAGTCGGTGCAGATGAACCCCGGCGCCAACAAGGCCCAACTGACCAACTTCAAAGCGATTCTCTACCGTGCTGACGGCAGCAAGCTCGATCTTGTCGGCCACCAAGCGGAACTAGACACCAAGACCAGGGATATCGACATGGCGGGCGACATCAAAGCCGTATCCAGCAGCGACGGCGCGGTCTTCACCGCCGCCACCGCCCGTTGGGCCGCCAAGGAACGTAAATTTTACGGCGGCGGCGGCATCACCCTTACCAGAGAGGATACCGTCGTCACCGGCGAACGCATCGAAGGCGACGAGCAGCTCGAAAGAGTAAAAGTAATGGGCAACGCCCGTGTGCTAAAAGGAGGGACTCCCCAATGAGCCGTAAATTCGCGACAGCTCTGCTGACAGCGCTACTATTGGTACTGATCGCCGCGACCACAGCCGTTTCCGCCCCGGCGGACAAACCCGTCGAGCTTACCGCCGACACCATCGAATACGACGCCAAGTCCGGCGTCATGACCGCCGAGGGCGCGGTCAAGCTCATCCGCGACAAAGCGGTGCTCACCGGCGCGAACGCCCAGTATAACACCAAGAACAAGGAAGCGTACGTCTCCGGCGGCGTGAAAGTGGTGCGTGAAGACACCACCCTGACCGCCAACGAAGTGCGCTCCTTCAACGACAACTATCTCGTAGCCACCGGCAGCGCCCTGCTCACCAAGGGGGAGAACTCCCTGGCCGGACCGAAAATCGAACACTGGGTGGACCGCCAGTACTCGCTGGTGCCCAACAACGCCCGCCTGACCATGCCCGACGGCTGGATGACAGCCAACCGCGTCGAGGCTTTCCACGCCGAAGACCGGGCGGTCGCCGACGGCGACGTCCATATCGTCAGCGACAAGCGCAGCCTGGACGCCACCTCCGACAAGGCGGTCTACTACGGCTCCAAGACCGAACAGGGCAAGGTGGTAATGAGCGGCAACGCCAGGGCCGTCCAGGAAGGCAACATCCTGACCGGCAAAACGCTCACCATCTATCTCGACGACAAAGCTATGGACGCCCAGGGTCGTCCCAAGCTCGTCGTAAAGCCCCAGTAAGCGGGGCCCGGTAACGCGATGTACGATTTATTCACGAAATACATCGAGACAGAAGACCTCGTCAAGACGTACAAAGGGCGCAACGTCGTCAACGGTGTCAGCCTGAGGGTCGACCAGGGGCGGGTTGTCGGCCTGCTCGGCCCGAACGGCGCCGGCAAAACCACCACCTTCTACATGATAGTGGGCCTAGAGCGGCCCAACGGCGGGCGGATCTTCATCAACGGCGAAGACGTCACCGGCCTGCCGATGTACCGCCGCTCCCTGTTCGGGGTGGGCTACCTGCCCCAGGAACCATCCGTATTCCGCAAACTGACCGTCGAGGAGAACCTGCTCGCCATCCTGGAGCTGAAGGAAGACCTTACCGCGGCCGAACGGCGGGACAAAATGGAATCGCTGCTCGAGGAACTTGGGGTCGTCAACGTGCGCGGACGCCTGGGTTCGCAGCTCTCCGGCGGCGAACGGCGGCGGGTGGAGATCGCCCGGGCGCTGGCCACCGATCCGGCCTTCATTCTGCTGGACGAGCCCTTCGCCGGCGTCGACCCGATCGCCGTGGCCGATATCCAGGGAATCATCGGCTTTCTGCGCGATCGCGGCATCGGGGTGCTCATCACCGACCACAACGTCCGCGAGACGCTCAGCATCGTCGACTATGCCTATATCCTCAACGAGGGCCAGATCCTCATCTGCGGCGACAGCGCCACCATCGCCGCAAGCGAAATTGCCCGGAAGTTTTATCTGGGCGACAAATTCAGTCTATAACGTCGGCTGTTGAATTGTAATACTTTGGCCGCCAAAGTTTTTTCGTGGCCTGCTAGGAGCGTCACATGCGCATATTGGACAAGTACATCCTCAAAGAGCTGCTGGGGCCGTTCATTTTCGGCATCTGCGCCTTCTCCAGCATTTTCATCGGCACCAGCACCCTCTTCAGGATCGCTCAATATATAACCAAATACGGCGCCGGGTTCAGCCCGGTCATCAGGCTGTTCATCTACAGCCTGCCCAGCATCATCGTGCTCACCTTCCCGATGTCGATGCTGCTGGCCTCGCTGCTGTCCTTCGGCCGGCTGTCGGGCTCCAGCGAAATAACAGCCATGAAATCGGGCGGGCTGAGCTTCTACCGCCTGGCGACGCCGGTCTTCATCGTGGCCTTTTTCGTAAGCCTCTTCTCGGTGGCGTTCAGCGAGCTGGTCGTGCCGGCGGCCAACGCGGGCTACAACCAGATCGTGCGCTACGAGATCGAAAAGAATACCCGGCCGCGCTCCCAGGAACACATCGTTATCAAAGACGTCAAAGGGGGCACCATCGAGCGCCTGACCTACGCCCGCAAGTTCGAGGAAGACCAGAGCACCATGTACGCCGTCACCGTGCAGGACTTCGAAAACGACCGTCTGGTGCGGGTCGAGAACGCCGAAAAAGCGGTCTGGGAGAAGAACCAGTGGATCATGTACAACGGCATCATTCACGACCTCACCCCCGAGGGCAGCCTCGAAAGGTCGATGCGCTTCGTCAGGCAACTGATGCCGGTGGAAAAAAACCCCGCAGCCATCGGCCGTGAACAGAAGAAGCCCGAGGAAATGTCGATCAAGGAGCTCAAGATCCACATCAGCACCCTCAAGCGGGAATACGTCAAAACAAGCTATTATGAAACGGAGTTCCACCAGCGTCTGGCGATTCCCATGGCCTCCTTCGTCTTCGCGCTCATCGGCACACCCCTCGGCCTGCAGCCCCATCGCTCCAGTTCCTCCATCGGCCTGGGGCTGAGCATAATCATTATCTTCATCTACTACACCATCATGACGATAACGACCGCGCTCGGCCAGGGAGGCGCCATACCGCCGGTCCTGGGCGCCTGGTTTCCGAATATAGTCGGCGTATTTGCCGGTTCTTACCTGGTGCGCAAGGCCTCGCACTAAGCAGCGCAATCCGAGTATCCGGGAGAGGAGGTTCAGCCTATGTTCGGTCTCACCCTCATCGCCGTTCTCGCCATCATGGGCGGAATAATCGCCTACATCGGCGACTGGCTCGGCAGCAAAGTGGGCAAGCGCAAGCTCACCGTCTTCGGCCTGAGGCCCAAACACACCTCGATCCTGTTCACGATCGTCACCGGCATCATTATCGCCGGCATGACGCTCGGCGTGCTTAGCGTCGCCTCCCGCGACGTGCGGACCGCCCTGTTCGGCATGGAGGCGCTGAAGGCCGAACTTACCGGCCTTTCCCGCGAGGTTGCCGCCAAAAGCGTCGAGCTCGACGCCAGCCGCTCCGCCCTGGAGGCGAAGACCAAGGAATACTCGGCCCTTACCGTCAAGATCAACGAAACAATGACCAAACTCGCCAGCGTGACCGAACAGCTCGCCACCGTCAACGCCGAGCGCGAACGTACCGCGGCCGCCCTGGAAAAGGTACAAAAAGATTATACCCTTGCCAAGGGCGATTTGACGAAGGCCCAGCAGGAGATCGACGCCCTGCAGGCGACGAAATCCGAACTCGACGCCCGCGTGGCGTCCCTCAACGAAGCCAAGACCGAGCTGCAGAGCGACGTCGACCGGCTAAACGAGCTCACCGCGAACCTCCGCCAGGGCATCCAGACCGTCCGCGAAGGCGTGGTCGTCTTCCGCGCCAGCGAGGTGCTGACGACCGCCGTCACCAAAGGCGGCCAGCCGATCAAAGACACCGAGCAGATCCTCGGGGGCATCATCAACGCCACCAACCGGGCCGTCCTTAACCGGCTGGGCGTCCAGGACAAGGATATCGAGGTGCTGTGGATCGCCAAGGCCGATTTCGATCAGGCGGCATCGCTCATCGCCTCCACCCCGGAAGAGGTCATTGTCCGTATCCTCGCCATGGGCAACACCATCTATGGCGAACCGGTCATCGGCCGCATCGAGCTCTTCCCCAACCGGCTGGTCTACACGGCCGGGCAGACCGTCTTCACCGAAACGGCGGACGCCGGCGACGACGCCAAACAGGCCGAAGACGTCGTCCTCCTCTTCCTGCAGAAAGTCAACGCCCAGGCGATTGCGAAAGGGATCCTGCCCGACCCGCTGCAGGGGACGGTGGGGGTAATAAGCGGCTCGCAATTGTTCGACACCGTCAACAAGGTCAAGCGGGTCGGCGGCCGCGTGGAGCTATCGGCCGTCACCAAAGCGGACATCCACACCTCCGGGCCGCTGCAAATCGAAATAAAGGTGCGGGAAGCAAACAATTGACATAATATACCTAGCGGGAATCCTGCCTTACCGGCAGGATTCCTTTTGTTTGTGGCGAAACCTTACTCATAACCAAATAGATTATGTTAATAACATAATTTTTTTGGTCCGATGTGACTGAGTAGTCAGAGCCTGGAAATCCAGTTATGCCAACAATTACAACAGTGATCCAGGCAGGATAACGAAAAGAAACATCGAATTATGTAAACTAAAGCTGCCGAACGCGGCAGTGGCCAGCTCGCGTGGATACTGCGAGGAAAGGGTTATGAGGAAACACGGTCACTCATGACACTCCTCCTTGCCAAATGCTCCGGGCAGGCCGGTGGTTCGCCACCCGCGCAAAACAATCACGCAAGGGGGATTTCAAGTGCAGAAGAGACTTCTCAAAGTGGCTATCGCTACCGCTCTCACCGTGGCTTTCGCCGCTCCTGCTTTCGCCAATCCTTTCACCGACGTTCCCGCCAAGCATTGGGCCTATGACGCGGTGAACAAGCTCGCCCAGGCCGGCATCGTCGACGGTTACGACGACGGCACCTTCCGCGGCGACAAGACCATCACCCGTTACGAAATGGCTCAGATCGTGGCCAAAGCCATGAACAAGAACCTCAACTCCGACCAGAAAGCCATCGTCGACAAGCTGGCCAAGGAATACGCCGTCGAGCTCAACAACCTCGGCGTAAAAGTCGAAGGCCTGCAGAACCAGGTCGACAACATGGTCAAATTCTCCGGTGACGCCCGTGTACGTTACTACAACGCCGACAACAGCACTGACAAAGACTCTACCGAATACCGTGTCCGCCTCGGCGCCACCGCCAAGGTCAACGACACCACCAGCCTTCACGCCCGCATCACCAGCGGTTCGGCTTCCTTCGGCGCCGGCAACGCCAGCGCCTCGATCGACAACGCTTATGTCAGCACCAAGCTGCTCGGCCTGAACACCAAGATCGGCCGCCAGGACTACGACCTCGGCCAGGGCATGCTGGCAGGCGCCGGCTCGACCGCCATCCTCAACGGCGTGAGCGTGCGCGAAGGCGGTTTCATGGCCTTCGGCGGCAAGGAAGACAACGGCACTGCTCAGGTAAAAACCTACGGCGGCCAGTACGCCTTCGACCTCGCCACCGTTCCGTTCTCCGTATCTTACCTGAACCAGGACGAAACCGACTACTACGCCGCTGGCACCAGCTTCAACCTCTTCCCCGGCTTCAAACTGGCCGGCGAATACGCCAAGAACGAATCCGCCGATGCCCAGGCTTACCAGATCAAGGCTACCCTTGGCAAAACCGGCCTGAGCGCCGCTTACAAGAGCGTTGAGGCCAACGCCGTACCGTTCGAATCGGCCCTCAACCTCAAATCGACCGGCGGTATCCTGAACGACTTCCGCAGCGTGGCCAACGCCACCGGCAAGGCTACCGGCATGGAATACGAATACAACGCCGACCTCGCCAAGAACACCAACCTCAACATTCTCTACCAGGACATCAAGGACGCCGGCAAGAACGTCCGCGCCACCGTCAACGTCAAATTCTAATTGAACCGGTCCTGACTAGTCTAAGGAGCAGGGGTATAACCCCTGCTCCTTCTTTGTATTCTCGGCCGTTGATAAGCCCCGCATGCTGCGTACCCGCAAGGAGTAGGCCGCCCCTCTAACCGCTAAAGCGCTAAGAGGGGCGCACTTGCTCCTCGGCTGGCCCGCTTGACGTACGCAACCAAGTACGCCGGCGCGGGCCAGCCTCCGGTGCGCCTTGCCTGCAGGGCTTCTGAACGGCCTTTTGTCTTTTACCATTACTTTTTAAGAAATCTTCGAGCAGGAATAAACTTACTCAGCGAGAAATAAAATACAAGCATAGGAGGTTGTACCATGACCGATGCCGTCATCGCCGTCGACCCCGGCCGCGACAAGTGCGGCGTCGCCGTAGTCGGCCGGACGGCCGGCGTGTGCTGGAAAAGCGTCGTGCCGGCGGAGCGGATGGCCGCGGTCGTCGCCGAGCTCGCCGAGCGGCACGCTATCGGCACCGTCGTCCTCGGCGACCGCACCGGGCGCAAGGACGCCATGGCCGCGCTGGCCGCGCTCCGTCCCGGCGGCCGCGAGCTTACCGTCAGGCTGGTCGACGAACACCGCTCCACCGACGAGGCCCGCGCCCGCTACTGGCGGGACAATCCGCCGCGGGGCCTGGCTAGGCTGGTGCCGGTGACCTTGAGGGTGCCGCCGGTGCCGGTGGACGATTATGTAGCCGTCATCATCGCCGAAAGGTACTTCCACCGGTGATTTTTAACAATTGGGCCAAATAAATTTCTTCAATTTCCGTTAACTCAGCAGGAATATTGTGCTTGATATAGAATATCATGCATAGCTACCCAGCGATTGGCACATACTATGGGCCAATCATCCATATGGTCCTTTCGCCGAAGAGAGCCGACGGGGAAGAAAGGAGGTGTACCTTAGGTTCCCGGGAGCGGTTTTTGAAGTAGGCGTGGGATATGAGCTCTCTGACAAGGGAATATTGAGGCAACAAGGATACTCAAGTTTCCCATCCTTAGGGCTCATCAATACACAAAAAACCTAAGGAGGAAAACAAATGAAGAAAACTCTCGTTACTCTTCTCGCGCTCGTTTTCGTGCTCGGCATCGCCGGCACCGCGCTGGCCGCTCCGGCCAACCCCTTCGTTGATGTTCCTGCCAAGCACTG
>JALHDI010000236.1 GCA_022839045.1 Sporomusaceae bacterium
ATGAATCCATTGGCTTGAAATGCTAGTACAGCATGATGATTTTTGTCAACAGTTTTTACTTGACTGTTATTAGCCTTCTGTGGTAGGGGTTAGGAGGTTGAAATCCAGCCTGCTGTGTTTCATTCGGCAGGCAAGAACGCTCTCACCACCCCAAGATGAAGGGTCTCCATGAACAGAACCTCTTCCCCACTCCGCTGCCTCGCCCACCTGCTGGTTCTTCAGCTACTCCAGTCAGTCACCGCCGCCACGTTCCATGTCGATCTGTCCCCCGTCGCGAACATCTCACGGGAGGACGACGGGATTGCCGGGAATGGAGTCGGCGGATGGACTGACGAGGGAATTAACGACATGTATCTCCATCCCGCCCTGCCGGTGGGAGAGACGACGCGCAATGGATTCGAGTTCGCTTTGCTCGACCCCGGGCCTGACGGGTTGAAGCCGGCGGCTCTCATGCTCCGCGTGGGCGCACACCAGACGAACCGTCCGAAGTCAGCCCGAGTCGGCGTCCCGGACGTCCGCGGCGCACATGTCGTCTTCGTCCACCACAACATCGGAGGCTCGCAGGCGAAGGAAGGCGACGTCGTCGCCACCTACACGATCCACTACGCCGACGGCCAGTCCGTGGAAGCCCCCATGAAAAAAGGCGTCCATCTGCGCGACTGGTGGTGCCGGCAGTGGTGGGACAACAGCGGACGCGACGCCTGGCCCGTCCACATGGGCCGCAACGTCTACACGATGAAATGGCGCAGCCTCGTCGGCCTGTGGGCGACGCAGTGGAAGAACCCGCACCCGGACGCCCCCATCGCCGGCATCACGTTCGCCTCGCTCGACCGCGGCGGCCCCGTCATCTGGGCCGTGACGATCACGGACGACGACCCGCACGCCGACGAGTCGCGCATCAAAAGCAACGTCTGGACATCCCCGCCCCAGGCTCCGGCCGGATGGTTCGAGAAGAAACACGCCGCCGAACGTGCGGCGATCTACGACGCCGCCGTCGCCGACGGCCACGTCGAGGGCGTCCGAGCCGTCGAAGTCATCCGCGCCGACCTGCTCGCCGTCACGGTCGACCCCGCGCTCACCCGCACGGTCGCCGGGCCCAATCCCGCCGCTGACGCCGCCGTCCAAAAGCCCGAAACGTTTCAGATCGCCTCGACCGACGACCCCGCCTACGGGAAAGGCATGCAGCCCGTCAACGTAGGCCGCGACAGCTACGAATTCTGGAATGGCGACATCGGCCAGTACAAGCAGAATTCCATCTACTGGCACACGTTCTACCTCCAACTCCCCCGACCGCTGAAATCCGGCGCCACCTACACCGTGCGCGTGGAGGGCATCGACCCGGCGATGCGCGACACCCTCCCCCTCGCCTACCGTGACACGGAGACCGCCACCCCGGCGATCAAGGTCAACCAGGTCGCCTACAGCCCATTGGCCAAAAAACGCTACGCCTATCTGGGCTGGTGGGCCGGAGACCTGGGCGCCGTCGACTACAGCGCGCTCGACCGCTTCGAGGTGGTGGACGAGGCGACCGGACGAATCGTCCACACCGGCGCCCTCGCCGACCGGCCCGACCCCGCCGGCAACACCGGCGAGCGCGTCCGCGAGATGGATCTGGCCGCGCTGAAGACGGGTCGTTACCACATCCGCATCCCCGGTCTCGGGCGCTCGGTCGCGTTCGCCGTCGGCGGCCGCCCCATCCGCGACCTCTATGTCCACACCCAGCGCGCCTTCTACCACCAGCGATGCGGCTTCCCGTTGGAAAAGCCCTACACGACATTTGAAAAGCCGGCCTGCCATCTCTGGGTCTACGAGTCCGGCAAGATGGCCGATGACGCCTCGTACTGGCCCGAGACGGGCGAGGCCAAGCGCGAGTACCGCGGCGGCTATCACGACGCGGCCGACTTCGACTGCTTCACCTACCACCTGCGCGCCACGGCGGAGAATCTCGACGCCTTCGACATGCAGCCGGCCGCCTTCAAGGACGGCGATCTGAACATCCCCGAAAGCGGCAACGGGATCCCCGACCTGCTCGACGAGGCCGAATGGGCGCTGCGCTTCTGGCGCGAGCAGCAGGCGGCGGACGGCGCCGTGCCGAAGGGCCG
>JALHDI010000003.1 GCA_022839045.1 Sporomusaceae bacterium
ATCCGGACGGCTAACCCGCACAGGATGCTCCAGCTTCTTTTCATATATCCACATCTCGTCATTCTCCCTTAAACAAATTTAAATTTCCCAGGGCCAGGGGCCCTCGGCCCATTGCCACGGGCGCTTCGAGAAGCCGCCCCAGCCGAAATTGAACAGCGGACCGAACTCGGCCTCGTAATCCTTCTTCATCTGCTTGAGGACCTCCACCGCGCAGTTATAGTCGTTGATGGCCTCCTCGTCGCACGGGTGGGTGTCCAGGTACAGGTTCAGCTCCACAGCCACGAACTCCATCTCCTGGAGCCTCTTCAGCATAGCGGCCTGTTTTGCGCAATCCACGAATCTTTCACCTCCGTCGCCTTATTCAGGGATAGGATACACACCCCAAAGTTCGGGGAACAGCGTGCCCCGCATCAGCGCCTCGCATGGCGAAAACGCCTTGTCGTAGCACTGCCAGGGAACATAAGCATGCGCCAGTAGCATGTTCATCGGCATAGGGTGCTCGTCAGCCATCGGCATCTTATGCATCCCATCCATACCGCAGTCCATAACTTCCTCCATATCGCCTTCCATGCACTCCTTCATATGCATCATCTTGTCCTTCTTCATCGCCGGCGGGTTCGCCATCATCGCATCCTCGTACCACTTGGGCCTGGTCTGTTCATCCAAGCGAATCTACCTCCTTATTCATAGACCTACTACATTTTATGTGAATCTGACTGGCAACGTCACAAAGGGCCGAAAAAAATAAAGCCGACCCGTTATGGTCAGCCCAGGTTGCCGCTAAAGCCCCATCTGCGGCGTTGATCCTTTACATGCTAATTCATCGGCATCAGCAAAAACGCCAGCAGATACAGCGCGACGCCCACGCCCCGGTAAAAACAGGCCAGCGCCCACCCCAGGCGGATAAACGTCGTGTCAAATCCCGTATACTTGCCGAGGCCCGCGCACACCCCGAAAACCATACCGTTGTCGGGATCGAGCGCCAGGTGCCGTCCGCCGGGAAAATACCCGGCCGGCCCCGCCCCGTCCTGCAATAAACTCCAGATCACAGCGCCGCTCAGGGCATAAGCCCCCAAACGGATAAGCCACAGCATAAAAAGCCCCCCTTGCAGTAGCATTATGCCACCATGGCAAGGAGGCTAAACACTTCCCTATTCATTTCCTTCCCAGCCGGCGGTTAACCAGCTTCAGGCGGGTGCTCTCCTTCTCCCCGCCGCTGTCGGCCGGCGCGGCACCCTTCCCGCCCAGGCGGCCGACGCTTATCAGCAGGCCGGTCGCCAGCAGATTAACCACCAGCGACGTGCCGCCGAAGCTGATGAACGGCAACGGAATCCCCGTCACCGGCAGCAGGCCGGACACCATCGCGATATTGCCCACCGCCTGGCCGACGACGAGAAAGGTCGCCCCGGCGGCCACCATCATCCCGAAGCCGTCGCGGGCCTGCAACGTGATCTTGATGCCGTACCAGGCCAGCAACGCAAACAATAGCAGCACCAGGAAAGCGCCGGCAAAGCCCATCTCCTGGCACAGCACCGCGAACGCGAAGTCGGTGTGAGCCTCGGGCAAATAATGAAACTTGCTCGCCCCCATCCCCAGGCCGGTGCCGAAAAGGCTGCCCGACCCGATCGCCAGAAGCGCCTGGACGGTCTGATAGCCGCTCGTCTGCGCGTAAGACCAGGGATCGAGCCAGGCCAGGATGCGCTCGGCCCGGTACGCGGCCGCGTAAACAAGATACACCGTCCCCATCGCGCCGCAGAACATCAGGCCGTACACCTGCCGTTTCGGAATGCCGCTCGGCAGATAAAGAATCAGGCACAGGCCGACGATAACCACCGCCGTGCCCATATCCGGCTGGCGGAGAACAAGAAAACCCATTAAGCCCGTAACAATCACTGGCCAGGAAAAAACCGTCACCGGCCGGCCCTTATCCAGGCGCGGTCCGATATAAGCGGCCGCCATCAATATCGCAGCCAGCTTGGCGAACTCCGACGGCTGGAACTTGACCCCCAGCTTCAGCCACCGCCTCGCGCCGTTCGCATCAATGCCGCCGAAATGCACCGCCACCAGCAGCGCCAGCATCGCCAGGACGATCAGCGGCAGATACTTCATCAACCGGCGGTAATTGAGGCGCGCGGCGACCACCAGGCCGATCATCCCGACCAAAAAGGCGATAACATGCCTTTTCAGGAAAAAATAGCTATCGTTCAAAAGCTGCCCGGACAGGACGAAGCTTGCGCTGAACACATTAATCGTGCCGATGGCGAACAGCATCAGCACGATATAAAAAACCGCCTCGCCGGGGCTGGCCCACGGAACAGGCACCCTGCGCACATCGCATCCTCCTTCCGCCGGGAAAACACCTCGTCCCCATTATACCAGAAACCGCCGACCCGCCCAATATCGCTTTTTGCTCCGGCCCGAATAATATATACTACCGATTTCCGGAGGTGATACATACATGCCTGTCACAGCCGTCACCCCCTTCACCCTCCTCCTCCTCGACGCCGCCGGCCATGCCCTCCTGCTCGCCGACGGCCCCAGCGGCGAAATCCTCGCCGAATTCCCCCTGCCGCAAGGCTACGCGGCCATCGACATGATAGCCGGCCCCCGCCCCGGCCACGCCTTCGTCACCCTCGCCGGCGACAACGGTACCGGCGCGCTCTGCAAAATCGACCTCACGGCAAGGTCGGCGGACCATCCCGCCTTGCCTTTCCCCCTGCCCCACCCCGTCCAGATTTCGTTCGCCGCCGACGAACTCACCGCCTACCTGGCCGACCCGGCCGGCGTCCTGCACGCCCTCGACCTCGCCACCGCGGTCTGCTCGGTCTGGGATAAACCGCCTGACGCCGCCGCCTGTGCCGGTCTCGCCGTGGCCGGAGACGAAATCCACGGCGTATGGGAAGCCGACGGCGGCGGTCTGGCAGCCGTCTACTCACCCGCCGGGACCCTTCTCCGCACCTGCCGTCTCGGCGTCGTCCCCACCAGCCTCTCCGCCGCGTCCGGCCTTCTGCTCGCCACCTTCACCGCCAGTCCCGCCAGCGGCGAAGGCCTCATCATCTTCCCGCCTGACGGAGGCGACCCCATCGTCATCACCATCCAGTGCTCCCGTTGCGCCGCCGTCCACCCCGTCTACCCCGCCCACGCCGCCACAGCCGACGGCAAGACCGCCTACGTGGCCTGTGAAGACAGCGCCTCCGTCGCCGTCGTCGACCTCGCCGCCGGCGCAGCGACCGGCACCATCTTCCTCGGGCGCTCCGTCTCCCGGCTGTCCCTAACCGCCGACGGCCGATTCGCCGTCGCCTCCAGCAACGCCAACGCCGACCTCTGCCTCATCGACCTCGTCAACCGCAGGCCGTTGGCCTTCACCGCCAGCCGGCGCGAACTCCTCCGGCCGTTAGCGATAATTGACTAACGCCACCCCGGCGGCGATCAGTATCGCACCCAGCCCCTTGCCCACCGTCAGCTTCTCCCCCATGAGCGCCAGGGCGAGCACCAGCGTCACCAGCGGGTACGCCGCCACCGTCGGCACCACCCGGCCCGTCTCCCCGTATTTCAAAGCATAAAAATAGGCCAGCCCGCCCAAAAGGCCGGCAAACAACCCCTCCAAGGCGATCAGGGCGACATCGCGCGCCGAGGCGCCGGCCACCGCAGTCCAACCGCCTGTCAGCCCTACGAACGCCATCATCACCGCCGCGACGAAAGCGCTCCTGATCGCCAGCGCCGCCACCGGCTCCACCGTACCCAGCGCCAGCTTGCCGAAGACCGACGCCACCCCCCACAGCAGCATCGCCGCCACGGCGAACAAAAAAGCGTTACCCGTCATAGCCGTTTTCCTCGCTCCTCATCCTAAAAATCGGCGGTCCGAAAGCCGCCACGATACTGCTACATTATGCCCGCGCTCCGGACGGACATGCGCGCTGTCACGCGTCATAAGTCCGCAATTCAACGGCAATAAAAAGAACCCCTTCCAGGGGTTCTCAGTTTGTCGATAAAGCCCCTTCTGCGGCGCTGCGCATCTGGGACTCTCTCAACAATCCAATTCTCATTTACTCCTGCGACCCCAGCGGCCGGGGCCACTTGCCGCTCCACTTGTACTTGGCCGGCGTCGCCGGCGGTTCTGACGGCGGCGGGGGCGGCGGCTCGGGTTCGCG
Organism: Sporomusaceae bacterium; assembly: GCA_022839045.1. Next base: position 4,152 of record JALHDI010000003.1, read on the forward strand.
ATCGTCGTCCTCCTCGTCATCGTCGTAATAGATCATCGCCGGACTTTGGGCAAGCTCCTCGGCGGCCACCGCGACCGTCCCACAGGTATCGACCGCCATCACCGCGGTTTCATCCAGAACCGCGAACTCAAGCTCGCCGTCCTCGTCATAGGGGACGAAAGTGCCCTTCTCCAGAATAGCCAGCACCAGCAGGAAGTGCTCCGCCTCCCGCCGCACATGATCGGCCAGCAGCGCCGGAATCAGGCCCACCAGCCGGCACTCCGCGATCAGCGTCTCGGCTGCCCGCTTGAAATCCCGCAGCCTGATCGTCGACACCCGGACATCCTTCAGGAAACGCCTGAACGAAGGCACCTCGTCCGTCGCCCCCCGCAGCATGCTCACGAAATCGCGCCCCTGCAGGTAAAGCCCATCGAACTCGCATTCGAACTCCTCCGCCGTCTCCACCATCGTCCGTTCCGAAGGATCGAGGCGGTGGACGATAAACGCGCTGTGGTCGGCCATCAGCCGCAGCCAAAACGCCACCTCCCGCGCGCCCGCCGATTGGTAGAGCGTCTGGCCGGTCCCCAGCGTCGCCAGCAGCAGCAGAAAGTACTCCGCCTCCCTGGAAACATGATCGAGAAAAAGAGCGAAGTTATATCCCGCCAGTTGGCATGTCAGCACCATCTGCAGCAGACCGCGCTTGTAACGGTAAAAATCGCCGACGACCGTCTGCGTATCATCGACAAGCTCGGCGAACTGCCGCTGGCTCTGCACCCGCTCGGCGCGGGCACGCAGCTCGCAGAACTCCTGCTGGAAATTATCCGCCTCCCCGATGAGGACGACGCTATCGCAAGGCAGGCCCGCCTTAATGAACTGGGCATGCTCTTCCATTATCCGCAGCCAGAACTTCATCTCCTCAAGGTTCAGCGGCGGCACCGGCTGGCGTTTGTCATTCACAACCTTCGGCCGTGGCATAGTAACCCTCCCCATTGCCAGTTATTTCGCTACTACATTGTATGCCACGGCCGGCGATTTTGTTAAGTTTACATAATTATGGAAAAACCACCTCGCAGCGGTTGATCTTTACCCCCAGCGACCTGAACCTCATCTCGTACTCGGTCATGATATCGCCCTGCTCGCCGGCGGGCAGGGCGGTCATCACGTTCCTCACCTCCAGGCCCGCATCCGCGAACTCCTCCAAAGAGAACGCGAACAGCGCGGCGTTGTCGGTCTTGAAAAACAGCTCGCCCCCGGGCGCCATAATGACCCGGTACTTCGCCAGAAACCGCCCGCAGGTCAGGCGGCGCTTGGCGTGGCGTTTTTTCGGCCACGGATCGCAAAAATTGATATACAGGCGCCTCACCTCAGCGGGCGAAAAAATATCGGTAATCCCGCCGGCGTCGAAATGCAGCAGGCGGACATTCGCCACAGCGCCGGCGGTCACCCGCTTCGCCGCCTGAAACAGCACCTCGGGCTGGGCCTCGATGCCGACAAAATTTATCTCCGGCTGCCTGGCCGCCAGTTCGCTGATAAATGTCCCCTTGCCGACCCCCAGCTCCACATGCAGCGGGGCCGGCCGGCCGAACTCCCCGTACCACCCGCCGCCCGGCCGCGGCGCGACCACGAGCCCCGCGAACTCCTTCAGCGCTTCCGTAACTCCCGGCTTTCTCCGTAAACGCACGACCAATCCTCCGTCTGCCTGTATTCGCGGGCGTAGCTGCCCGCCAGTACTAAAAATCGTCGAACGTAAAAAACAGTAAATTTTTTCCTTTTATGTCATTTAATTGACAGGAATTGGAAAATAAATAGAGAATATACCCATATGCCGCATAATGGTGAAAGGAGAGATCCAGGTGGAATTCCCGGCCTCCCTCCAGGTCGCCCTCGACGCCATCCCGTCCGCCGCCGTGGTCCTCGATGCCGACCACCGCGTCGCCCTCATCAATAACCGCGCCGAAAAACTGCTCGCCCTGCCCCGGCAGGCCGCCTCAGGCCGCCGGTTGTCCGACGCCGGCCTTGCCTGGCTCGGCCCGCTCCTCCGGGACGGCGGCGCCTTCACGGGCAAAGAAGCCACCCTCGCCGCCCCCGGGCACCCGGGCGCCATCCTTGTCGACGCCGCCCCGCTGCCCGGGGGCGGCGACGCGGACGGAACCCTCGTTGTCATCCGGGAAACCCCGGACATATGCGAGCCCTCTCACCGCATCGGTCAGCTCGAGAGCCTCGCCGGCATCGGCGAGATCGCCGCCGGCGCCATCCACGAAATCCGCAACCCGCTAACGTCGATCAGCGGCTTCATCCAACTCATACGGGCCCGCGCCGTCCGGCAGGCCGATCAGACCACGGCGGACTACTGCACCCTCATCGCCGACGAAATCGGCCACATCAACGGGGTCCTCTCCGACTTCCTCACCCTCGCCAAATCGCGGAACGCCAGCTTCGCCGCCCTCGACATCGGCCGGCTCGTCCGCGACATACAAAGCCTGATATACGGCGAAGCGATCCTCTCCCACATAACCGTCGCGGTCAACCTGCCCGACGAACCGCTCCTGATCCACGGCAACCGCGACAGAATCAAAGAAGTGCTGATAAACCTCGCCCGTAACGCCTTTCAGGCCATGCCTGACGGCGGCACCCTCGCCATCACCGCCCGTGGCGACGGCCCCGCCGTGCGCATCGACCTCGCCGACACCGGCCAGGGCATCGCCGACTCCGCCCTGGCGGAAATCTTCAAGCCCTTCTACACCACCAAAGAGAGCGGCACAGGCCTGGGTCTCGCGATCTGCCGGCGCATCGTCGGCGACCACCGCGGCGAGATAACCGTCCGCAGCGAGGTGGGGAAAGGAACCACCTTCACGCTTACCTTCCCCAGATTGCCCGAAAACTGATCTTTTACTATAAGCAAAATAAATAAGCTCAATAACGCCAGGCCGTTCAGAACCCCTAGATGCAAGACGCCAAGGAGCAAGTGCGCCCCTCTTAGCGCTTCAGCGGTTAGAGGGGCGGCCTACCCCTTGCGGGTGCGCTGCAGATAGGGGGTTATCAACGGTCTGGATACTATTCCTTCGCCAACCCGTACTTCTTGATATACCTGTACAGCGTCACCCGGCTCACATTCAACATCCCCGCCAAGCGGCTGACGTTGCCGCGGGCCGCCTGCCACGCCGCCACGAAAGCCTCGCGGTCCTCCTTCCACGCCTCGCTCGGGCCGGTCTCTCCCGGCAAATGAACCGCCTGGGCCGTAATCACGCTGCCCTGGGTCCGGAAGAAAGCCTGCTCGACGACCGCCTGCAGCTGCTTGATATTCCCCGGCCAATCGTAGCCCTTGAGAAGCGCCACCGCCTGTGGCGCTATTTCCTTGGCGCCCATCCCGTGCTGCTCGGCCAGCTCCTGGATGATATGATCCGCCAGCAACGGGATATCGTCGCGGCGGGCCCTGAGCGCCGGCACGCGGATAACCGGCTTCGCCACAGCCTCGTACAGGCCGAGCGGGAACCGCCCTTTCTCCGCCAGGCGCCGAAGATCGCCGTCGCAGGCGGCGATAACCCTCACGTCCAGCGACTGATCCGGCCGCTGCGGCAGCCGCCCGGCGGCGAGCACGGCCGCCAGCTTTTCCGCCAGCGGCAGCGGCAGCTTCTCGATCTCGTCGATAAACAACGTGCCGCCGTTGGCCAGTTCCAGCTTGCCGGGGCTGCGCCCCGCCCCGCTGCCTTCCGTCCCGAACAGTTCGCTTGCCAAAACATCGGCGGGGATATCGCCGCACCTCATCGTTATCAGCGGGCCGGCAGCCCGCGGCCCCGCCTGGTGGATGCCGTGGGCCAGACGCTGCTTGCCCGTCCCCGACTCGCCCTGCAGCAGCAGGTGGTGGTCGCCGCGGGCCGCCCGGCCGGCCCTCTCGATCATCGTCCGGAACGCCGGCGACTCGCCCGTGAGGCTGGCCAGGCTGTAGCGGGCCGCATAGCTTATCGCGTGAGCCTCCAGCACCTTCAGATCCTCGATCGACTGCGATATCGCCGCGATGCCGCTCACCTCGTCGTCACGGTAAAGCGGCAGCACCGTCGTGATATCCTCGTATGTCTTGCGCGGCGTGATCCACACCACTTCCTTGTTATAGGACGGGATACCCAACAGCCCCTTGGCCAGCGGCGTGTGCCGGTAATTGAGCACAACCTCCTCCAGGTCGGGCAGCTGGTCCGCCGCGTCGCCGTCCCCCTGGGGCGAAAGCCGGCTTTGGCCCAGCCTGTTGGCGTACGCCACCCGGCCGCCGGGCAGGATATGGTAAACCGCCAGCGGCACCGCGTCCAGAATGACGTGTTTCGCCTCCAGACGGGCCACCATCGCCAAATTATGCTCCATCACATACTTGATCGTCAGCAGCAGCGCCTCCAGTGCCCCTGAGGGTAGATCGGCCTGCTGGGTCGAAACCAGCGTCAGGATATACTGCAGTTTGCCATCCAGGAAAATCGGCGCCGACCCGGCGTCCCCCGCCTGGCCGTCCTCGATCCACATCTCCGGACCGAAAACGAGGAAAGGCGTCTTATGCTCATACGCGATCGCGATGCTCGACGTGCCGATATCCTCCTCGGTCAGCCTCGCCCCTTCCACCTCGCCCGGCGACTTCTGGAAAAAAGGCAGCGCATAATTCTTCAGCGCGTAGCCCTCGCTGTCAAGAAGCAACAAACTGAGGTTGTACATATTGAAGTGCCCCCGCACCTCCTGATACAGCCCCTCCAAAAAATCCAGAGCGGCGCGGTGCTTAGCCCGGCGCTCCTCAAGCTCGGCCTTCGCCAGCTTCACCGGCGGGCGCAGCGAATCGCGCGGGATGCCCCAGGCCCGGCTCCGCTGCCACGACTCGGCCACCCACGGATGAACATTGGCGTCGAGCGTCCCATGCTCGACGAACCGCCGGTAATATTGCATCAATTTTTCTTTGCTCCGCCGCTCTCGAATCATAATGTTTCTGCCCTTTCCTTTCGATATATATTGTAAAGGAAATCGCCCCCGATTATGAGCAGGAAAATAACATTTGTTATCCGCTAGTATTAATTATTATTATTTGCTATAATAATCAAAAAAAGGAGGGCTTTACATGTTGGTAAACGGAGTAAGAGTAAACGCTGACCCGGCCTTGAACAACGAGGAGATCGTCGCCCTCGTCCACGACGAAATCAGGCTGTGGCAGCAGCGCGACAAAACCCTCGGCGCGGTCGAACTGTCTCTCGACGGCGAAAGCATCATCATCCGCGGCCACGAAAAATCACCCATCCGCCGCGTCCGCCGCATAACCGGCTACCTCAGCACCGTCGACCAGTTCAACGACGCCAAACGGGCCGAATGTAACGACCGGAAAGAGCATGAATTTTCCCACTCTGGGTTGTGTTCTTAAATTTCAACTTGCGTTTTAAATGATTATCTTTAATTATTATTATTTTTGTTTTATAATCAAACGATCGATTTTATTCGGAAGTACTAAAGAAATTAGTACTTCCTCTTTTTCAACCTGTCAGTTTTATTCATTATTCAGCACCGTATATCTAAAATCCTGTAAAAAGTACTCGTATCTGGTCTGTGCATTGCGGGCGGGTCAATTTTCATATTGGCAAAAACCGGATTTCATAATATAATCAATTATGTAATCATATATTGGCAAATCTCGAAAAAATGAGCGCGAAACCATGGGTCTAGGGACAGTGGCTATGATCGCCAGGTTGTCGCTTTTGACGAAACGTAATGGCACCAGCATACCTTGGCTTGGTGCCGTTTTTTTCTGCGAGGAAGCTTTAAAGCGACGGGGGAATACGCATGGCTGTAACCGTGAAAAGTATCATGAATATCGAAGCTTTTTCGGAAGTGGCGACGCTCATTGCCGGGCATGCCGGCATAGATAAAGTGATTACCTATATAACGGTCAGCGAGACGCCGGATTTTTTTGAATGGGTAAGCGGCGGGGAGTTTGTCCTGACAACACTATTGACATTCAAGACGTGTAAGGATCAGCAAGTCCAAAATTATACCGAACTGGCCCAGCGCGGCATCGCCGCCCTGGGGGTGAAGGTCGAACGGTTTCTGGAAACCGTGCCGCCGGAACTTATCGATATCGCCAAAAAATATCAGGTCCCGTTGTTTGCGATCAAGCGCGAGACCAAATTTCGTGAAATCATTCAATTGATTACGGCGGAACTGAATAATTATCAGACCAATATCCTTCTTGAGGTCGACGCATATTACAAGGAGTTGACCAAGGTCGCGCTGATGACCGGCGGTTTTGACGAGTATATCCGTGGTCTCGGCAGGCGCACGGGTAGCAATGTGTATTGCTTTCAGTCCGACTTGAAGCTGCTCGGCAGTTATCAGAACTCGTTTCTGGGCAATGCGGCGCAGGTCGTGAGAGGAAATCTCGAGAAGAAACTGTTGCAGCACGGGGAACTCCTGCATCCGGTCAGCTGTGAAGGGCTGCATATCTTTCCCTGCGTGACGCGAGGGCAGGCGCTGGGATATTTGGTCGTGGCCAACACCGACCGCCTGAACGAAAAGCATATGCTAATGGCCGGGCAGCTGACGACCTTTCTGACGATCAAGCTTTTCGACCAACTGGAAACCGAGCAGAAGATGTTGACCTCTTTACTCGACGATTTGCTTTACAAACGCAATCTGAGCGAGGAGGAACTGCGGGAACGGCTGGCCCTATACGGACTGAAGCATCAGAAGCTTTACCGCGTCGTCATCGTGCAGGAAAAAGACGAGGCGAGACTGTCGCCGACGGCTAATCAGATCAGGGGCTATAGCAATAAAATCAAGGATTTGCTCGGCGAGGGTGCGCTGGCCGTCGTCAAGAGCAACGAAACGGTAATTATCGGAGCCAATGAGCGTGCGGACGACGCCAACCCGCCGCACTGGGTGAAGGAAATCTGCCAAGACGCGCTGGCCGACGATTCTCCCGTCATCATCGGCATCGGTCCCGCGGTCGGCGACGCCAAGGACATTCACTCAAGTTACAAAATCGCCAAGAGTACGGTTAAGGTGGGGCATGCCTTTGGCCATAGCGGTGTACTGTATTACAGCAATTTCCTGGCGCGAGTCCTGCTGTTGCTTGCCGTCGGCACGCCCGAACAAGATTATTTGCTGACTAATATCATCAATCCCTTGGTTGATCAGGACAAACGGTATAATACGCAGATATTGCCGACGATCGAAGCGATGATGTTCGCCGACGACATCGAGCATGCGGCGGCGGTGTTATATGTCCATGCGAACACGGTCAGGTACCGTCTCAATAAAATCAGAAGCATCACCGGGCACGACTTTTTCACTGCCAGGGGCAGATATACGATAACGACGGCCTATCTTGTATATTGCTACAATAAATAGGCGGTCGGATTTGTCAGTTTACTCAATATTAAGCGAAAAACATGCAGTGACTATCGAAAGCTATAAAAGTACCGACAATTATCTGAAGCCTTCGACGAAGGCTTCTTTTTCATTTCCGCCAATTCTTAAGGAGTAGCATACTCGGAAGGAGACTTTGAGAATGAGAGAAGCAGTAATCGTTGCCGCCGTAAGAACGCCAATAGGCTCGATCGGCGGGACGCTGAAAAACGTCCAGCCGGAAGAACTGGTGAAAACGGTAATCGACGGCGCCGTCAATAGAATTGCCCTCGATAAGGCGCTGATCGACGAGATCATCATCGGGCAGGCCAAACAGACAACTGACGCCCCGAACATCGCCAGGGTCGCGGCGCTGATGGCGAGGATGCCCGAAGAAGTGCCGGCTTATACCGTCCACCGGCAGTGCGCGTCCGGCATGCAGGCGATGCTGAGTGCTATGCAGCAGATCCAGTGCGATTATTCCGATATCGTATTGGCCGGCGGCGTCGAAAGCATGAGTACCGCCCCGTTCTACATCAGAAACGCCCGCTTCGGCGTCGGCAATGGCAACGGCGTGTTTGTCGATCCCAATGTCGAGAGTCAGCCGAAATCGCAGCCTAAAGACATCTACGGCACTTTCAACATGATACAGACGGCAGACACGGTGGCAAAACAGTTCGGCGTATTGCGGGAAGAACAGGATGAATTCGCGCTTGCCAGCCAGCTTAAGGCCGTCGCGGCGATCGACGGCAACCGGTTTGCCGATGAGATCGTTCCGGTCGTCCTGCCGCAGAAAAAAGGCGAGCCGGTCGTTTTCGCCGTCGACGAATATCCCAAACGGACGACCGATATAGAGAAGTTGGCTAAATTGAAACCGATTTTCGCTGACGGCACGGTGACGGCCGGCAATGCGTCGGGCCGAAACGACGGAGCCGCCGCACTGATCATCATGGCGAAGGAGAAAGCCGTCGCGCTGGGAATTAGACCGCTGGCCAGAGTTATCGGCGGTGCGGCGGCAGGTGTAGACCCAAGGATCATGGGCATCGGACCGGTGGCCGCAACAAGGAAGCTATTGGCGAAACTAAATATGAAAATCGAAGACTTCGGCTTGGTAGAGATAAATGAGGCGTTTGCCGCCCAGGCGGTCGCCTGCGCGCAGGAACTGAAGATCGACATGGACAGACTGAACGTCAACGGCGGGGCCATCGCCCTGGGCCACCCGCTCGGCTGCTCGGGGGCAAGGATTTCGACGACCCTTATCTACGAAATGAAGAAGCGCCGGGAAAAGTACGGACTGGCAACGATCTGTATAGCCGGCGGCCTGGGAATGGCAATGGCTTTCGAGAATTTGGACTAATCGTCTTAATAAGGGAGGCAGCACCGGTGGCTAGGGTAAACAAAATAATGAGCATCGAACAAGCCATGGCAAAGGTTAAGGATGGTGACAGAATTATGGTCGGCGGCTTCGGGCTGCGCGGCTGCCCCGACGATCTTATCGACGCGCTGGTCGCAACCAGTAAAAAGAACCTGACGATTATCAGCAATGACTTGGGTTCTCCGGGAATCGGCCTTGGCAAACTGCTGACCCACAATCAGGTCAAGGCGCTGATCGGCAATTTTTACAACTGGAACCCGGAGGTGGCCACGGCAAGAAATGCGGGCAAAATCAAGGTGACCCTGATCCCCCAGGGGTCCTTCGCGGAATCGATCAGGGCGGCGGGCTGCGGTATTCCGGCCTACTTTACGCTGGCGTCCGCCGGGACGGAGCTCGGCGAAGGCAAGGAGACAAGGGAGTACAACGGCAGGCAATACGTGCTCGAAGAAGCGCTTTACGCGGATGTGGCCCTGATCAAGGCCGAGAAAGCGGACGAGCTTGGCAACCTGGTGTACTGCAAATCGGCAAGGAACTTCAACCCGGCGATGGCGACGGCGGCCCAGTATACGGTCGCCCAGGTCGGCGAGATAGTGACGGCCGGCGAACTCGATCCCGAGGCCGTCGTTACCCCTCACATCTTCGTCAACGCCATCGTAAAGGGGGCAAGATGACATGATCACGATAGACAAGGAAACCGCCGGCAGCAGGATAGCGAAAAATATCGCCGCCCTGTTCGACGACGTTAAGGATATCACGGTACTGAACCTCGGCGTCGGCATCCCCACGCAGGTCGCAAACTATATCAACAATGACAACGTCTTCATTCAAGCCGAAAATGGCATGCTCGGCGTCGGGCCGATCGCGGCGGGCGACGAGATTCATCCCCAGCTTATCAACGCAGGCCGACAACCGGTCAAGCAAACCCCGGGCTGCTCGTTCTTCGACAGCAGCGCATCGTTCGGCATGATCCGGGGCGGACACATCGACGCGACCGTGCTCGGCGCGTTCGAGGTCGATCAGGACGGCAACGTGGCCAACTGGATTATTCCCAACGGCAAGATGCTTGGCGTGGGCGGGGCCATGGACCTGGTCGTCGGAGCGAAAAAGGTTATCATCGCCATGATGCACACCAGCAAGGGCGCACCGAAGCTGCTGAAGAAATGCACCCTGCCGGTAACCGGGTACGGCGAAGTCGATGTCGTGGTAACGGAGCTTGCGATGTTTTTCTTCGCGAATGGGAAAATCGTTCTCAAAGCGATCGCCCCGGAAGTCGACGTCGATTTCGTAAAAAGCGTAACGGAATTTTCTTTTGAGGTAAGCGGCGAACTGAAGAAGATGATTCCCTGACACGTTGATGGCTTGTTGTATGCAGGAACATACAACTCAAGGTAAATCGATAAAAAAATTAAAGGAGCGGATTTCATGCAGGCTTTTACGCGGTTTTGTCTCCGGGTAGTTCAGCAGTATCTACCAGATGCCTACGTTTTGGCTATCCTTCTGACTTTTGTCGTATTTGGCATGGGGATAGCTATTGCAGGCAAAACTCCATTCCAGATGGTTTCCTATTGGGGTAACGGATACCCCAAACTGTTCGTCTTCGGCATGCAGATGGTGCTTGTCCTGATAACGGGCTATATTTTAGCCCTGACTCCAGCGGCGAAAAGAGTGATGAATTCAGTCACCAGCATTCCCAAATCACCGCCGCAAGCACTTGCAATGACGGCCGCCGTGTCGATGATTTCTTGTTATTTCAACTGGGGCTTCGGTTTGGTCATCGGTGCCTTTTTGGCAAAGGAAATCGGCCGAAAAGTAAAGGGTGTACATTTTCCGTTGATCGTAGCCGCTGCCTACGGCGGCGAGATTATACGCGGACCTTCCTCCTCTATTCCGCTTGTTTCGGCCACAAGTGGGAGCTTCATGGAAAAAATCATGGGTACGGTTCCGGTGACCCAAACGCTGTATTCATGGTGGAATATTACTCTTAGTATAATCATATTTGTTGCCCTGGTCATAGTATATTTAAAAATGAAGCCTCCTACCAACGAAATCGTCGAATACAGCGGGCAAGTGAATGAGGAGTCTGCCAAAGCGCAGGCTATCGGTACGGACACTAAGAAATTGGTGTTAGCCGAGCGTGTGGAACAATCGTGGGTAATAAACTTCCTGCTAGGGTTATTGCCACTCACTTATTTAATCATGAACTTCAATAAGATGAAGACCTTTGACTTGAATCTTAACATAGTAATTTTGATTTTCCTTACACTCGGCATCTTTTTGCACAAGTCGCCGATGACGTACTTGACAGCCCTAAAGGAAGCCGTCGTGACCGCCCGAGGGATTATCATACAATTCCCCTTGTACTCGGGCATTATGGGTATGATTGGTTCGTCAGGCCTGGTCGCAATAATCGCGAATTGGTTCGTCAGTATTTCCACTCCCACTACTTTTCCGTTATTCACCTTCCTTTCGGCTGGTCTGGTAAACATATTCATACCGTCAGGAGGCGGCCAATGGGCGGTTCAGGGACCGATTGTAATGACAGCCGCACAAACTATCGGCGCCGATAAGGCACAGACCATCATGGCATTTGCTTGGGGCGATGGATGGACAAACCAGATTCAGCCGTTTTGGGCATTACCGTTGCTTGGCGTAGCCGGACTGTCAGCCAGGGATATCATGGGGTATTGCGTAGTCTGGACAATCGTATCCGGGCTGATTATAAGCGGTATGTTCGTCCTGCTTGCCTTGATTTCGTAAATTTAAAAAAGCCTCCTGTTGTAGGATAACTACGACAGGAGGCTTTGTATGTCACGGAAATGGAGGCAAAGCGCTCCACTTTTGGGGCTAAATTTCTTTCGTCATTTTGGGGACTTGTGAGTTTCTCAATTGTCGGAAATACTCTCCAAACTGACTAGCTGGCAACAAAACGTACAGCCAGGAGGAGCCTCCTCCCGGCAGGGGTTTTTCCAGCAACGACGAACTAACTAAGTATCGTCCCCGCGCTGCCGGATTTTCGGTTTCCCGTCAGCCACCGCTTCACCAAACACACAGGGAGGTTTATGAGATGGCTCAGGCATTCGCGTCCCCCGGTAAATACATTCAAGGATACAACGAACTCGCCCGCATCGGCAAACACGCCACCAACCTCGGCAGCTCCGTATTCGTCCTCTGCAGCCAGGGGCGGCTCCACGACCTGCAAGGCATCATCGCCGACAGCTTTAAAGACACCGGCATCCCGGTGGTATTCGAACCCTTCGGCGGCGAGTGCACGAAACAGGAGGTCGAGCGCCTCCGCGCGCTCGTGAAAAACAGCCAGAGCAACCTCATCATCGGCCTCGGCGGCGGCAAAGCCATCGACACCGCCAAAGCCGTCGCCTATTACGAAAAGACCCCGGTCATCATCGTCCCCACCGTCGCCTCCTGCGACGCTCCCACCAGCTCGGTCGTCATCTTCTACAACGAGGAAGGCGCCTTCCAGGAAGCGCTGCTCATGCGGCGCAATCCCAACATCGTCCTCGTCGACACCCGCATCATCGCCAACGCCCCCGTCCGCCTGCTGGTAGCCGGCATGGGCGACGCCCTCGCCACCTACTTCGAGGCCCGCACCTGCGTCGAAACCCACCGGCGCAACCTCGCCGGCGGCACCTTCACCCTCGCCTCCTACGCCCTCGCCAAGCTATGCTACGAGACCCTGCTCAGCGACGGCCTCGCCGCCGTGCTGGCCGCCCAGAACAAGGTCGTCACCAAGGCTCTCGAAAACATCATCGAAGCCAACACCCTTTTAAGCGGCATCGGCTTCGAAAGCAACGGCGTCTGCGCCGCCCACGCCATCTACGACGGCTTCACCGTCATGCCCGGCGCCCGCCGGATGTACCACGGCGAATGGGTCGCCTTCGGCACGGCCGTACAGCTCGTCCTCGAAAACCGCCCCCGCCGGGAACTCGACGAAGTGCTGCGGTTCTGCCGGAGCGTCGGCCTGCCGACAACCCTGAAAGACCTCGGCATGGAAAACATCGACCGCGACCAGCTCATGCAGGTCGCCAAAGCCGCCACCGCCCCGAAAGAATCGATCCATAACGAACCCTTCCCCGTAAGCGCCGACGATGTCGTGGCCGCCATCCTCGTCGCCGACGCCCTCGGCCGCGAATCCAAAGACGCTGCCAAAAACTAGCCTCTCCCCCAAGAGCGCGAAAGACTGCCGACGGATACCGCCGGCAGTCTTTTTTCCCCCGGTCTTCCGGTCACAGCTCCTGTCCGGTGCCGTCATAGTGCGGACGCCGGGATCTCCTTGCCGCTTTTCCTCAGCCGCGCAACTTGTTGCTGTACCGCCAGATGCCCATCTCGCCCGCTTTCCTGATCAACTCCTCGCGGAAATCGGGATGCGCGATGCTTATTATCAGCTCCGCCCTCTCCCATGTCGAGCGGCCGGCGAGGTTGACCATCCCCCACTCGGTCACCAGGTAATGCGCCTGGCCGCGGGGATCCGTCACCGCCTCGCCCGCCGCCAGCGTAGGCGCTATCCGGGATTTTACCGCCCCGGTCCTCTTATCCGTATAGGTGGAGGAAAAACAGATGAAACACTTGCCGCCAGGCGACAGGTAAGCCCCGGTGAGAAAGTCCACCTGCCCGCCGGTGCCGCTGATCTGCCTCGTCCCCGCAGACTCCGCCGATACCTGTCCGAACAGATCCACGCCGATACAATTGTTAACTGAAACCATCTTGTTCTGCCGGGCGATCACCCGGGGATCGTTGGCGTAATCGACCGGATAAGCCGCCAGCCCGGGATTGTCGTCTATCCAGTCATAGAGCTCCCTGGACCCCGAGGCGAACGTCCAGACCCCTTTTCCCCTGTCGGTCGTCTTGCACCTGTTGGTCAGCTTGCCGGCCTTATGCATCGCCAGATAGGCGTCGACGAGCATCTCGGTATGCATCCCCAAATCTTTCAAATCCGACTCGGCGATCATCGCCCCCACCGAATTCGGCATGCCGCCTATCCCCAGCTGGATGGTCGCACCGTCCTCGATCTGCTCCATGATCATGCGCGCCACCTTCCTGTCCACCTCGCTGGGCTCGGCCGCCGGTATCTCCACAAGATCAGGGCTGTCGCCCTCGACGACGCAATCGACATCCGATATGTGCAGGCTCTCCTCCTGTCCTCCCAAAGCCCGCGGCAGCTTGGCGTTGACCTCGACGATGACCTTTTTCGCCTTTTGGACAACCGCCATGCTGGCCGAATTGGACACGGAGAAATTGAAATACCCGTGCCTGTCCATCGGGGCGACCTGCAGCATCGCCACATCCACCTCGAGGTCGTCGCGGTAATGCAGCGGCATATTGCGGTAAATCAGCGGGATGTAGCTGCACAGCCCGCGCTCGTACATCCGCCGCTCATAACCGCTGAAGTGCCAGCTGGAATAAGTGAAAACCTCCCTCCCGGGGTCGGCCTCGAGGATCGCCAGCGGACGCATCGCCAGGCACCCCCTCACCTTCACATCCTCCAGCCGGTCCTTCTCGGCCGCCAGAGCCTTATCCATGGCCACGCACACCGTCTGGCAAAAGCCATAATCGACCCAGTCGCCGGTTTTGACGACCTTCACGGCTTTCTCCGCCGTCGTCAGCTTCTGTCTGTATTCTTGAGCGCTATTCATCCTAATCCTCCCAGCTATGCGGTTAAAAATGATTTTTGACCCGTCTCCGAAAAAACGGCGCGAGCCACACAAAAGTATTTTACCGCCATATCCGCTCCGTTGCCAGCAAAAATTGCCCGCAGGACCGCAGTTTTTTCCAGGCTGGCGCGGCAAATAATACCATGGCCGGAGTGACGCCCGTCACTTCATTTTGTCGCCGTTTCCTTTATAATTTACTTAAACCCGCACAATCAGAGGGAGGCTTGACATGACTCTGCCCTTCGCCAACATCCCCTTCGTCAACAAACGCGTCAGATTCCCCGTCACCCCCCACATCCCCGCCGGGCTCACCAGCCCCGAGCAGCTCCGCCGGGTCGCCGCCGTCGCCGAAAAATACGGCGGCAGCCTCAAAATCACCGGCGGCAGCATCGTCATCCTCGGCCTCAGCCTCGCCGACGGCGAAAAAGCGCTCGCCGAACTCGGCGCCGCCCCCGAGTCATTCATCGCCAAAGCGGTCCGGGGCATCGCCGTATGCCCCGGAAAGCCCACTGTCCCATGGCCCGGCAGGACAGCACCGCCCTCGGCCTCGCCCTCGACGCCGAATTCTTCGGCCAGCCCACCCCCGGCAAACTGCGGCTGGGCATCAGCGGCTGCCCCAACTGCTGCGCCGAAGTGATGGTCAAAGACATCGGCCTGTACGGCACGGCCGACGGCTTTACCGTCGCCGTCGGCGGCAACGCCGGCCGCAAAGCCAAAGTCGCCCGGGTAGCGGCCGAAGGCGTCCCCGCCGGCGACGTCGCCCCCCTCGTCCGCGCCATCCTCGCCTTCTACCACCGGTACGGCCGCGACCAAGAACGCCTCGGCGACACCCTCGACCGCATCGGATGGGACGAGTTCCTCGCCGAGGTCTTCCCGCCCCGGTAACACCATTTGCGCGCGACCCCTTCCACTACTGAATGATAAGGGGGCTGACCCCGACCGGTCAGCCCCCTTATCATTATTCCATACCGGGTTACATGCCGGCGGCCACCGCCAGCGTCACCGCCTGCTGCGGTACGTATACCTTGCCGGTCTTGGCGGCCAGCACGGTCAAACCGTGCATTTCATAGACCTTGCCGCCAATCTTCACAATATCCTTGCTAATCGGCAGCTCGGCCCGCTTCAGCCCTTTTTCCACTACCAGCACCGGGTTCGCGGCATCGGATTTATCCAGCCTGACCCTGGCGCCGATAGCGGCGAAAGCCTTGTCGGCTTCGACAAACAGCTTGCCGTCGACAGTTTTCAGGTCGAATCCCAGAGCGCTCGCCTGCGCCAAGGCGAGGTCGGTATTCTGAATAACGCCGGTCGGTTTATTGGGACCATAAGCATAGAGGAAGACATCTTCCCCGGTATGTCCGGTGGTCGTCCAGCCGATCACCGACCGTTTCGAAATTATCGGACCGACCACATAGTTCATACTGCCCTTCTTGGCCTGCTGGATAGCGGTTACCTCTTCCGCCGCCAGATCCTCGACCCCGTAGTAGGTGCTCATGACAAACCGGATATTGCTCTCCGACCGGTCGCCGGCCAGCATCTTTTCGATCCCTTCGCCGGTCAGCGTCGCCTTTTTCAGCGGGGCGACCATCGCTTCATAAGGCAAAGTATCATAATTCTTGTCGGTCGTCTTATTGCCGATCGACATCCCGCCGTTGCCATGGTCGGTGAACCCCAGCACCAGCGTCTGGCCGTCCTTTTTGGCGAAATCGAGGGCGACCTTCATCGCCGCATCGAAAGCCAAAACATCGCTGATTACACCGATGGGATCGTTGGCGTGGGAAGCCCAGTCTACCTTGCTCGCTTCAACGAACAAGAAGAAACCGTCCTTGTTCTGCGATAAAATCTCGATCGCCTTGCGGGTCATTTCCGCCAGGCTCGGCTCCTCGGGGCGGAAGGTCGGGCGGTCGAACTCATAGGCCATGTCATCCATGGCGAACATGCCCCAGGCTTTTCCGCCCTTCAGGTTCGCCATCTGCTTACGGTCCTCGACGAACTGGTAGCCGCGGGCTTGCAGCACGGCGATAAGGTTTTCGCCGTCGGTGCGCTTGCCGCCCTGGGCTGTCGGCAGCAGATACTGCTTGCCGCCGCCGAACACCACGTCGATATCGAGGTAAACCTGCTGCTCGGCGATATCGTTATAATCGCCGCGGTTGAAAGTGTGGGCCGAATAACCGGCGGGGCTGGCGTGCTGGATGTTGGAGGTGGCGACTAGCCCTACGGCTTTCCCCTGCAGCTTGGCCCCTTCCAGCACGGTGGCAACCGGCTTATATTTCAGCTCTTCCGCTATCTGGGCGACCCCGGGCATCGTAGTTTGGGCCGGCAGAACACCAATGAACTTCGAATTGGACTTGTGCCCGGTGGCAAAGGCCGTCGACGCCGGAGCGGAATCGGATATAAGGCTTTCCGCGCTGTAAGTGCGGATCGCGCCGCTGACCATCTCGTCGGAGGCCAGCGCCTTCCCGCCGGTGTACCAGCGGGCGACCGTGCCATGGGTGGCGCTCATGCCGTCGGGCATCACGACAATGACATTTTTCACCGGCGCTTTGGCAAGCACATTGGCCGGGTATAAGGATACAAGCAGAACAGCGAGCATAAACCAGACCGTAGCCTTACTTTTCATCAACCTTCAACCTCCCGATAATCGTCTTTCTCAGGCCGGTCGTCACCCGGCTTACAGGGTTACCACCGACTTGACCGCCTCCACCAACGCGCCTTCGTCTGCGGTTGTCCAGATAAGGTACAACTGTTCGAGTGTGGCCTGGGAGAACACATAATTGCGGAACGCGAAAAACTTTGCCGTTTGCAGGTCGGCGTCGGTCATGCCGTACTCCCGCCTGGCGATTTCGCCCAGCTTGGCGATCGTCCACTTGGCGGACGGAACGGACAAAACCCAGTCGTGGTCGCCCAGATGAGTGATGAACCCCTCGACGCGGCGGGGCAGGGGGAGGGTCTTGCCGTCAGCGGCCAGGAGGCCGAGCGCGACGGGGTCTTTGCCGGCGAGGATAGACGCCGCGGAAAGCCAGCCGACCACGTCGCGTTCGTCGTTGGCCGACCCTGGATGATTATGGGCGCAGGCCATCGCCACGACAAGCTCGGCCGGCATATTGCGGTGAATGAGCTCGGCGATGGAGAGAACATGGTGGGCGCCCGTGCCGGCGATAGAGTATTCGGTGCGGGACGCGCCGCTTTCTTGCCACTGGAAAACCCACGGCTTATGTAGATCGTGCAGCGTCTGGGCGGCGACGACGATATCGCGGCTCGCCGGATAACCGTAAACATCCTTATAGGCTTCATAAAAGCCGAGTGCGGCCTTTACGTTAACCGCCACATGAGTGGCCAGCCCGCCGGGGTAGGAATGGTGGCTGGCATACCCGCTTCCGGGTGCGGCATAAAACGGGATTACCGCTTGGTTCGGGCTTTTGCAGGGCGGCAAAAATTCGTTGTAGGCCGCTCCGTCCTTGAGATAACCGGCTGCTACCAAGCGCCGTTTGGCGCTTGCCTTCTCCGCATCGCCCGGATACAGCTCCATGAAGCGGGGCGAGGGATTCTTCAGTATCTCCAGCGTCGTGCGGCGGATAGTATCGTCCTGTATGCCCCGGGCGGTCGTTACCAGATAATCGTAAGCGGCTTTAACATGGGCAGACCTCTCGGCCATCGCGACCGGCTTCATGGCGAGGCAACTTTGCAGCGGCAACTTCGTCGTCTTCGACGCCGGCGCCTTCGCCGCGGCGGTTTGCGGCAAGGAAGCCAGCGCCAAAGCGGCCACGGCGCCTGCCGACATCCGGATAAAATCGCGGCGGTTGCAGCCATAACTGATACTCTCGAGCGGATCGGTCATTATATCCCTCCTGACTACACTTATTTAATCTTATTGTAGCGATAATAATATCCGCGGTTGTTAACCCATCGTTAATTCCGTGTAAAATTATGGAAAACAATAGGCCACAGGGAACCGCCGTCGTAACGACGGTGGTTTTATTAATCTCCCTTTTATAAAATAAGGCCAGGAAACGGCGAAAGCGCGCCGTTTCCTGGCCTTATTTGTTTACGGAAATGCTATTACCGGCCCGAGTTTACCGTTTCATGCCGGGCTTGGGTGGGACGAGCAGCAGAATCAAAATAACAGCCCTTTTGGTGTCGGCACTTGCAAAGCGACATCAAAAATGCCAAAAATCAGGAGAATTACCAGTATAGCCAATATTACCGCGTTGAACGCCTTTTTCCGCATAGGCATTTCCTTGGGGGGAAGAACAGCGGCTAATACTAACAGGTAAATACCTGTCGTAAAATAATAACCGATTTCTTCGACCACAGCTATATAAAGCAAGCTGGCTACGACTATTGTCACTACTCTTCCGGGGTTTCCTACCCGTACCTTCCCGCCGTTGCAGCCGCGCCTTTTCGTGTTTACGGCCTGCCCCAGTATCACGACGGCAAACAAAGCGATTACGGCAACCAAAAGATAGGGGAATACATTCGACGGATAACTGAGCTTGTTTGTTTCGACCAGAAAAATACCGCACACGATCAAGAGACTTGCGCTCAAAAACGCGTTAGCAGTTAGGGGTGCCAACATTATCTCCCCCCGTCGTGTGACTTTTTACCTTGGCAATCAACAACGGCGAAAATGCCGACAGGATGCTGAGCAGAATAAGGACGATCGACAACGGGCTCAAAAAGAGGACCTGGACCACCGACCCCGTAGCCTTCGCCATCACCAGGGAAGTAGTGAGCGCATCCTCGGCGATCGGGCCGAGCACCAGTCCAAGCGAAATCGGCCCAGGGTCGATCCCCACCTTAGAGCACAGATAAGCCAGAATCCCGCAAAACATCATCACCGCGACATCCAAAATGCTATTGCTCAAAGCATAGGAACCGATGCTCGACAGCGCCAGAACGATGGGTCCTACATAAAAAGCCGGAACGCGGAGAATATTGGCGGCCAGCCGCAACATAAAGTAGCCGACCACGATCATGACGAAATTGACGACCAGCAGCGAGGTTATGAACGTGTAAGCGACATCGCCGCTCTCGACCAGCAGCTTTGACCCCGGAATTATCCCGTGGGCCAGAAGCCCGCCCATAACAACCGCGGCCACGGGGCATCCCGGTATCCCCAGACCCATCATCGGAATGAGCGAGCCGCCGATTACCGCGTTGTTAGCCGATTCCGAAGCGGCAACACCCTCGACTACACCCTTCCCGTACTTATCCCGATCCTTATCCCAGCGGCGGGCTTCGTTATAGGCGATTATCGAAGCGATCGGCCCGCCTGCGCCGGGAAGCATCCCGATGAACGTGCCGATAATCGACGAGCGAACCAAGATAGCGACACATTTTGCCTTCAGGGCTGACACCGTCTTTCTTATCAGGCCGGCAGTCTGCTTATACGACGCGATGAACCGCTCATTGGACTCTATCAGGCTGAGAACCTGGGAAAAAGCGAAAAAACCGATCAGCGCGGGAACGAGTTGAATCCCCTGGACCAACGGCTGATAACCGAAAGTGAAGCGCGGCACCCCCGCCGCCGGATCGAGGCCGATCGTGCCGATCAAAAGGCCGATTGCCCCGCCGGCCAATCCCTTTATCACGTTTCCGGACGACATGGCGCTTATCGTCGTAAGCCCGAAAATACACAGCCAGAAGTATTCGGGTTTACCGAACTTCAGCGACACCTCGGCCAATGGCGCGAACAGCGTCAGTAAAACGAGAACCCCTATGACCCCTCCGATTGCCGAGCCGATCAGGCTTGTCAGCAGTGCGACGTCAGCTTCGCCCTTTCTCGTCATCGGATAACCGTCGAAAGTCGTCGCGATCGACGACGGAGTTCCGGGAATATTAAGCAGAATAGCCGCGTTCGCCCCGCCGTAAACCGCCCCCGACCATATCGCTCCCAGCAGCACCAGCCCGGACGCCGGTTCCATCACGAAAGTGATCGGCACCAGAAGGGCCACGGCCATTGTCGCGGTAATGCCCGGCAAGGCGCCGGCGGTTATTCCGCCGGCCACGCCCGCCGCCATCAGCAGCAGATGATACGGCCTCAGACAATTTGCAAACCCGGCGATTACGAGATCAACAACACTCGTTTCCATCTCTTCACCACCTTGCCAGGAGGGCGATAGGGGAGTCCCTCTATTGCCCCTTATCTTTCTGCTACTTCCTACTTCTTGTGATACTTATCCAGCAAAGCCTTTGCCTCTTTGTTGTAGTTGAGCAGATAAGTCTTTACATCTCCGCCGGCAAGCCAGTCGGTGCTGAAATTGGCCTTCTTCATGTCTTCCTGGAAAGCGGGTTTGTCGAAAATGTTCTTGAAGCCCTTCTCGAGCCGTTTTACCTGTTCCGGGGATATCCCTTTGGGCGCTACGAACAACCGGCCGATGAAGCTCTGAATGTCATATCCTTTCTCTTTAAAGGTGGGAGTGCTGGGCAGGAACTTATGCCTTTCCTTGTACGTTACGCCTAGAAGATTCAGCTTTTCCTGCTCGGACTTGATGACCCCGATATTGGCAAACCCGGCGTTCACGTGATTCCCGAGCAACGCCGACAGCAGATCCGACCCGCCTTTGAGCGGGACGACTGTCACCTTGATGCCCGCTCTATCCATCAACATATATGCGGCGATTTGCCCGTCGCCCATCGCCCCCGGAATACCGACGGTCAACTTGCCGGGGTTGGCCCTGGCGGCCGCGACGAACTTTTCAAGATCGGTATAGGGGCTGTTCTTCGGTGTAACAAAAACCTGCGGATCGCTTGCGGTCTGGCAGATATACTCGAAACTGTCGATAGTAAAAGCACCCGAACCGCTCAACGACTGTAGCACGATTTGCGGCACATTCACCGTTCCGATCGTATAGCCGTCTTTCGGCGCCTTGGCCATCTCTGTCGCGCCGACCGCCCCGCCCGCACCTGGCTTATAAACAAAAGTAAAGTTATTCCCGAACTCTTCCTTGACATACTTGTCAAGAATCCTCGCCACCAAGTCACTGCCTCCGCCCGGATCGTACGGAACGATAATCGTGATTGCTTTGGCCGGATAATTCTCCGCTTTTCCCGCCTGCGGTTTTTGCGACTGGCCGCAACCCACAGCCAGTAAAAGCAGCAATGCGACCGCCGCCAATAAGATGACCCGAACGTTTCTAAAACCGAACATTCCGATTCCTCCTCGTTCTTATTTCCCGGCTCACCCTTGGAGTATCGACCTGCGGCGAAAACACGATTGTTGCGTCGGTTGGGGAGCATCCTTCCTTATCAGGTACTCATGCCGATACGATGGATTGCGAACCCGGTATTGTGTTCGAGCAACAGCTCCGACTTCGTCGGTTTCCCGGAAGCGGTCTCGATCACTTCCCGCAAAATCAGCCTCCCCGCTTCTTCAAGGCCCAGGCGTCCTTCCAAAATATCGCTGATATCTAGATCCAGAGTATCCGCCATAAACCGGGCGGAAAACGGATTGCCGGTCACCTTGATCGTCGGCATGATCGGATGGGAAATCGTATGCCCGCCGCCGGTGGAAAACACTAGCACCTGGGCGCCGCCAGCCGCTATACCGGTGATCGACTCGGCCCCATGGCCGGGAGTGGCCATAAGATAAACCCCGGGCGTTCCCGGCGGATTTTCCGCCCAATCGACGACTCCCTGGATGGTGGCGTTGCCGCTCTTTTTGGCCGCGCCTAGCGACTTTTCCTCAATCGTGCTTAACCCACCGGCGATGTTATCGCCGGTCGGATTGGTTCCCCTGATATCTTCGCCGGTTTGCAGAATACGTTGTTCAAAATCGCCGATCACCTTCCAAATCTTGCGGGCCACTTCCTTATTGACCGCTTTTGCCGCCAGCCACTCCTCGGCCCCCATGAGCTCCGTAAGTTCCGCAAGGATCGACCGTCCGCCCTGAGCGACGATCATGTCCGAACAATGCCCCAATGCCGGGTTGGAACTCAGTCCCGAAGTCGTATCGGATGTCCCGCAATTCAACCCGAAAAGCAGTTTCGACAGCGGCACTTCTTCCCGCCGTCGCAGCGAAATCTTCCTGGCAATAGCCATCGCAATGCGAATCGCCGCATTTGTCGCCTCCAGTGTCCCGCCGCAATTACGAAGATTCACCATCTCGACCGGCTTGCCCGTCTTCGCCACTTCCGCGACGATCTCTTCCGCGGTGCACCCTTCCTCGCGGAAGTGGTCAAGAACCACGACCCCGCCAACATTAGGATTCTTGGCTGTTCCCACCAGCGTCTTGAAAGTGAAACGTATATCCGATCTTGTTTGCGCTCTCCCCAGAGGGTGAATTATCGGAATTGCCCCGAAGACCGACCTTGCGACCCTTTCTACAGCGCCGTTGGCATAAAGGGTACTGGAAAGAATCAAAAGATGGTTCCTTGCCCCGACACTTCCGTCAGGGTTCAAATAGCCCCAAAACTTATCCACGCCTATTACCTCCCCTTCGCCAAGTCGCCGCGGCCTCTCGTGCTTTCAATATTATGGACGTGGACATGCTCGCCAGGCATAATATCTTTGGTCGCCAGACCTATAGCCAACCCGTATTTGAGCACCTGTTCGCCCTTTGCTATCGGCTTCACGGCAATTTTATGACCGTAGGGTACCTTATCCCTAAGCTCAATAACGGTAGACCGTCCACCGACCTCACACTCAACCCTGTCTGCTTTTTCGAGTTCCGGTTGCAGAATAGTCCCCACATTATCCTTGCCGTCAATAACGAAACATGCTTTGGTAGCCATTTAGCTCCTTCCCTTCTCGGCAGAATACAAACAATTACAGCGCCGTATTTCCCAACTGCTTTTCGACAATCCGCCAGGAATCCATGATATGGTTCCTCATGGCCTGCTCGGCGACGTCCGGATCGCCGCTTTTGAGCGCCTCGATCAGTTTCGTATGTTTCGAAAAAGTATCAGTAATAGTATCGTGCGTCATCACCATCGACGCCAGCATTTTAAGCTGCATATTGAGATTGAGCCACAAGTCCAGTAACCTTTTATGGTCCGCCTTATCCATGATAAAACGGTGTATCGCCAGACTGCTTTTCACCGTAACCGTACCGTCGACCATTGGATCGACTCTGGCGATTTCCCAAAGGACCTTTTCCATATAGTCAATATCACCGGGCGTAAACTTTTCTACGGCAATGCGGGCGGCCAGGCCTTCGATAACGCTGCGGAGGGAATAAATCTCATAAATATCCTTGCGGGTAAGGGTGGTAACGGTCAAAGATCCGTCCGCCCGTGTCAAGAATCCTTCTCCCTCCAGAATACCGATAGCCTCCCGGATAGGCCCTCTGCTGATTCCCATTTCGGCTGCCAGTTTGGCCTCCACGAGCTGTTCGCCCGCTTTCAACTCTCCGGAAATAATGCTTTTGCGGAGAGCGCTAACCACCTGAGCCTTTAAATTTGTCGGCCGTTCCAATTTTTCCATGTTATCCCTCCATCATTATTTATTATAAATGAATAGCGAACAGCCACCTAACCGCACATCCGACCATTTGTTTGTGTTAACTGTTAACAGTTAACTACGCGTGCGAATTTCTTGACTTTTTGCAGTTTTTTGAATTTTTGCGGGTGTAGTGCCGGTCACACCTGGCGTCAGTAGTGATGAGGCCGGGATACAAGGCGCATAGAAAAAGAGGGGCTGACTTCCCAGTCAGCCCCTCTTTTATTTAGAAGGGAATGTACTAACGGACATTAATTGGCGCTCTCGTTGCACTGACGGACATAGTCTTATTTGTTATGGTTTACCGACGCCTTGGCCTTGCCCAGCAGCTTGCCGTGCTGGTCGACGAAGGTCACGTCCACGCCGCCCCACACGTCGACATACTTCCGGTCGATGGCCACGAAGTCGGACGGAGTGGTAAGATTCTTGGTCTCCACCTCGCCCGGCTTGACGCTCCTGGTGCGGACATGCACGATCATGCCGTTGCCGGCCACCGTCACCTTCTCGATGCCGATGGCGTCGGCGCCGCCGCCGCTGCCCAGATAGGCGAACAGGACCACCTTCGCGTCGAAGTCGACATCTTTAGCCCGGGCCAGAACCTCCAGCGGTATACGGCCCTCCTTTTCAGCCTGGGCCGCATAATCGGCGATGACGGTCATCGCCATATCGCGCGGATAAACGCCTTTATACCAGTCCCAGCCGTCATACTTGTCCGTGCTGAAGATCGCCTTGCCGGCGGGAGGCTGCGGAGCCGGCGCGGCGGCCGGTCCGTCGACCCTGTAGGTCGTCCAGATCGCCCCGCCGCCGCCGAACGGCCGCACGATGATCATCGTGTAGACCTTGTCGCCGTGCTTCACCGCGACGTCCACCTGCCCGTGGCGGGCGATAGGGGTGGCGCTGTGCTTGCGGATGACGGCGAACGTGTCGGCGTCGCTGAAGCGGTAGTAGGCCCAGCCCTCGCGCTTGGCCACCTCCAGCGGGTCGAGGCGCCACTGGTCGCGGCCGGCGTCGACCGTTTTTTGCCACGCGATAACCTTATTATAATCGAGCCCTGCCACGCCCGGCCCCACGTCCGGCTTCTGGTCGCGGACCGCGGCCCTGACCTCGCGGACGGCGGCGATCTGCCAGATATTATGCGCTCCCGGGCCCGCCGGCTGAATCAGCTTGACGAGATAGAAGCGGCCGTCATGGCCGACCAGGACCTGGGCCTCGCCGGTTCCCGACCGCTCATCCTTGTAAACTTGGGAAACGAGGGTAAAAGTATCGCGCGCGGCGGAAAAGCCGTACTCGGCGGCGCTCCTCCTGACCACCTGGACGGGGTCGAGCAGCCAGGGCTGGCGACCGCCGTCGGCCGCGGCCTGCAGCTTGCTCGCCTCCTCCTCGTCGATCTTGATAACCTTGGTTTCGTCGGCCGCGCCCTCGATAATCACCCGGGCCGTCGTGCCGTCGACGGCGGTAACGGCCGCTTCGCCGCTCGCCTCCACCGTCACGGCCTCCTCGCCGGCCTCTTTTTCGGCCGCCGCCCGGGCGGGCGCCGGCTCGGCGTGGGCGACCGCCTCGATCCGTTGGCCGTAACGCTGCGTGAAACTCAGCCACTTGGCCGCCGCTTCGTCAGGCATGGTCAGCGTCGCCACCGTTCCTGCCAGCAAAACCAGGGCGGCGATAGTATAAGTAATCTTACCGCTTTTGTTCAACATCTTCTACTCCTTTCGCGCTGACTGTACAGTCACCTCACCCTATCAAACGTTCTCCGCCCGGAAAGGTAACGGCCGTAAAAAGAAAATCGCCGGTCCTACTCCAGCGACCGGGCGATTTTCTGCAGTTCGTCCTCCGGCAGGTTTCCTTCCACCGTCACAATTGTATCCTTGATCGTCACCGTCACCCTGTTGGCCTTCTCCTTGCCGGCGATGTCGTTCGCCGGAGATTCGGCCGCCGCGAAAGCGGCCGCTTTCGCGCCGCCCGCGCGGCCGGCCCGCTGGGTGATGACGATCGCATCGTCGCCGTGCCCGTAGACCTGGCGGACGGTCGCGGTCTCTTTATCGACCGCCGTTTCGTCCGGCTGACGGCCCGGCCAGGCGAGGAACCCCGCCGCCGGCTCTCCGGGCCGCTCCGACGCTTTTTCCGGCACTCTGGCCAGCATCGTCCGCTGCTCCTTTAGGCCGGTGTCGGCGGTCGCCGCGACCGGCCGGTCCTGAACGGGCGGCGCCTGCTCCCGGGCGGGGGCCGGCACAGTGTCAGCCGCCGCCGGCGCCCGTTTGGCCGCCGCAACCTCGTCCTTTACCTTGTCGGCTTTGGCCGCCCCGGCGGCGCTGTCGGCCGCCGGCGGGACCGGTATACTCTCGATCACGACGCTGCCGGCGGGCGGGATAGTCCGCTGGGGCTGGGGCGGCGCCGACGGGCCGAGGTTGAGGGCGAAGACCAGCATCGCGGCCGCCGCCGTACCGGCCCCTCCCCAGGTCAGCCACAGCCGGCGCCGTTTCCTCCTCGCGGCCAGTTCGTCCCCCAGCTTATCCACCAGCCCGGCCATGATGGCCGGCGACGGGCCGGTCCGTTTGAGGAGAAGCGCGACTTCGGCCAGCTCCTTCGTCTCTGCGGCGCCGCCGTCAGGCGGTTCGCCGCGGTTAAGCGCGTCGAGGGCCTTTGACAGTTCGGCGAGTTTTTCGTTTTCCTTATGACCCATCGCGTTCACCTCCTAGCCGATAATTCCGTGTTCTTGAAACAAGCGGCGCAGATTCTTCAAAGCCCGCTGCTGGAGCATTTTCACCGCGGCCTCCGTCTTGCCCATCAGCTTGGCGGTCTCCTGAAGGGACAGGGCGGCGAATATCCTCAGTTCCACCGCCTGGCGCTGTTCGGCGGGGAGCATGGACATCAGCCGCACGATGCCTTCCCGCCGCTCCCGGGACAGCGCGCTGTCCTCTGGCAGCGGGGCCGGGTCGGCCAGCGGTTCCTGAAAATCGGCCAGCGCCACGACCTGCGGCGACCGTCCCTTTTTACGCCAGTGGTCGGTGATCAGGTTGAGGGCAATCCGGCCGAGGTAAGTTTTAAAGGACGCATTCGTCTCCCGGTAGCCGGGCAGGGCCCTGAACGCCTTCAGAAAAGTCTCCTGCGTTATCTCCTGGGCGTCCTCGCTGTTGGCGGTCTTCAGGCAGGCGAGCCGGTACACCGGCTGCCAATACCGGGATATGAGCGTTTCAAGCGCTGCCTTGTCGCCTTGCTGCGCCTGGGCTATGAGCATCTTCTCGTCGGCCACTCCATCACCGCCTCGGAAGGAAACTGAACGCTTTCTCAATCTTCCCACTCGGCGGTGAAATCATGCTTACGGGCGTTCATTTGCCAGTTACTCACTTAAACGCCGCCCAAGCCAAAAAGTAACGCCGGGGACAAAAAAAGCAGCTTTTGCGCTGCGTGGGGTACACTATAGAAGACGCGGCCCGGAAACCGGCCGCAGCAATTAAGCCGTGCAGATGCAGCGCAGATGCAGCGGAAAGGCGGCGCGGCCTGAGGGGAGGCGAACGATGGATTACGCGGCGGACATCGAAGCCGAGCTGGCGGTGCTGAGGCACTTAGGGTACTCCGAGCCAGACGTGGCGCGGGTTGTAGGCATCTACAGCGGTTATCCGAGTTGGGAGGGGCTGTCGCAAAACCAGCAGCGGCGGCTGGCGGCGGACCTGAAAAGGCATGCCCGCATCGCCCGGCGGTGGTACTTCGCGGTTTCGGCGAGCAACGAATCCACCCTGACAAACCACTGACAAACTCTGGCATTTTCCCTGACAAATTCCCTGGTTTTTGCCCTGACATCAGGTCTGACAGCGCCGCAGGCGACGGGTTTTTTACCCGTCGCCTTTTATGGAGGATACGATTTTGACGATTTTTTCGCCGTAGCCGACCCCGGGAATGGCCCATTTGCCGCCGAGGCTTTCCCAGGTCGGGCATTGGGCGAAGTAGTGGGGGATGGCCCGGACGAGGTTGTAGCGCGGGTCGATTATCGGCTTGTGCGGTTCGCGGGCAGTGGTGTAGGCGAGGAGATGCTGGATGTGGGCCCGCACGCCGAGGCGGGCGGATTCGAATGAGGCACCGCGGGGACCGCCGCCGGTGGTGCCGATGCCGGCGAAGTTGTTCTGGTCGGGGAGCACGTCGCCGCCGAACCGGAAGTAGCCGGTTTCGAGAATTGCCTGGGCGAGAGCGAGATCGGGGCGGATGCCTTCGTGGCCGGCTTCCTCCCAATAAAGCTCGACGAGTTCCTCGATGGCTACGGAAAGCTTGGGCAGCGGGTTATGGCGGCGGATGAAGCTGACCATCTGTTCCTTGGTAATCTCAGCCGCGCCGAAGATGGGCGTGTGGCCTTTGACGGCTTTGGCGGCCGGGGCCGGAGCGGGTTCCAGTTTGGGCGGCTGCTTCAGGATGGCCATGATGCGGTCATAGAAGTTCTGGCCGTCGGCCTGCGAGGCGGCCTGTGCGGACCCGCCGGCGCCCTCGGGGGCGGCGTGGGCCGGGACGCAGACCAGGAGCAGGGCGAGGCCGATGATGCAGGTTAGCTGTCGCGCAAGCGGCATGGGGTCACCTCGGCTTGTTGGTTTCGTAAGCGGAATATTCCCTAAAGTCTCGCAATTATCCTGCAAGGGAAACGGGAAACAGAAAGGCCGGGGAGAAAGTACGCCCCGGCTGGTTTGTTTTTACAGTTTGCGCCGCAGATCCTGGCGAGCGGGCCGGTACATGCGGCAGAAGCGTTTGCCGCAGTTGGGCTTGTAGCAGGCCCGGCAGGTTTCTTTGTCGCCGCAGTCGGCGCAACGGCAGTTGACGCAGGTGATGGGCTGGTTGACGGGGCTGGCGTTTTCTTTCAGGCTGTAGAAGGAGCTGGGCTGTGAGTCGCGCACCGAGGAGAGGGTGACGAATTTGATGATGTCTTCCTGGGTGACGGGGTTGATGGAGACGAACTGACAGCCGATGTCATAGGCCCCGGATTTGTTCTTGATCGAGCGGACGACTTCGACCGTACCCCGCACTTTGCGGTCGACGAGTTGGAATACGAGTTCGAGCCTGGTGCCGACAGGCAGGGCGAACTTGCTGGTGTAGCGCAGGCCGCCGGCGCTGATGTCCTCAAGGGGCAGCTGATAGTTCCGCCGCAGGCTGACGCCCTGGGGGGTGGTGAACCCGACTGCGGTCATGACTGTTTTGAAGTTTATGCGGCGGAATTTCCGCTGATTGGGAGTCAATGAGTTCACGTCCCTCCGTGGGAGTTTGCCCGTCTCATCCTTGAGACGGAATAATTTGTCCCTATTATATATTGTCGTAATTCATAAAAATATCTTAAGCAAAAAATACGGTTAGCGCGGCAGCAGACGCAAAGCGCCCCTCACGGCGCGGACATCTAGGCAATATTTGGCACGCGGGAAGGATACCGGGCGGATTATCGCGAAAAGAGTTGTATCCAAAGGGGGTGCGCCATGGAAAAACTCGATATCGCGATCGTCGGCGCGGGGGTAGTCGGCCTGGCCGTGGCGGCGGAAATCGCCCGCCGCCAGGACGAGCTGGCCACTATTGTGCTGGAGCGCCACGGCAAGTTCGGCCAGGACACTTCGAGCCGCAACAGCGAGGTAATCCACGCCGGGATGTATTACCCGACCGGCAGCCTCAAGGCGAAGCTGTGCGTGGCCGGCAACCGGCTCCTGTATGAATTCTGCGAAAAACACGAAGTTCCTTTCCAACGGATCGGGAAACTGATCGTGGCCCGCGAGGAGGCGGAGGTCGAGGCGGTCGAGAAAGTCTACGCCCAGGGTGTCGCGAACGGGGTCCCCGGGCTTACGAGGCTGGACGCCGCCGAGGCGAAGAAGCTGGAGCCGAACGTGACGACGGTGGCGGCGCTGTTTTCAGAGTCGACCGGCATCATCGACAGCCATAAGCTGATGGCGCGGCTGGAGCACTTGGCGACGGCCAGCTATGCGATGCTGGCCTATAAGCATGAGGTTACCGGCGTCAAGCCGGTGGCCGGCGGCTACGAGGTTTCCTTCCTGGGCCCGGACGGGCAGACGGACGCGATCGAGTGCCGCTGGCTGATCAACTGCGCCGGGCTGTATGCCGACAAGATCGCGGCGATGTGCGGCATCGACACGGCCGCCGCCGGGTACGATATAAATCCGGTGAAGGGCGAGTATTTCTCGGTGGCGATGAGCAAGTCGAAGCTTATGAACCACCTCATTTATCCGCCGCCTCTCCACGGGCTGAAGGGGCTGGGCACCCATGTAACCAAGAGCCTCGACGGGCGGGCCCGCCTGGGGCCGAACGTGGTGAACGCGACCGAGCGCGAGGACTACGACGTAGATCCCGGTCACCTGGAGGAGTTTTATCAGGCGGCGGCGACGTATCTGCCGTTCATCGGGCGCGAGGACCTGGCGCCGGATATGGCGGGGATGCGGCCGAAGCTGAAAGCGCCGGACGGGGCGGTCGTCGATTTCGTCATCCGCCACGAGACGGAACGGGACCTGCCGGGGCTCGTCAACCTGGTGGGCATCGAATCGCCGGGGCTGACGGCCTGCCTGGCGATCGCCAACCATGTGGCCGATATCGTGGACGCGGGACTGTAGGTTCGCGGCAGCAAGCGAGAGCACCGGAATACGGTGCTCTTCGGCAGTTTGGAATATATGCAGCATTATTCGTTGTTTTCGAGTTTGCTCCCGAGGGGTGGAGAGACCGAGGAATGAAACTCCGCAAGCAGAAAGAACAGTCCTGTGCCGGTCGTGAAAGCTTAGAGGCGATTCTTGAGGCTATCCCTGTGGCGGTGGTGATCGTCGAGGCGGCGGACGGCAGGTTGTCGTACATCAACGGGCGGGCGAAGGAGCTGTACGGATGCGACTGCGCCGGGTGTACCCCGGAACAGCAGGCCGCCAGCATCAGCTTGCTGACACCGGAAGGCGCGGTTTTCCCGCTTGAGGACCTGCCGGTATGCCGTTCGCTGAAAGCCGGGGAAGTGGTACGCGGCGAAGAGCTGATCATCGAACGGACCGACGGCGTTCGCCTGCCGGTGATGGCGGGTTCCGCCCCGATACACGACGCCGAGGGCAAAATAACCGCGGCAATTTTAATCTTCGATGATATAAGCAAGCAGAAACAGGCCGAGGAAGCGCTCAGGGAGAGCGAGGAGAAGTATCGCCTGCTGTCCGAGGAACTGCGGCAGCATCGCGATAATCTGGAGCGGCTCGTCGCCGAACGGACGGCAGAGCTCAAACGCGGCGAGCGCCACTACCGGACGCTGGTGGATAACGCCCCGCTGCTGATCGCCGAGTTCGATAAGGAAGCCCGCTATTTGTACCGTGCTCCCCGGCCGGAAGATTTTAACCGGCTGGTGCCCGAGGAGGCCGCGGGCAAAGCGTGGTGGGAGCGCGATATCCCCGAAGCCGCGTTGGGGCCGTGGCAGGAGAAATTCACCGAAGTGCTGAAATCGGGCCGCTCGCTGGAATACGAGACCAAGTACCCCGACATAAACGGCGGCACGCGGGATCTGTTGGTCCAGGTCGTCCCGGAGATCGACGAGCAGGGCCAGGTCGAAGCGCTGCTGACGTTCGCGCTGGATATCACCGAACGGAAGAAGCTGGAGGCCGAGTTGGCCAGGATGGAGCGCCTCAATCTGGTGGGAGAAATGGCGGCCGGCATCGGCCACGAGGTGCGCAACCCAATGACGACGGTGCGCGGCTACCTGCAGATGTTCCAGCAGAAGGAGGAGTTCGACCGCTACCGGCATCAGTTCGCGACGATGATCGAGGAGCTCGACCGGGCCAACGCGATCATCTCCGATTTCCTGTCGCTGGCCAAGAACAAGACGACGGAACTTTGCCGGGGCAATCTGAACGATTCGCTGACGGCGCTCTTCCCGCTGCTGCAGGCGGACGGGCTCCGGTCGGGACATACGGTCGAGCTGCGGACAGGCCCGCTCCCCGCTATCGAGCTGGACGACAAGGAGCTTCGGCAGATGGTGCTCAATCTTGTGCGCAACGGCCTGGAGGCATCCCCGGAAGGCGGGATGGTGGCCATCAGCACCTTCGCGGCGGGGGACGAGGTCGTTCTCACTGTGACGGACAACGGGTCGGGAATCGCGGCGGAGGTGCTGGGCAAGCTCGGGACGCCGTTCGTGACGACGAAGGAGACGGGCACGGGGCTGGGACTGGCGGTGTGCTACCGCATCGCGCAGCGCCACGGCGCGAGGATCGAGGTGGAGACGTCGCCGCAGGGGACGACTTTCAGCGTGCGCTTCAAGGCGGCGCAGGCCATGCCGCCTGCGGGATTGCCGGGAATGTAATGCCCCCGGTTAGGGCTCTACTCTAAACTTGATAAAAAAGGTCGTTCCTTTTTTTCCGGTAGCATAATCAATCTGCGCATTATGCCGTTGCGCAATTCGATAACACACTGATAATCCCAGCCCGGTTCCGTTCTCCTTCGTTGTGACAAACGGCGTTCCAATCTTCTCCACAACGTTTTCCGGTATGCCGCTGCCCTGATCCCGTATAGCGAGAATAACACTATTCTCTTCCTGGTAGGTCATAATCGTTACCGTTCCGCCGGCGGGAGTAACTTCGAACCCATTGCGCATGAGATTAAGCACCATCTGGCGCAGCTCTTTTTCATCAAAATAGATGTCGGGTATAGGGCTTGTCCTTAGATCGACATTCTGTCCAAAGTAGAAAGCATCAGCCTGTAGCAAGGGGAAAAGGGAATTCAGGGACTGGTTCAAGTTGCCGAGTTTAAGGTGTGCCACCTTGTTCTTAGCTAGTGATAAATATTCCGTAATAATCGTGTTGGCCCGGTCCAGTTCCTCGATCATCGTATCAAACTGGTTCCGATGTTCGCTATATTTGACTTTATTCTGGAACATTTGAAGATAGCCACGTACCGTGGTAAGTGGATTGCGAACCTCATGACCAATGCCAGCGGCCATTTCTCCAACAAGATTAAGTCGGTCAAGGCGGGCTATTTCGGCTTCCATGTGCCGCTGATCGGTCACATCGAGAATAGTATATAATGTGTGTTGATGGTCACAGAACCCTATAGTAGCAGAAGAGATAATTATGCGGATTTGCCGGCCATCTTTTCTCCAAGCGTCGAATTCCGCTTGTTCGTGCCCTTCCTTTTCCAGTTTGGACCGGAACTGTATCACCGCAGGCACATCCGACTTGAGAATATTTATATTATATATTGTGCGTCCCAATACTTCCTCGCCACTGTACCCAAAGAGCTTCTCCCAAGCCGGGTTCACAGCGACATATTGCCGATCAGGAAACCGGACTATCGCCTTAGCTGCCGGACTTTTGTCGAAAAAAATCTCAAACGTTTGCAGCGTCTCCAGGCGCTCAGCCTCCGCCTTTTTCCTCCGGTATTGATTTGACAGCAACTGGACAATCAGTCCTGCTTCAAGCAATATTAGGATTACTGCTGCAATGATATGCCATAGATAAGTCTCCCAAACGGAAGGAGTTTTATATTCGATTCTGCTTCCGGCAGGTAGTCTGTTCTCATCAATTCCCCAGCGTTTCAGTTCCCGCCAGTCGAAGATGTATTCGGCTGACGGAGTTTTCTGGATTGAGGGATGCGCCGCGATATTGCCGCGAAGTATATCGGCAGCTAACGCGGCTACGTTTTGTGCCAGCACCTCCCTGCTCACCATATAACCACCAACCGAACCCATGCCTATGTAATGCGCGTAAGTACCGTAAATCGGTACGCGGGCTTCACGATATATCTCTTGCAGGACTTCCATCGAGATATAAGCCCTACCCGCCGCATCTCTTAACAGCCCAAAAAACAGAATGACCGAGTTTCCACCGATGCCTTTTATCGTCTCCAGCATTTGGGCAAAAGGCAATTTATTCAGATAGATAAACTCTACCCTGCCCGCGAAGGGCGCCACCGTCCGGGAGAAATCGCCGATTGTTTTACGGTCGCGTTCCGAGTCCCCCAGCACGACGTATATCTTTTTCGTATCCGGCTGGGCCTGTAGGGTCAGGCTGACAGCGGTTTGCACATCAAAGTCGCTAATCATCGCTTTGTAGTGTGGAGGCAGCTTGGTGTTCGTTACTCCCTCCGCTTCATCCAAACTGAGAATGGCAGGCACGCCCGGAAAAATTTGCTCTCCGTATTGCGCCAAGAAAGTAGCCGCCGAGTCCATATAGGTAACAATGATATCCGGCTGCTTTGCGTCATATTTCACCTGCAAAGAACGGGCGAGATTTGCTGTATAGTTTTTATCAGACGAATATAACGCCATCTCAAGGTGTTCGTATGAGACTACGATATTGCTTGTTGAAAGCTGCTCAAGGTGTTTTTCGAATTTCTCCGCAAACAATTTGGAAGCAGGAATTTTTTGATTTTGCGAAAAAAGAATCAGGACTTTCTTCGGCTGGCCCGCTTTTTCGGCGTAAGAGTATTGGAGCGGTGCTACCATCAGGATTAGGACCAGGAGAAACAATCCGCCAGCCTTCTTGCCGCTTATCTTGGGCAGGCAGGCGAAAACCCGGCTTAATACACGGCAATGAATTGTAGAGGCCGTGGCAACAACGACAAAAGCGATTAGGAAGGTGTAGGCCGTCTGAGTGATAGCAATGGGGAAGGAAAGCATCCAACAATCACCTGCTGCGCAGTTTCTTTTCTTTGCAACCGGATTAACCCCAAAATGCGCATGTTTCACCTAATTCTTTTTACAAATAGAAAATCCTTCCAATATTCGACAGTAAGAGACAGTTCATTTTCCTACAAATTGCGACAGTTAAACCGCTAACTTCCGAAGCGTTTGCCCGAATTCTATAGGTGATCTATACTCTAACGCGGAGTGGATACACTCCGCGTTGTAAAATTTTATCAAAGTTCTGCTGCCAGACGCTTTCCTCTTTGATTGTCCGAAAGAACCGCTCAATCACGCCATTGTGCTCGGGCTCCCCGGGCGGAATAAACCGCTGCTGGATGCCAAAGAACTTTGTCTCGGCCATAAACCGCTTAGCGAAGAAGATGGGCCCGTTGTCATGGATGATTTCAGAGGTTACGTCTTAATTTATACCAGACAAGTCTCCGGAAGGGAATTGTCTCACTCTAATTGGGGGCGGGATAGGAACGACCGGAGAATAGCGGGGCGCAAAAAACCGGCCACAGGGGCCGGGTTATTTGCTTACGTTATCGTCTGACGGGAGCGCGGGGAGGATTTGTCTTCTTAGTAGTAGATTCGCTTGCCAAGGGCGGAAGTGACTAGTTCTACCGCCAGGACGGCGGTCGTATTGCCGCCTCTGTCAACGATCGGGTTCACTTCGACTATTTCCAGCGACTTTAGAAGGCCGGTCTCGGCAATCAGTTCCAGGGCGAGATGCGCTTCCCGGTAATTTAGGCCGCCAGTAACCGGTGTTCCGACGCCTGATGCTATCGACGGGTCAACCACATCGAGGTCGAAGCTGACGTGAAAACCTGTGCCGCCGCTGCCAGCAATGGCCACGGCTTCTTTGACGACAGCGGCAATTCCCATTTCGTCGATTTTTTTCATGCTGTATACGGTTACTTTCGACTGCTTCAGTAGCTCTTTTTCTTCGGAATCGAGGTCCCGCACGCCGATGATTACGGTTCTTTCTTCTTTGACTTTGGGGGAAAAGCCGCCGGTGGCTACTAAACGCGGATCGCCCCGGCCGCACGAGGCCGCCAGGGACATGCCGTGGATATTGCCGGTTTCGCTCGTTTCGAAGGTGTTGAAGTCGCCGTGGGCGTCGAACCATATGACTCCCACGTCGGGGAGTCTGCGGGCTACGCCCGTGAGAGTGCCCATGGAGATGCTATGATCTCCCCCCAGGACCAGCGGCAGGTTGCCGCGGCCGACGATGCCGGAGACGATTTGTCCCAGCCGCTCGCAGCCGTGAATGATTTCGTCAATGAACAATAAATGGGGATTTTCGACTTTAAGGCTTTCGGGAACGGGAATCTCGATGTTTCCTGTGTCGATGACGCGAATCCCCATTTTGTGCAGCGCCTTGCTGAGACCCGCATAGCGGAGGGCGCTCGGCCCCATATCCGTTCCCCGCCGGTTCGCCCCCAAATCCATAGGCACGCCAACTATTTCTACCGTCATATTGGCCCCTTTTTCTATCCTCATAAATCACACTCCATCATCAGTTGGCCTCGTGTTATTGTGTGTAGCCTGCGGTCTCGTATTCGCCCCGGGCGGTGGGACGGAATAACCCGGCCGCAGGGGCCGGGTTTATAATTTTGCTTATTTTACAATATTCTCCAACAGCACGGATAGCACGGTAAGGTATAGGTAAAATGGTGTAAGTGATAGGGGGGACGAGAGGAAGGACGGGGGAACGAAGCGGGAGGGGGGAGAAAGACGGAGGATGAGGGGGAGGGCAGGGGAGACGGAAGGCGGGGGTGGTAAGATAGTGGCGGAGGTGGAGGCGGGGGAGCGATAGTTTGGCCTGCGGAAGGTCTTTGCTGAATATTAAAGAATCTTTGACATAGGACAAATAGCTATTTTTTGAGGAGGCGGGAGATATGCCCTGGTGCCCAAGCTGCCGCGAGGAGTATCGGCAGGGTTTCAAGACCTGTATCGATTGCGGGGCCGAACTGGTGGACGAATTGCCGCCGCCCGGGAAAAGCTTCGCGGCGGCGAAGACGGAGGATATCTGCGACACTTTCCTGACCACGACGGCGGACTGGCAGGAGGCCGGGGTGCTGGAAGCGTTTCTGAAGGCGGCGGGAATCCCCCTGATGAAGGCCGGCGGCGAACTCTATGTGCCGCTCAGAAGGCTGGAGGACGCCCAGGGCATCGTCGACAGCATCCGGGGGGCCACCGGGGAGATGGACGGGCAGGAAGCCTCCGTCAGAGGGGCCGGGGAATACCGGCCGCCGCACCGGAAAAACCGGCGGCCGATTCCGCAAGGGGATACCAATACCCTATGGTGCCAGCGCTGCGGGACGGAATACCGGCGGGGCTTCAGGCTCTGCGGCGACTGCGGCGCGAAACTGGTGGAGAGCCCGGAGGAAATCGCCGACGACGATCCGCCCGAGGAAAGCGACGATGCGATAAAAGCCTTCTGCGACGCTTATCTGGCCACCGTGGCCGGCAGCGCGGAAGCCGAGACGGTCACAGCTCATCTGAATGAGGACGGCATCCCGGCGGTGAAGGCCGCGGGCGGCTCCGGGGTGGATATCTATGTGCCGGAAGAATGGCTGGATGCCGCCCGCGACGTCGTCGGCAGCATCCGGGGGATAACCGTATACGACAAGCAGAGCGACGAATAGGCCGCAGGTACAAGGCCGTGCTGGCGGTTTGGGGTGCAGCCACGGAAGCGAGGAGGCGGCCGCTACTTGGCGAGAGAGCCGGTAACAAGACCGCACGCGCGGCCATGGACGGCGCGCGGACCGACCATTGAACACGGATGTGAATGGGGCGGTGGTGCGGTCTTGTCGGCGACGAGGTTAGCAGGGAGCCAAAACGCCGAGTGGCTACGAAGGCGTTTTGTGCGAGTCGCTATGCAGGGCTACAGCGAGCCGAAAGTTACTTTCGAGTGAGTCGTTGCCCTGCTAGTAAGACCGCCGACGCAGCGTGTGGCAAACCCCAAATCGCCGGCGGCGCTAGGCACAAGATAATGAAGGCTGGCGCGTAAAATTGCCCTCTGCCGGAGAGCAAGTCAATGCAAAACCCGGCCGATAGCGGCCGGGTTTAGAACCCTTACGGCGCGACAGCTTGAACCGACTCAAACTGCGTATTGATCAACGCGTACTTGCCCTG
Organism: Sporomusaceae bacterium; assembly: GCA_022839045.1. The sequence continues at coordinate 41,719 of JALHDI010000003.1, forward strand.
CGTTTTTACGAAAGCTACTCCGGCACGGAAATCGGCTGCGGCTTCAAATTTCAGCGAATTGACATAGCTTCCCGTCTTGTCGATATAGCCCCACTTGCCTCTTTCCTTCACCGGCGCCAACCCCTCGAAAAAGGGCCCCGCATCTTCGAACCTCGGCATAATAAAATACCGGAAGTATTTGTTGATATAGCCGTATTGGTTTTCCTTTTCTGCGGCTACGGTCAACCCCTCGCCGGAATATTCGCCGATAAAGAGAAACTGTGGTGCCGACAGTCTCCTGCCGGTCCTGTTGATAACCGCCATCATTCCCTTAATATCTTTCACATAGGCCACATCATTATGGAACGGATAAATGACCTGTATGTCTTTGCCGATTTCCACTGCCGGCTGACCTTGCTTGTCGATGTATTTAAGAGCGCCGGCCTTCGTCCTGGTTGCCGCCAATCCTTCGCTGAACGAACTGATTTTCGCTGCCGTTATCGCAGCCGACCGTCGCGGTATCCCGCCGGAAAGAACGGCTTGCTGCCATTCATTGGGTATAACGTCGTCAAACGGACCCACAAGGGCGATCTTGCCGGTTTTATCCACATATACATATTCGCGGAGTGCTCTTTTCTGCAGGCCAGAAAAGGGGTTCCACCCGGTCGCGGTGCCCTTATCGACCGTTATCAGGGCAAGCCCTTCTTTGAACGGTCCGCAAGCGTCGAACTGCGGCGGAATCACCATTTGACCGTTGGTGTCCACATACCCCCATTTTTTGTTAAGCGCAACCGCCGCCAGTCCTTCCGAAAATGGCCTTGCATCATCATATTTCGCGGCAATGGCTAATTCTCCGGCGCGATTAATGAAGCCCCATTTCCCTTGTATTTTGAGCGGTAGGTAATTTTCGGCAAATACCAGTTCGCCCACTTTGTTCAATTCGTCAAATCCGTTTTCCTCGGTGAATTGCGGCTTGATGACCCACTTCCCGGCAGTATCGATAAAGCCCCATTTGCCATTTTCTTTGACCGCCACCAGGCCTTCGCTAAAAGTTGAAACGTCGTCATATTGCGGAGTGATTGCCGCCTGAGCCGTCAGCGGAGGTGTCAGGAGAAAGATACTCAGGAAAAGTACGAGCATAATATTTCTCAGCATAAAGATTCCCTCCTTATTATCTAGATAACGCATCAATTAGCCGGCAAGCTGTGCGCATAGCTGCCGTTCCTCTTTTTTCTTCCATTCTCCACCAATTCCGCAAACTCCTTGAAACTTATTACCATTTTTTACAATTATATAAGATAACTCCACGATATTGTGGCTTTGCTTATTACGCCGCCCTACCGGCAGGGCGCAAAAGAAAGGCGCCTTTGCGGGAGGGGCGGTACACGCCGTCGGCGAGAACGCCGCCACGCGTGCGCGAGTTCTTGGCGCTTTAGCGCCTAGAACTGCGGCCTGCTCCTTGCGGGTGCGCCGCACGCGAGGCCATGGACGGCCGTTAGACAACGGTGACGCGGGCGCAGGCGCGAGCCTTACGGCGCGTAGACCCGGGGCACCGGCGCATTAGTTTGCGTCTCTGCCGGGAGAGAAGAAGTAGTAGCGGCCGACGCAGCGTGTGGCAACCAAAGCGCCAGGAAAGGCGCAAGACACTAAAACCCGGCCCAAAGGCCGGGTTTTTATCACTTGTTATGGATTTGCATGTGGAGACGATCCGCGACCTTGCAAATCTGCCTTTTCGTATTACTAATCTACCACCAATACTGCGGATATCGCCGTTTTACTGCCAGATTGTTTACCAGGATGGCGATAATTACCAGAATAAGAATTCCGACTCCTACCGGCGCTAAAGGAAAAAGCCAGTTCTGTTCGGTGCTAACAGCGATCAGAGCTGTAGCGCCGGCCGGCGGATGAATAGTTCTTGTGGCAACCATGGTGGCTACCGCCAACCCCACACTCAGCGCCATCGTATACCAGTGAGCCCCGAGGAATTGATAGCACGCCACCCCAATCAGAGCGGATAAAATATGGCCGGCTAGCGCATTGCGGGGCTGAGCAAAAGGAACGGCCGGAGCTCCATATAACAAACAGGCCGATGCTCCCAGCGACGCGACTAAAACAGGGACGTCTTTTTGGAAGGCAAGAAAGGAAACGACGCCAATACCAATAAAACAGCCGATAAAAGTCCACACCCACTCGGCAGCCGGCGGAGTAGCGACAGTGCAACTGCCACCTGCGCGGATCTTCCCTATATACTCAGTCAGCGAACAGATTAAACCCTTATTCTTCGTATCCGTTATTCCGGGACTTGCCCCCAATGCAAAGCCCTCCTCGCAACTAAGTTCAAAACGTGCATTCCTCCGCAAGCGCTTTAATTTTGCCGGCGTAGCCTTTATCTATTGAAACATACAAGTAATCGCCCACCGCCAGTTCAATATCGCCTTCGGGTACCATTTCCCGCTCACCGCGCCTGACGGACAGCAACAAACAGTTTGAAGGCCATTCTACCTCTTTGATTCTCCGGCCATCCAGCTGCGAACCCATGCAAACTACCATTTCGCTAACCGTTCTTGTCGCAACAGCCGTTTCATTGGTAGTTGGCAGCCGCGTTTTGCGCATAGAACGCTCAAGGAGAAGATCATACACCGGCCGCGACTTCACGAAGTCGGCTGTAATATAGGCAATTAGGCAAACAGCGATCATCTCCGGGAAATGGCTGAAGGATCCTGTCATTTCTGTTATAAGTACGCTTCCGGTAATCGGGGCTTTAACTATCGCCGTAAAGTAGGCCGCCATTGCCAGAATCATGAATGTTGCATGAAAATGGTGATTAACGCCAAGCAGCATGACCGCTTTGCTGAATGCTCCGCCGATGAGCGCGCCTATTGCCAACATCGGTAAAAAAATTCCGCCGGGAACCCCTGAACCATAGCTTACCATGGTATACAAGAACTTGGCGCCAAGTAAAACAAGCAGCGTAGACAAACCGAAATAATCGGCGGAAATTATGTCAATCAGTGTATTGCCGCCGCCAAGAACGTCCGGCAGAACGAACCCGATGAGGCCGCCGGCAACTAGCGGGAACACGGCCTGAAAACTTACAGGTACCAGCCGTTGTCTTGCATATACGTCCAGCGATTTGGTCAGAAACCTGTTAAAGACCGCGCCGGCTAAACCGGCAATCACGCCAAGAACGATCAACAGGCCATAGTAATGAAATGGTAGCGCCGGTACTCCGCTCAGGTTCCAGAATGGCTCCCGCCCAAAATAATACCGGACTACGATATCCGCAGTGAAAGACGCCGCGATTGCCGATGCCAGCACCGCCGGCGAAAAATTTTTATGAAGTTCTTCTAAAGAAAAGATTACTCCCGCCAGCGGAGCGTTGAAGGCGGCGGCCAATCCCGCGCTTGCCCCGCCTGTCAGCAAATACTTCTCTTCCATGGAGGCTCTGCCGAGCAGGCGGCTAATCCCCTGGCCGACGACGGCGCCGATCTGAATGGAAGGCCCCTCGCGCCCCAGGGACATCCCCGCCCCGATGGCCAAGACCCCGCCGGCGAACTTTGCTACAAGGACTGTTAGCCAGTCCATTTTCACCAACCCCGCGATAACCCCTTTAACCTGGGGAATACCACTTCCCGCGGACATCGGCGCAAGTTTTATAATAAGCCCTAGAAGCCAGGCGATAACAAGCAGCGTTAAGAACCAACCTGCGATAGTAATGATATTCCCATCGTGCATTTGGTCATAAAGAGTCCTCCGTAATCCTTCGGCTGTCTCCAAGGCAAATCTAAATAATATTACTATCCAGCCGGCCGCCAGACCGACGAAAATGTTTTCGATGAAAAGCCTAAGCCGAAAATCCCGCCAGTTTTGCAAAGCATCCCGAACTTCGCCGCTCGCCCTGTGATCCATTAGGTTAATCTCCTCATGCATTATCACAGATAGCTTTCTTACATAGTGGACTAACCTATACAGGTTACCCTTATTACCACCAGTATTGCGGATAGTGCCAACGCCTGCCGAAACGATTGACTATAATGGCAACAACAATAAGAATAACCGTACCAAGACTGATTAGCAGCGGAAAAAGCAAATCTTGCCTGGTTACAAAGGGTAAAAAAACAGTCGTTGCCGCCGGTGGGTGCATTGAATTTGTCGCCAGCATTATTGCAACCGCCAGCCCGAAACTTATGCTCTCGGCGTACCAGACGTTACCTAAGAAGTGATACGTCCCCAACCCCGCACTCGCCGAAATCAAGTTCCCCAAGAAGGCGTTGCGCGGCTGTGCGAAAACCGAAGCCGGATCGGCATATATAAAGCAAGCCGAAATGCTTAGTGGAGCAGCTAAAATCGGATTGCCAATATGAAATGCCAAAAATGTGACTATACCAATCCCGGCAATAAAGCCAACAAATGTCCATCCCCATTCCGCTGCCGGGGGAGATTTAAAATTACCCTCGCGGCCGGTTAATAAGCCGGCCAAATATCTGCCGACGGAAACAACCTGGTCCCGTTTTGCCGGGTGTTTTGATTGGTCTTTCTGTGCGTTCACGACCAGTTTAGTCTCCTTTAGAAGAGTTCCACTACATTATCTTAAGCTTCATTCAAATCTATCATAAGCAAGGTTGCCTTCTTTAACAGCCATTTTGTAAATATTGAATGAACAGCCACCTAGTTTTTTATTTTCATACGGCACAAGCATGACTTGCAAGGTACCCCGCTACCCCGGGAACACGTCTACCAGAGTCACAGTTCCTACCGGGTAACTGCCCCGACTGTCCTGGATGCCCTAAAAATTGGCTAAAGCGGCAACAAAGAAGACCCTCTGCATGGCGGGCAAAGGGTCTTCCGGATAATATCGGCATAAAATTCCGGGTTTAGATAATTACTTGGCTTTTGTCTGACGAGCCTGGGTGTCACGACGACTTGGTTAGCTGCAGCGTGATTTCGCAGACGGTCTCGCTTTCTTTCCGGATATTTTCGATCGCCGCGAAGATTTCCATGATCTGCGCGTTCTCCTGGTGCGACGTTTGCGATATTTCGTTGAATAAATGCTGATTTTCCAACATTTCGCCGGACAGGTCCCCCACGGCGGAGGCTATCTGGGATACCGCCGCCTGGATGTTGCCGACCGCCTGGCGAATGGTGTCGGTCGAGCTTTGGCTTTCGGCCGCCAGTTTCCCCACTTCCTTGGCCACGACGGCAAAGCCGCGACCGGCTTCGCCCACCCGGGCGGCTTCGATGGTGGCGTTGAGGGCAAGCAGGTTGGTCTGCCCGGAAATATGTTTTATGGCTTCGACAATGTTGCCGATGTTTTTCGCCGCTACCGCCAAGGTATCGGACAGGCTCCTCACCTGTTCCAGGGTGGTCATGCCGTGGCGGAATCTTACGGTGAGTTTGTCGAAAGAGGCCGTTTCCTCCTGGACGGATTGGGCCCGCTGCTGGGTAATGGCGGAAATCTGCTGCATCTTCTCGAGCAGATGGTTCATGCCGTTGACGACTTTGGTGGATAGTTGCCTGTAGCTGAACAGGGTGACCCATTTCATGAACTCGCAGGCCGACCTGATGTCGATCATCCTCTGGGCGGCGATAATCCTACAGGCGGGGTTCATGTGTCCCCGGTATTGCTGCTGCAATAGGCCTTTTTCGCCGACGAGGGTCTCCGGCCCGATGACGACTTCGGCTTGGCCCAGCCGCTCAGCGACTTCGTCTGCGGTGATTTCTTCGAAGGGGATGTGCTCGAAGCGCAGGTGATCGATGCCGGTGGCGGTGCATTGTTCGGCCACCATTTTCGTAAATTGCGCCGTGTTGCCGAATACGTGAACGGTCTGTTCCCTGGGCAGCTTGGCCAGCTCGATGAAGTAGTGGGTGTAGGGAATCAGGTCGATGCCGACCAGTTTTTCTTCCGGTATGAATTTCGCCAGCTCGCCGCGTCGCTGGGCGACGCAGACGAAGAGATCGGCCGCTTCGGGGCCGGAAAGCTTGCCCAGCGGGCATCCCTGAACGGAAATGTTTTCTCCGAGCACTTGCTTGACTATCCCCACGACCTCGTCAGCGACCAACTGATCGCCGGCCACTGTCATGACTCTGATGTCGTGCATGCCGATTCCTCCGCTTCTATATTCTCAGATCTTCCCGCGCTTATTGATACTCAGTCGCCCAAGCGGTGCCGAAAAATAAGGATATTGGTATTATTTCGGCAAAGATGCGGTTAAACCTCCCATAGGCAGATTTAAGGGGAACAGTGGGCGCGAGAGTGGGCACAGGGCCGGCGTGGCGGGGGGATGGGCGGGCGAACCGCGCAGGCAACATGGATGAATTGGGGGCGTACGGCCAGCAGGCGCGCAACGATGCAACGCGAAAACCCGGCCTTGGGGGCCGGGTTTTGTTGATTCGGGGCATGGCGGACGGAGGCTGTGGCCGATTACGGTTTGATGGTTTGTTTGTATACCTGTTTGCCGTCTTTGAGTTCGATGATGACTACGCCTCGGACGGCGTCGTGGGTGGCGTTGAGGTTCATTTCGCCGCTGACGCTTTTGAAGTTTTTGGTGGCGGCGAGGGCTTCGCGGATTTTGTCGGCGTCGGTGCTGCCCGCGCGCTTGATGGCGTCGATGAGCAGGTAGGCGGCGTCGTAGCCCATGGCTGCCATGGAGTCGGGGGTCTGGCCGTATTCTTTTTTGTAGGCTTCGACGAATTTGTTGGAGGCGGGGTTTTTGTCGTCGGTGGAGTAGAAGTTGGTGAAGTAGGTGTTGTTGGCGGCCTGCGGGCCGGAGAGTTCGACGAGTTTGGGCGAATCCCAGGCGTCGGCGCCGAGGATGGGCGCGGCGATGCCGAGCTCGCGGGCCTGTTTGATGATTTTGCCTACGTCTTCGTAGTAGCCGGGGATATAGAGCATGTCGGGGTTTTGGGCTTTGAGTTTGGTGAGGATGGGTTTGTAGTCCTGGTCTTTCTGGAGGTAGGCTTCTTCGGCGACGATTTGCCCGCCGCCGGCAGCGAAGGCGCTTCTGAATATTTCGGCGAGCCCTTTGCTGTAGTCGCTGGAGTTGTCGACCATGACGGCGGCTTTGCGGGCTTTGAGGCCTTTGAGCGCGAAATCGGCGCCCACTTTGCCCTGGAAGGAGTCGATGAAACAGGCGCGGAAGGTATAGTCTTTGACTTTGCCGGTCCGTTCGTCGACGGTTACTTTGGGGTTGACGGTGGCGGCGGCGACGAAGGGGATTTTGTTGGCTTCGGCGACGGCCGAGGCGGCGATGCCGCAGGAGCTGACGGTGAAGCCGGTTACGGCGATTACTTTGTCCTGGGAGATGACTTTGGCCATGGCGTTGGTCGATTCGGCCGGCTCGCCTTTGTTGTCGGCGGTTATTATTTCGATTTGCTTCCCTAGGACGCCGCCGGCGGCGTTGATTTCCTTGAAGGCCAGCTTGGAGCCGTTGGCGGCCGAGGTGCCGTAGGACGCGGTGTTTCCGGTGAGTTCGTACACCATGCCGATTTTTACGCCTTTGCTGGCGGTGTCTCCGCAGCCGGAGACGAGGCCGGCGAGAATGATGATGGCGAGCACTATGCTCATTACAGGCAACCGTTTCACCAGTTTTTCCTCCCTTTGAAAGCAACCGATTTGGGTACCAGCCGCTGGGGCGTATACCGTTTTACGCCGCTGTTTTTATATCCTGACTACACGATATTTGACACGAAGCTTGAAAACCCTCCAGGATAAATGAACATGGCTGTGATTTTAGCGGTGGCGCGGCCGGGGCTAGACCCAGGCGACGCCGGCGCCGTGGAGCCGGCCGCGGAGCTCCTCCCGGTACCTGCCGGGATGGCGCAGGTATTCGTCGAGCGCGGGCAGGGCGGCGGGGAAGCGCCGGCGGTAGATGTCCTGCAGGCGGTTTACGACGGCCGGGTAGGGGTTGAGGCTGTCGAGGAGTATTTCTCCGATGCCGGCTTCGCGGAGGGCGCGCAAGAGCGCGGCCAGGGATGCCGGCGTGTCGGTCAGACCCGGCAGGAGGGGGGCGATGAACGCCCATACGGGGAGGCCGGCTTCGATCAATTTCCCGGCGGCGGCCAGGCGCAGCTGCGGCGGGGAGGCGCCCGGCTCGAGGATGCCGGCGATGGCGGGGTCCAGGGTGGTGACGGTAAACCCGACTTCGCACGCCGGGAGCCGGCGCAGGAGGGGAATGTCGCGCTCAACCAGGTGCGACTTGGTCAGGATGCCGGCTGCGAGCAGCCGGTAATCGGCCAGGATTTCCAGGCTGGCGCGGGTGATTCGGTAGCGGGCTTCGGCCGGCTGGTAGGCGTCGGTTACCGTGCCGAAGAGGACTTTGCCCTGCGGGTTCGGCCGCCGGCCGCCGAGCTGCCTGGCAAGGATGTCGGGGAAATTGATCTTCACGTCCAGGAAGTCGCCCCACTTTTCCTTATGGCCGGTGAAGCGGCACATGAAGGACGCGTAGCAGTATATGCAGGCATGGGCGCAGCCTACATAAGGGTTGAGGCAGTAATCGTAGCCGGGAATTCCCTTTTTGGTCAGGGCCGATTTGCATATTGTTTCCCGGGGCACAGGCTGCACGGTCACCGCTCAGTCCCCTTTCCGCGGTATTGAGGTTGTCGTTAACTTAATTTATCATTTCCGGCCATTATCCTCCAAGATACCGGGCGGAAGCGCGACAGCGAAATATAAAACCCGGCCAATACGACCGGGTTTTGTTATCGAACGGGTTATTTGCCGAAGTGGCGGGCAAGGAGGCCTTTGAAGGCCGCACCGTGACGGGCTTCGTCCTTGCACATTTCGTGGACGGTGTCGTGGATGGCGTCGAGACCGAGTTCTTTCGCCCGTTTGGCGATGGCCAGCTTGCCCTGGCAGGCGCCATACTCGGCTTCGACTCTCATCTGGAGATTTTTCTCGGTGGAGGGGCAGACGACCTCGCCGAGCAGTTCGGCGAACTTGGCGGCGTGCTCCGCTTCTTCGAAAGCGATTCTTTTATATGCTTCGGCGACTTCCGGGTAGCCTTCGCGGTCGGCCTGGCGGCTCATGGCGAGATACATGCCGACTTCGGTGCATTCGCCCATGAAGTTCATTTTGAGGCCTTCGATTATCTCGGCGTCGACACCGCTGGCTACGCCGATCCGGTGCTCGTCGGCCCATTTGAACTCGCCCGCGGCCTGTTCGATGAATTTCGCGGCCGGCGCTTTACACTGCGGACAGCTCTCAGGGGCGGCGGCGCCTTCGTGGACATAGCCGCAGATGGTGCATACGAAATTTTTCATCGGAATCCCCCTTTGGATAATTATTGTTTATTAATAATTTATATTAATATTTTAGCACACTTTGCTTATCTTGGCAAGACTTGCGGGGGAAAAATTCGTTTTCGGCCGGGACGCTCCTCCGGTCCGGGCGGACCTGGGGGGGGAAAGACAAAACCCGCGCGGCACGGCGGGTCGGCGATTATCCCTGGCGGGGCGAGGCCGCGGTCAGTTGGCGGTGTCCTCGTAGTCGTTGAAGTCTTTGGGGGCGTTGCTGCTTTCGGCGACCAGCCGGCCGGCCGTCTTGCAGCGGGGACATTCGCCGAAGTCGTCTTCCAGGATCAGGCCTGTTTCGGTTTTGAATTTGGCGCCGCATTGCGGGCACACGTAGAACATCCAATAGGCTCCCCAGGTCATAGGGGGGCACCTCCTTTTGCCGTCGGTTTAATTATACGCTATCTTTGCCGGAGAGCAAAACGGGGGGGAGGGCGCGTCGGGTAGTGGGCTTTCGCGGCAAAGAGTGGTAATATTATATTGTCGGGTTAGACAGGCAAGATCGGAATATGGTTTCAGGAGAGGTGTGGGTGTGAAGATGAATGTGAGAAATGCGGCGGAGCAACTGAAAGATGAGATTGTCGCCTGGAGAAGGCAGGTCCACGCGAACCCCGAGGTGGGCTGGCAGGAAGTGGCGACGGGGAATTTAGTGGCCGCCGAGTTGGAGAAGATGGGCATAGAGGTAACGAGGTTGGCCAAGACGGGCGTGCTCGGCGTCATAAAAGGAGCGGCGCCCGGCAAGACGGTGGCGCTCAGGGCCGATATGGACGCTCTGCCGATTACCGAGGCCAATGACGTTCCCTATAAGTCGAGGAACCCAGGGGTTATGCACGCCTGCGGCCACGACGGCCATACGGCGATGCTGCTGGGGGCGGCCAAAATCCTGAGCGGGATGCGCGATAAGATCAGGGGTACGGTGAAGCTTTTCTTCCAACCGTCGGAGGAGATCGGCGGGGGGGCGCTGGCGTTCATCGAGGCCGGGGCGATAGAGGAGGTGGACGCCATCCTGGCGATCCACCTGTGGCCGAGTCTGCCGAGCGGCAAGGTTTCGCTGGTAGCCGGCCCGCGGATGGCGTCGGCGGACAAGCTGCTGATCAAGGTGAGAGGGAAGGCGGGACATGGGTCGATGCCGCATCTCGGCGTCGACGCGATCCTCGCCGCCGCGGCGATTACGATGAATTTGCAGTCGATCGTGAGCAGGGAGGTTGCCCCGCTTGAGCCGGCGGTGGTGACGATCGGCAGGTTCACCGGCGGGACGACGTGGAACATCACCTGCGACGAGGTGGAGCTGGAGGGCACGACGCGGTGCTTCAACCGCGAAATTAGGAATAATTTCCCGGCCATGATCGAAAGGATTATCAAGAGTACGGCGTCTTCCTACAGGGCTGAGGCCGAGCTGGAGTACATCCACATTTCGCCGCCGACGATCAACGACCCGCTGGTGGCGAAGATGGCGGCCGGCGCACTGACAGAGCTGTACGGCGAGGAGATGCTGGGCGAGATGGAAAAGGTGATGGGCGGGGAGGATTTCGCCTATTATATGGAACGCATCCCCGGGGCGATGGCGTTCGTGGGGGCGGGCAACAAGGAGAAAAGGACCGATTACCCGCTCCATAACGAGCGCTATAATCTCGACGAGGACGTGTTGCCGGTCGGCGCCGCGCTGCACGCCCAGTTCGCGCTGAATTTTTTGAACCGCGAATAATTTTTGGAGGACCCGAAAACCCGCGTTTGCGCGGGTTTTTTGTTTTTGAGGCCGACAGGTGAGGAAAAAATCGGCGCTTGAGTTGCTAACAATTCAATGATATAATAATTGCTAACAATTCAACGATATAATATGGGTTGTCAGTAATTTATTACCAAACAGAAGGGAGGGACGCTATGATTCGTTTCGAGTCGGTTACTAAGACGTACGATAACGGTTATAAGGCGCTGGACGAGATCAGCCTGACCGTGAAGCGCGGCGAGCTGCTGGCGATAATCGGCCCTAGCGGCTGCGGCAAAACCACGACGATGAAGATGATAAACCGCCTGGTGGAGCCGACGCAGGGCCGAATTTTTATTCATGACAAGGATATCAGTTCCTTTGATCCGGTGGAGCTGCGCCGCAATATCGGTTATGTAATCCAGAGCATCGGCCTGCTGCCGCATATGACGATCGCCGATAATGTGGCATTGGTTCCCAAGCTGAAGCGCTGGGACAAAGAAAGGTATATGGGGCGGGTCGCCGAGCTGCTGCGGATGGTTCATCTCGACCCTGACGTGTACGGCAGCCGCTACCCCAACGAATTGAGCGGCGGCCAGCAGCAGCGCATCGGCGTGATCAGGGCGCTGGCCGCCGACCCGGAGATAATTCTGATGGATGAGCCGTTCAGCGCGCTCGACCCGATCAGCCGCGAGCAACTGCAGGACGAACTGGTGCAGTTGCAGGAGACGGTAAGGAAGACGATCGTGTTCGTGACCCACGATATCGATGAGGCGATCAAGATCGCCGACCGGATCTGCATCATGAAGGATGGCCGGATCGTGCAGATCGCCGCCCCGGAGCAGATGCTGCGCCATCCGGCCGACGATTTCGTGCGGGGCTTCATCGGCGAGGACCGGCTGCAGCGCCCGGAGACGCTGCCGGCGATCAGGGACGTGATGGTGAAGCCGGTGACGGCCAGACCGAACCGGGGCCTGGCGGAAGCGATCCTGCAGATGCGCAAGCAACGGGTGGATACGCTGTTGGTGGTGGATAACGACAATACTCTTCTGGGCAAGGTGAGCGTGTGGGATATCCATAGCCATTACCAGGATGAGCATCTGACGCTGCAGGATATGCTGCGGACGGACGTGGCGCGGGTGAACGCCGGCCGGCCGCTGGCCGAGGCGGTGCAGATCATCAGCCGGGAGGGCATCGCTTATCTGCCGGTGGTCGGCGACGGCAACGAGCTGCTCGGCGTGATAACGCGGGCCAGCCTGGTGGACGTGATGGCCGAACAGTGCGGCGAGGAGAAGACGGCGGCCGTCCAGGAAGGAGGGATGACGGCATGCTGAACCAGTTGATTGTGCTGTTCCAGAACCGCTGGCCGGATATCGCGGCCGCATCATGGGAGCATTTGGAGCTTACTTTTGTTTCGCTTATCCTGGCCAATCTGATCGCCGTGCCGGTGGGCATCCTGCTGACGCGTTACCGCCAGCTGGCCGAACCGGTGATCGGGGTGGCTGCCGTCTTTCAGACGGTGCCCAGCCTGGCGCTGCTGGGGTTCATGATCCCGCTGTTCGGGATCGGCACGCTGCCGGCGATCATCGCGCTGACGATTTACGGCCTGCTGCCCATTCTCCGCAATACTTACACCGGCATCCTCGGCGTTGCGCCGGCGGCGGTGGAGGCGGGCGTGGGCATGGGCATGACTTCCCGCCAGGTGCTGCTGATGGTTGAGCTGCCGCTGGCGCTGCCGGTGATTATGGCCGGCATCAGGACGGCGACGGTGCTGATCGTGGGCGTGGCGACGCTGGCGGCGCTGATCGGGGCGGGCGGACTGGGCGACCTGATTTTCCGCGGCATTTCGATGGCCAACTCGCCGCTGATTTTGGCGGGCGCCCTGCCGGCCGCGCTGATGGCGATCCTGTTCGATTATTTGCTGAAGCGACTGGAGGTGATGGCTCAGCCCAGGGGGACGCGCAGATAAAAATTTATTTCGGGAGGTTAATGGATGAGAAAAAAACTGGCGATTGTTTTGCTGATTGTTTTCACCGCGGCGGCGCTGGCCGGCTGCAGCCTGCTGGGCGGCAAGGGCGACCGCGTCGTTATCGGCGGCAAGAATTTCACCGAGCAAGATGTTCTGGTTTATTTGATGAAGTATACTATCGAGGATAAGACGAAGGTCCAGGTGGACACCAAGCCTTTCCTGGGAGGCACGAGCATCGTCGCGCAGGCGCTCGATCGCGGCGACATCGACATTTACGCAGAATACACCGGCACGGCACTGATCAATCTGCTCGGAGAACCGCTGATCAACGACCCGCAAGCCGTCTATGATAAGGTGAAGAAGATCTATGCGGAGAAGAAGGGGCTGGTGTGGCTGCAGCCGTTCGGCTTCAACAACACGTACACGCTGACGATGCGGGCCGACCACGCGAAGAGCCTGGGGATCGAGACGATCTCCGACCTGGCGGCGAAGGCCCCCAGCCTGATGCTGGGCTGCACCCAGGAGTTTCTGGAGCGCCCCGACGGCCTGAAGGGGCTGGAGAAGATGTACGGCTTCCATTTCAAGGCTACCAGCGGCATGGACCCGGGGCTTACTTACGCGGCGGCCCGCGACAAGAAGGTGGATGTTATCGACGGGTTCGCCACCGACGGCCGCATCCCGGCGTTCAACCTGAAGGTGCTGAGGGACGATAAGCAGTACTTCCCGCCGTACTTCGCGGCGCCGGTGGTGCGGGCCGATGTTCTGAAGAAGCACCCCGAGATCGGCGAGGCCCTGAATCTGCTGGCAGGAAAGCTGAACGACCAGGAGATGGCGAAGCTGAACGCCCAGGTGGATCTTGATAAGAAAGATCCGAAGGATGTGGCCCGCGCGTGGCTGAAAGCCCAGGGGATAATAAAATAGCGGCGAAACGGAAGAGCACCGGCAACGGTGCTCTTTGCGCGTACTGCGGCGATACGCCGTTACCGGATGAGGTTTTTCCGGTGCTTGCATATTGTCGCTTTGATGGCGGCATAGTCTACCGCATCAGGCAGAGCTTCTTTCAGCGGCTTTAGTTTGGCTATCCCCAGTTCGTCGATTTTGGCAAGAATCAGCGCCTCATAGCGGGCAGGGATCAGCGCCGACCAGTCGATTTCGTAGCCTTCGAGGCTGCAGCGCATCAGGTGGTCTTGGACGGTCAGCAGCGTCAGCTTGCGCTGCGCGGCGATTGCGGCCAGCGATTGTCCGGCCTGGTACAAGCCCAGTGTGACTACATGGCTGGGAACGTCGGCGGCCGGAGCCGCCGGCACGGGCCGGGGCGGCTGATTATGCTCGGCGCTGTATTGCCGGATGACCCGCAGAAAGTCGTCGCCGTAGCGTTCCAGTTTGCTTTCGCCGACTCCTTTGACCGACCGCAGGGCTTGCCGGTCGGTCGGGCAATATCGGCACATCTCTTTGAGCGTGCTGTCGGCGAATACTACATAGGGCGGCACGCCCAGCCTGTCGGCGATGGATTTGCGCACCGCCCGCAGCAGTTCGAACAGCGCATTGTCCTGCGCCGTTGCCTGCGGTTTTCCGGCGGTTTTCTGCCATACTTTCGCTTCGTTTTTTAAGACCGCAAGGCCTTCGCCGGTCAGTTTGACCACCGGGTACTCGCTGTCGGTGAGGCGGAGATAGCCGGTGGCAATGAGGCGGTTGATCATGTCTTTGAGTTCCTGCAGCGGGTATTCCTTGAGCAGGCCGTAGACGGACAGCGTATCGACGCCCAGTTGACGAATTTTTTTGTTTTTGGCCCCTTTCAACACATCGGCGATCAGGCCGATGCCATAACGCTCTTTGAGGCGCACAATGCACGACAGTATTTTTTGCGCTTCGACGGTTATGTCGGTCAGCTCGGTGCGGTCGTTGCAGTTGCTGCAGTTGCCGCACTCGCCGGCGGGCGGCGCTTCGCCGAAGTAGGCCAGGATATAGCTCCGGAGGCAGGCGGGGGTGTGGCAATAGTCGACCATGGCTTTCAGTTTGGCGAATTCGCCGGCTTTACGCTCGCTGTCGAGCACCGTCTGGTCGATGAGGAATTTTTGCAGTTGGACGTCCTGGGCGCCGAACAGCAGGATGCACTCGCCGGGTTCGCCGTCGCGGCCGGCCCTGCCGGCTTCCTGGTAGTAAGATTCCATGTTTTTCGGCATGTTGTAGTGGATGACATAGCGGACGTCGGGTTTGTCGATGCCCATGCCGAAGGCATTTGTGGCTACCATTACGCTTATGTCGTCGCGGATGAAGGCCTCCTGGCTTGTCCTGCGCTCGTCGTCGCCCAGTCCGGCGTGGTATTTGCCGACCGGCCGGCCGGTTTTGCGCAAGGCGGCATACAGGTTGTCGACTTCTTTGCGGGTGGCGGCGTAGATTATGCCCGCTTTGTCCTTGTTGGCGGCCACGTATCTGAGGACAAAGTCTTTTTTGTTTTCGCCGCGGCTGACGGTGAACGACAGGTTGGCGCGGTCGACGCCGGTGTAGTAGGTGGCCGGCTTTTGCAGCGCCAAGAGCGCGATGATGTCCTGCTTGACGTTGTCGGTGGCGGTGGCGGTGAAGGCGCCGACTACCGGGCGGTTAGGGAGCCGGTCGATGAACGGCCCGATGGCCCGGTAGCTGGGGCGGAAGTCGTGACCCCACTGGGAGACGCAATGGGCTTCGTCGATGGCGAGGAGCGATATCGCCAGGTCCTGGACAGCCGCCTGGAAGTATTCCGATTCCAGGCGTTCGGGGGCGACGTACAGCAGCTTGTAGCGGCCGGCCCTGGCGTTGTTGAGCCGTCCGTTGACTTCGGCGCCGGTGAGCGAGCTGTTGATGTAGGCTGCGGGAATACCGATCTCGCGGAGGGCGTCGATCTGGTCTTTCATGAGGGAAATAAGCGGCGAGATAACGAGGGCGGTGCCTGGCAGCAGCAGCGCCGGCAGCTGGTAGCACAGCGACTTCCCGGCGCCGGTCGGCATGACGGCCAGGGTGTCGGTGCCGGTTATCAGGCTGGTGATTATTTCGGCCTGGCCGGGACGGAAATCGGCGTAGCCGTAGTATTGTTGCAATAATTCGCGGGCCTTTTGCACGGTGCTTTATTCTCCTCTGGTTTTTTCAGGGTTGCTTTTATTATAACATTACCGCGGGATGATTGCCCGCAAAGGAGAAAGAGCACCATACGGTGCTCTTTTCTGTTTGCGGTATGCCGGGGCTAAGATAAAAAGCTCCAGATGCAAGGCGCTCTGAGGAGCAAGTGCGCCGTTCTCGGTGCTTTAGCACCTTAGAACGGCGGCCTGTCCTTTACGGGTACGCCGCAGATGGACTTTTTAGCCAGACCCCATTGTTTTACTTCTGAAGTTTGGCCCAGGAGTCCTTGAGGCCGACGATGCGGTTGAAGACGGGCTTGCCGTCGCGCGAGTCCGGGTCGGCGTGGAAGTAGCCGTGGCGGATGAATTGGAAGCGGTCGCCGCTTTGGGCCGCGCCGAGGGCGGGCTCGACGAAGGCGGCGAGGGTGACGAGGGAGCCGGGGTTGGCACGGCTGAGGAAGTCTTCGTCGCCGGCTTCGGGGTCTTCGAGGGGGAAGAGGTGGTCGTAGAGGCGGACTTCGGCGGGCACGGCGCCGGCGGCCGAGACCCAGTGGATGGTGCCCTTGACTTTGCGGGTGCTGCCCGAGCCGCTCTTGGTTTCGGGGTCGTAGGTGCAGCGGAGCTCGACGATGTTGCCTTGGTCGTCTTTGACGACTTCCTCGCATTTGATGATGTAGGCGTTCTTGAGGCGGACTTCGCCGCCGGGGGTGAGGCGGAAGTATTTGGGCGGCGGGTTTTCCATGAAGTCGTCCTGTTCGATGTAGAGGACGCGGCCGAAGGGCATGGCGCGCGCGCCGAGGGCTTCGTTGTCGGGGTTGTTCTCGGCGGGGAGTTCTTCGCTGCGGTCCTCGGGGTAGTTGGTAAGGACGACTTTGAGGGGGCGGAGGACGGCCATGAGGCGGGGGGCCTTGGGGCTGAGGTCCTCGCGGACGCAGTGTTCGAGGAGGGCGTAGTCGACGACGCTGTCGGCTTTGGCGACGCCGATGCGGCCGCAGAAGTCGCGGATGGCTTCGGGGGTGTAGCCGCGACGGCGCAGGCCGGAAATTGTGGGCATGCGGGGGTCGTCCCAGCCGGCGACACGGCCGTTTTCGACGAGGGCCCGCAGTTTGCGCTTGCTTATGACGGTGTAGGTGACGTTGAGGCGGGCGAATTCGATCTGCACGGGGCGGGGCTTGAATTCGCCGAGGACGTCGAGGCACCAGTCGTACAGGGGGCGATGGGCTTCGAATTCGAGGGTGCAGATGGAGTGGGTGACGCCTTCCCAGGCGTCGGAGAGGGGGTGGGCGTAGTCGTACATGGGGTAGATGCACCACGCGTCGCCGGTGCGGTGGTGGTGGGAGCGCATGATGCGGTAGAGGACGGGGTCGCGCATGTTGAGGTTGGGGGAGGCCATGTCGATTTTGGCGCGGAGGACGCGGGCGCCGTCGGGGAATTCGCCGTTTTTCATGCGTTCGAAGAGGTCGAGGTTTTCGGCCACAGGGCGGTTCCTGTAGGGGCTT
>JALHDI010000237.1 GCA_022839045.1 Sporomusaceae bacterium
CTTCAACTGGCTCGAAGGCGTCGCCATCAAGGAAGCCCTCCGCAAACTCAGCGACCGCGAAAAACACATCCTCACCCTCCGCTTCTTCGAAGGCAAGACCCAGATGGAAGTCGCCGAGGAGATCGGGATATCGCAGGCCCAGGTATCGCGCCTCGAAAAAGCCGCTCTCGGGCATATGAGAAAATACGTCTGAACGGCCTCTGGCAAATCATAGAAGAACCATTAGAAAAGATTCAACAATGGAGAGGATACAAAAATGAATAAGACCCTGATCCGCATCGTCCTGCCCGTTTTATTGTTCGTCTTCGTCACCGGCGGCTGGAGCCTGCTCCTCGCCGGCGAAGGCAGGGGGGAGGAGGCCCCCCCCGCAGACCTTATCCGCCTCCACATCATCGCCAACAGCGACAGCGCCGCCGACCAGCAGCTCAAATACCGCGTCCGCGACGCCGTTACCGCCCACCTCGCCCCCCGGCTGACCGGCGCCGCCACCGTCGACGACGCCCGCCGCATCGTCGCCGGCCAGCGCGAAGAAATCCTCCGCATCGCCCGTCAAACGGTCGCCGCCGGCGGCGCCGCCTACCCGGTCGCCATCGAAACCGGCTGGTTCGAATTCCCCCTCCGCACCTACGGCGCCCGCGTCCTGCCGCCCGGCCGCTACGAAACCGTGCGCATCCTCCTCGGCGCCGCCGAAGGCAAAAACTGGTGGTGCGTCCTCTTTCCGCCCCTGTGCTTCATCGACGGCACCACGGTCACCGCCGTCCCGGCCGTCGCCGGCGCCGACGGCGACGTCAAGCCGGGGCAGGTGGAGATCAAGTGGAAGATAGCCGAAATTATCGGTCGCCCATAAGCCTCCCGAAAAATTCCCCTAAACAAATTCGCCCTTCCCGCCGATATAATCATTGAAAAGGAAAAACCGGCAGGGGGGGGCGCACCATGCTCATCGTCACCACCAAAGTCCAGCAGACCAACAACCAAAGCCGCGACAAACGCCGCGCCACCAATAAAGACAAAACGAAAAAACAGGAACCCTTCAATAAAATCCTCGCCACCGAAATGACCCAGCAGGCCCCCAAACGATAACGGCCGCCCATAAGCGCCCATCTGCGGCGTTGCTCCTCAGAGCGCCTTGCGTCTGGGCACTTCTGAACGGCCGCGACAATTCAGGTTTAACCATGTTAAACGCTAACCTCAGGCCGCACGGCACACCCGCCGTGCGGCCTTCGTCTGTCCGTCATCGGCGCGCACCGAAAAAATTGTCACACCGTTCAAAAAATTCCCGCAAGTGCAGGAAATGAACGTTTTTTGTCCAATGCCTTAATATAACTATTTTTACTGTATCAATACAGGACGGTTTGGAGGGAGCAAAAATGATCCAGGACGAGCAAACCCGCGTCGCCTGGGAACGATTCATAACCCATAAGGAAATAGAGCCTGGCAGCATAAGAACGGACATCGTCCGTTCCTGGCTCAGGTGCGAACAACAGGGCGTCGACCACCGCAGCGGCGGCAGCAGCGTCATCGTCAACGGCAAAGAACTGGAGGCCCTCCTGGCCCGCAACGCCGGCATCATCGACGCCGCGCGCCCCTTCATGCGCAACCTCTACGAACTCATGGAAAACTCCGGCTTCGCCGTCATCCTCGTCGACCGTGACGGCTTCGTCATCGAAGTCATCGGCGACGCCGTCGTCCTCGAATCCCACCGCGGCATCCAATACGTCAACGGCGTCAAATGGACCGAAGAACTCGTCGGCACCACCGCCATCAGCCTCGTCCTCCTCGGCAGCGGCCCCATCCAGGTAGCCGGCTACGAGCACTACTGCCAGAAACACCAGGAATGGGCCTGCTCGGCCGCCCCCCTCGCCGCCGCCGCCGGCAACCTCCTCGGCGTCCTCAGCGTCACCGGCCGTAAAGAACACGTCCACGTCCACACCCTCGGCATGGTCGTATCGGCCGCCGCCGCCATCAACAACTACCTCGCCGTCCAGAAAGCCCAGAAAGAACTCGAGCAGACCGCCAGCCTCCACTCCACCATCGTCAACAAAGTCTCCGACGGCTTGCTCATGATCGACGCCAAAGGCATCGTCACCTTCGTCAACCCC
>JALHDI010000238.1 GCA_022839045.1 Sporomusaceae bacterium
ATCAAAGTTGCACCTTGGTGCCCTGCGGATTCCGCCAGAGCTTATGCTTCCAGCTACACTACCGGCGATGCCGACACTGACCCTGTTTGCCAGATCATGGGTACCGATGCCGACTATCCTCACGCCCTTCCTGCGGTAGAGTAATCAAGTAGCGCCTGATAGCATATCAACCGGATGCTAAGGTGATAAAACCCAGGCAGTTTCATGTCAAGCTGCCAACGAGGCGGAGAATCACTTTGTGATTGTCCGCCTCTTTTTGGCTTGGTAATATCAACGCCAAATTTGAGATTTTGGCTTGTTTTGAAGTTTGATCGGCTCCATCATTTGACGTCAAGCAGAATCCCAGTCATGCAAGAGCGAGTTCAAGACGCATTCACGCTGATCGAGATCATGATCGTCGTGGCCGTCATTGGGGTGTTGACGGCCATAGCAACGCCCTATTATCTTCAATATCGCCGCAATTCGCAGCGCTCAGCCTGTATCGCGAATTTATATGCGCTTGAGCACGCCATCGAGCTTCGCAAGATCAACGGGGAAATGGACGCCCCCACGATGGATCAGCTCTGCCAGCCCATCGGCTACATCAAGGGCGAGCCGCGTTGTCCAGCGGACAAGAGCCAGCCCTACGATATTTCAGGGCCGGTGCCGGTGTGTCCGAACTGGAAGATTGATCCAGTGAAATACACGGGCCATACGATCTCGGAGTAACAGGGGCTCGGAAAGGTAGGGCGACGCCGTCCCGGCGAGCCGCACTCGACCGCGCCCCCGCGCGGTCGCCTCGGAAAGGTGAGGCTTCGCAGTCGGACTTGCAGAAGTTGATTGGCAGGCATTCGGCAGCGGCTTGCCGGGACGGTTGCGCCCCACCCCGCTGCGCAATTAGTCAAAACGGGCCAGTCAAAACGGGCCTGGTCCGAATGGCGCTAACTTAAGCCGAAGTCGGCAGATTTCAACGGGCAATGGGTGCGCTATGTATGTGAGTTTGTGAGTATGTGGGGGTGTGAGTCGCTCCGCAAGCCGAATGCGAAGCATGGTAGGGCGAAACGGGCACGACATCGCATCCGAATGAACCTCACATACTCACAAACCCACATACCCACACACTGAGAATGGCGCCAGGCACGAGTCGTTTCTGACCTTCATCCCGTTAAGTTAGGGGAAAACCAGGGTTCAGCCGGTACAATCCGCGACTCGACGCCATCATGTACTACAACATGATCAACGGCGTCGCGGTGAAGCGGTTCGTCGACGAAGTGCGGCACGCCAACGGCGTCCAGAGCTACCTGTTCCGCGACGAGACCGGCGACTGCCTCCACGTGCTGTGGAAGGAGGGTGCCCGCGTCGACTGCGGCGTCCCGCTCCCTGGCGTCGAGACGGCGCGCCTGATCCGCATCGACGGCGGCGAAGTCGCGATGAAGCCGGCGGGCGGCGTGATCACGCTCGGACTCTCCGGCGAGCCGGTCCTGCTGCGCTATCGCCAACAGGAGCCCGCGCCGCTGCGGCGCGTAGACGGCTCCGCCGAGATCATCCTCCCGCTGACCATCATGAGCCCGGTGTCCATCGACCTCGTGGGCGACCTCGTGCTGGGCGACTAGCCCGCGGCTAGGCGACGGGGACCGGGGCGGGCTCGGCCGGCCGGCGCGTCCGGGCCGAGATCTGAAGGCACATCAGACTCCAGAAGCCGCTGATGAGCCCGGCGATGTGCGGCTGGAGCGCGGGCGGCATGCTGTAGATCACGAAAAGGCTCGGGATCCAGACGGCCCAGTTCATCACGAGCATGGGCAGGGCGTAGCGCGAGTACCAGCTACGTCCCAGAAGGGGTTTCACGGCGGATGCGCGATAGCCGTGGTCCTTCCACTGATGGGCGATCGTCACGATGGGAACTCCCCAGACGACCGTGAAGACGAACTGGTCGAAGGCGATCTTCATCAGCAGCGTCGCGAGGTCGTGGCCATCGCCGAAAAGCAGGCTCTGGAAGCGGTAGAACAACCCGACGACGACGCCCATGGCGCTCCAGAAGAGCACGGCGAAGAGCAGCGCCCGCACGGGCGACCTGGGCCTCAGGGAGGGGACGGCCAGCGTGATCGCGATCGGGAGCAGACCGCAGAAGAACAGATACCCGAAGCCGAGGAAGACGATGCCGAAGCGCGTCTGCCAGCCGGCCACGACATCGAGCGTGCCGCGGAAGGATGCGCTGAAATGGTAGGCGAGGATCAGGAGGACGGCGGCGGCTTGCAGGACGACGCCGGGGATGGCGTTCGCCCGCGCGGACTGGAGTCCGATTTTCCATGGGTTCGTTTGCATGGGGTGCGTATGGTAGACGAGTTTCGGCCGCCATGCAATCCTACAATGGCTATGAAGCGTCGCCAGCGCCACCGCCTGAACGGATCGGAAAATCCCGAGGGGGCGGGAAGCGGAGCCAGGCGACGGGCAGGAAGAGGGCGCGGAGCGAGGCATGGCGAAGCCAGAATTCCAGGACTCGCCGGCACAGGGCGACGTGGTCCGCACGGCCTCCGCAATAGCCGACGAGGAAGGCGTCGAGGCAGGCGTCGTCGTAATGGGCCCGGTCGAGGAGGCGGTGGAGGGAGCGGAGGCGGAGGGCGAATTTCATCCGCCGCCCCGGAGCAAAGGGACGGGAGGCGGATTCCAGATCGATGATCGAGACGTCGCCTTCGCCGTCGAGGGCGTCGGGGACGACGATGTTGCGGGGCAGGAGGTCTTCGTGGACGATGTCCAGGGCATGCAGCTTGCGCGCCTGTTCGCCTGCCTTGGCGAGGTAGGCGAGGAGCGCGGACTTGTCCGCTTCGGCGTAGGCGCCGGTGCGCCAAAGCGCGTCCAGAGGCGCGCCGTCGACATGGCGGTAGAGGAAGTAGTTGCGGAGGGCGCCGAGGAAGTCGGTCCAGAAGGCCAGGGGCGCGAGGGTGCGCACGCCCCCGCGGGAGGCCTCGAGGGCGAGGCGCAGGGTGCGCAGACCCCGCTTGAGGAAGCGCAGCTTGAACGCGATTTCAAGGCGCTTCGCCAGCTTGTAGCGGCGGGAGACGAAACCCTCCTTCAAGACGCATCTGCCGATGCCCGGAACGTCCAGGACGTAGATGCGGTTCTTCTTGTTGTTGCTGGAGACGAGACGGTCTTCGGGAATGCGGCGGAAGGCTTCCGAGCGGACGAAGTCGAGGACGGCTCCCGCCGCCTCGTCGTCGAGGTTGCGCCAGAGGGTCCCGCTGGGGAGCGACTGCTTGCCGATGTTCATGGAATGCTCGTGTGATT
>JALHDI010000091.1 GCA_022839045.1 Sporomusaceae bacterium
AGCTCGAGGATTATCAGCAGCCGGTCGCCCACCTTGCCGATGCCCCGCAGGAACTCCCCGGCGTGGCTGACCGACTGGGCCGGCTCGATCGCGCCGGCCGCCAGCCGCAGCACCTCGCTCACCCCATCCACCACCATCCCGACCTCGCGGCCGGCCGCCTCCACGATCAGCGCCTAGGCGTCGCCCTGACGCGCCCTCCCCAGCCCGAACCGTTTCCCCAGATCGACCACCGGGATCACCTTGCCCCGCAGGTTGATGATCCCCTCCAGATGCTCAGGCGTGTTCGGCAGCCTCGTCGCCCCGCCGTAGCGGATGATCTCCTTCACCTGGGCGATCGTCACCGCGTACTCCTCGCTCCCCAGCCGGAAAACGACCAATTGTTCCGACGCCATATATATCCACTCCCTCCGTCATACCCGGAACTTGCTCACCGCGACCTGCAGATCCTCGGCCAGCTTCGCCAGCGCCTGGCTCGAAGAAGCGACCTCCTCCATCGACGCCAACTGCTCCTCGGCCGCCGCCGACACACTCTGCGCCTCGGCCGCCGACGACTTGCTCAGATCGTCGATCTTGC
The DNA here is from genome assembly GCA_022839045.1 of Sporomusaceae bacterium. The sequence goes on from JALHDI010000091.1 coordinate 575, forward strand.
GCACCGAACCCACGATCTGCTGGCTGCCGCCCGCCATCTGCTGCACCGCCGCCGAAATCTCCCGCACCTGGCTCGAAACCTGCGACACCAGCGTAATGATCTCCCGGAAAGCCACCCCGGCGGCGTTGACCACCTCGGCCCCGGTCTTCACCTCCCGCGTGCCGTCGTTCATCGCCGTCACGGCCTTATCGGTATCGCCCTGGATCTCGCCGATCAGGTCGGCGATCTTCTTCGCCGCCTCCTGCGACTGCTCGGCCAGCTTCCTGACCTCCTCGGCCACCACCGCGAACCCCCGGCCCTGCTCGCCGGCGCGGGCCGCCTCGATCGCCGCGTTCAAAGCCAGCAGATTCGTCTGGCCAGCGATGCCCGAAATCGTATCCACGATCTGGCCGATCTCCTTCGAACGCTCGCCCAGCTTGGTCACCACCACGGCCGACGTATTCACCGTATCCTCGATATGCGCCATCTGGCTGACCGCCTTATCGACCGCCTGGTCGCCCTCCTGGGCCTGCTCGGCCGCCCGGGCCGACTGCGCCGCCATCTCGTTGGCGTTCGCCGCCACCTGCTGGAGGCCGGCCGACATCTGCTGCACCACCGCCGACGACTCGTTCGCCGCCGCCACCTGGTCGGTCGCCGCGCTCGCCACGCTCATGATCGACGACGCGATCTGATTGGCCGCCTGGGTCGACTGCTCGGCGCTCGCCGTCAGCTCCTCGCTGGAGGCCGCCACCTGATCGGCGTTGGCATTGATCTGCCTCACCAGGCCGCGCAGATTCCCGCGCATCTGGCCGATCGCGTCCGCCAGCTGGCCCACCTCGTCCCGCGAATACACCGTGCGCTCCCGGTCGGTCAGGTCGCCTGCGGCCACCTCCTGCACCTGCGCCACCATCATCCTCAGCGGGCCCACGATCCGCCGCGTCAGCAGCGTCACCGCGATCGCCGCGATCAGCAGCACCACCGCGATCGTCAGCAGCGAAATATTACGCAGCGTCGTCAGATCCTCCGTCATCTCGTCCAGCGGCCCGGTGGCGAACACCGCCCAGTTCGTGCCGGGGATCGGGGCATACGACATCATCTTGCGGATCCCCATGAAATCGTACGCGGCGACGGCCGTCTCGCCCTTGAGCGCCTTCTGCGTGGCCGCCGCCAGCTCGGGGGCGCCCTTCTCGTCCTTCATCGGGTTGTACTTCATCACCAGGTCCTTATTCGGGTGGATGATAAACAGGCCGTCCCCCTGGACGACGTACACATAGCCCGTCTTGCCTACCTTGACGTCCAGCGCTTCCTTCGTGATGCTCGACAGATTGGCGCCGCCGAACAATACTCCTACCACACGGCCGTTGACCTTCACCGGGACCGCGATCGTCGTTACCGTATGGCCGGTATCCTTTGTCACAAGGGGATCGGAAATGGTCGCTTTACCGCTGATAGCCTGCTTGAAGTAAGGGCGTTCGGCAACGTTGAACGTTCCCCCCTTCGGATTGTACGCGACCCCGTCCGGTGTGGCATAGTTTATGCCGTCATATATGCCGTTGGCCTCCCTGGTCGCGCTGGCCAGGAAAGGAACGATCTCCTCCGCCTTGCCGCCCTGGATCACCGGCGCCACCGCCATCATCGCCATCTCGTCCAGCCGGGCCGCCAGCCAGTCGCCGATGTTTCCGGCCTCGTTATGGGCGGTGCCCTTCATATCGCTGTAAATCGAATCCGTCAGCATCTTATTCGCCTGCCAGTAATTGAGTCCGCCCAGCGCCCCCATGGCGATGAGAAAAATCGCCAGGATAATCACCGTTAACTTGGTCTGCAGGCTGTTCATCAGCCCGCCCCGCGCCCCGCCGTCTTTCGACGTCTGTGCAAATTTCACCATTACCTCTCCTTCCACCTTATCAAAAATCTTTATTGTTAACGCGCCTTTTCTCTTTTTTGAAGGCGGCGCGGCTCCTTGTCCCGTCCGCCGGGGAAACATCCCTGCGCCGATATTCCCTGGTGGCTTTACCATACAGGAAAGCCTCGGCCTAAAGCGTCTGCCGAAAGAGGGACAAGCGAAAAATCTTTCCGTCAACCCTCCCTTGCCGGTAAATGAAAGGCTTGGCGGCGCTTTTGCAAAAAAACGGGCTTTCTACAAAAAGGTGGAAAAAGCGCGTTTATCCGCCAAAAGACATAGTTTTTTCGACAATATAGCCCGTTTTTCGCAGCAACTTTCCGAAACCGGGCCGGGAAAATGTTTCCGAAAATAAACAGTAAATTAATATTAACAGAAAATAATTATTAAATATATTGTGCGCCAGACACAACAATAAACGCCGCCCATTGTCGTCCGGCGACAATAAGCGGCGCCTCCGCACATTCAGTTCTGTTCCAGCAGCCTCCACAAGGCGATAGAGGCCCAAAAAACGCGGCCAGCCAGAAGGCCCGCCGCCCGTGGTTCCCTTATTGCCGGCTTCCGTTTCGCAGCGGCAGCAGCATCGGCACCCGCCGCTGATAGGCGCGGTACTCCTCCCCGAACTCGGCCACCAGCTTCCGTTCCTCGAGCACGATGCCGATAACCACATAGGCGGTGAGGATCGCGTTCACGAGCAGCGTCGGCGCGTAAAGCTCGCCTCTGCCCGCCCAGATGAGGATGATCGCCCCCAGGTACCAGGGATGGCGCGTCAGGCCGAGGATGCCGGTCGTGTCGAGCGTGCCGGCGGCGGTCAGGGCGGCGTGCGTCCTCCCCGCTATCGCCTGCCTGACACCCAGCATCTGCAGCATATCGTATTTTCTCCCCCCGGCGACGAACAGCGCCGTCGCGGCGGCGGCCAGCGCCAGCCGCAGGTACGCCCACGGGCCGTCCCAGCGGAACAGGGGATCGCCGGCGGGGGGCGGGCTGTAGCTCATGACCAGGGCGAGGGTGGCGAGGGCGAAGACGTTGTAGAAGAGGCGGTAGAAGCGGTACCCGCCGCCCAGGCGGGCCTTCAGGTAATCAGTCACCGTCAGCGAAATTAAGGCGCTGTGCAGCGCGCACCACCCGATCCATAATAGCGCTAATACAATGTACGCCACCGCCGCCGCCCCCTTTGCGATTATGACTACTTCGCCCCAAATCAGCCGACTCCTTCCCGACAAAAAAGCGGCAGTCGTCAGACCGCCGCCGCGCCAAGCCTCACAGCAAAAACCTGTATTCCCGGCTGCCGCTGAGAATCCGCCGAATTTCCACCGTCTCATCCTCCAGGACATAAAACGCCAGGTAGCTGCCGACGACGAGCATACGGTAGCCCTGCCGCGCCAGCCGCCGGCTCTTGGGGGTCGCGCTGCTCAACGGAAATCTTACATCGATGTCTCCCTATCCCGGATCATGCTACAAAAAAAGAAAGCCAGGCAGGAAAGCCCAGCTTTTCCGTAGGATTTACTCACTCAGCAAGCAGCTATCGTCCTCGCCAAGGCATTCGCGGCTAGGACCTATGACGGTAATGTCGTCTACATTAATTCTGATGATATCGCCTTCCTCGAAAAGATCGGGGTTGATCTCCTCGATATTAGCGTTCTCGCGGATTAACGCAGGTTCGCAGGTTAACCGCAAACGAATAAAATCTACATTGTTGTTATGGTTACAACACTTATCATCATCTTTGCGGTCATTATTATCCTTTACAATCTGTCCCTGAAACACGAGGAGATCGTTTGTTACAATGGTGACCGCTCCAATGCAGCCAGGAAAAGACTCTTTTTTAGAACCCATGATCCGTCCTTCCTTTACTTTTTTATTTTTGGCGCGCCTACCATATAATATGAGGTACATTATGTTAATGTTACATAATACTTAGGCAAGCGAAAAAGTGACCCTCCCCATAACCTCGGCATAACGCGCGGCGCTTGCTGGAGGCGCTCGGTAAAGAGTAAATGGGTGCGAAAACTAAACTGCCCGGAAGGGGAAAGTACCCCTCCGGGCTTTCTTGCGCCATATGCGGGGCCGGACGCTTCCCGAAGGACCGGCAAACCCCGGCTGCTAGGAAATTACTTCTATCTCTTTGCCGCACCATATTATGCCGATACGTTCCAGCAAACGCAGGTGATACTTCATCGCCTTTAGCAGGGCGTCCTCCGGCGACCTGGCGAACACGAGGACCGACTTGTTCCAGTCGGCTTCCTGCCCGTTGTATTCTTCGACCTTACCGTCGCATACGTACCAGATAAATTTCATTTTTCCCCCTATAGCCATGAACTTCCATGTCCATTATAACGATATGACGTTATAGATGTCAACGTACAATCGTTAAGAGTTTTTCCGTCTTTTTGCTATACTCTTTGTAACGACGTATCGTTATAAAGAGGTAGCGCATGAATATAGCGAAACGCATCCTGGCGTTGTGTACCGAACGGAATATTAGCATCAATAAGCTCGCCGACCTTTCCGAGATAACCCAATCGACCCTGAACAGCATCATGAACAATAACGACCCGAACCCGCAGTATAAAACGATCGAAAAGATTTGTACCGGGCTTGGCGTTACGCTTGCCGAATTTTTTGCCGAGGGTGAGCCCGAGCCGGAGCCGGAGCCGGAGCTCCGTCGGCTGTTGGCTGCCGCGGCAAAACTGGCGCCGGAGAAAAGGGCGCTTGCGCAGCGATTGCTGGAAGCGCTCGGTAAAGAATAAATGTGTGCGGAAACTAAACTGCCCGGAAAGGGAATTACCCCTCCGGGCTTTCTTGCGCCATATGCGGGGCCAAAGGCTTCGGGCGCTTGTACGCTTGGTTTCGTCACACGCTGCCCATACCCCGCAGGGGCGCAAACTACCGGCTCCGGTGCTTCGGCCGAACGCGCCGTATGGCTCGCGCCGCGCGCCCGCGACCACCGTCGTCCAACGGCCATCCATGGCCGTGGACTTCCTCGCTCGGCCGTCCATGGCCTCGCGTGTGGGCGCTGCTCTGCTTCGCCGACGGCGCGTATTCGCCCTCCGCAAAGTCGCCGTCCGTTTGCGGTCCTGCGGGTAGCGTCTTCGCCTATGAATGATTTGCGGGCTGATTTGATAGTGGTTTATATAGTAGTTTATATAATAGATATCTTGTATAATTCAGATAGTGGTATAGGGTTAAGATAACTTCCGAGGTGAAAATTCCAGTATCCGTAATTCCCTCTTTTATTTTCGGAGGTGGTTATGTGACTACTAAAAATGAATATAAAACTATATCAAAAAAATCACAAAAGCTTTTACAAAAAGAAGAGGGGTTCGAGGTAGAATTCAAACAGTCCTTTGCTGGGATTGATTCCTCCGACCTCGTTGCCTTTGCTAATTCAGAGCTCGGTGGAACAATTTTAATTGGTGTCAAGGAAGTTACATTTAATGGGAAACAGCAAGGCAAGGTTATTGGTTGCGAAGTTAGTGACCATGCAAAATTATCTATCATAAATAGAGCCCAAAACTGTATACCTGCAATGAAAATAGAAGTTATCGCCGAGAATACTAATTCAATACCATTCTATAGAATCGAAGTACCATCAGGAGAAACGAAACCTTATTGTACTCAGGGTGGCACATATAAAATACGCGGGAACGCGCGTACTGAAGCACTTCAACCTACGCAACTTTTGGACATATTTATGAAGATTGAGACTGAAAAGTTTGTACAACGATTTGCTTCAGCGACTCAGGACTTAGAAGCTATTCTTGAATCTATTAGGGCTAATCTCGCCGAAAAGATCGGAGAGATTGATATGACACTATCTGCCATGCAAGACCATGCTAATTACGTATTGCAAAATATATTAGATAGTACGCAAAATGCGGAAAACATGACCGATGAGGCTCATGCAATGACTGACGATGTTCTTGGTACTGCTCACGATATTGAACAACGTGTTGGAGGGTTAGAACAAGACTTGTCATACTTAGAGGAAAAGGTAGACCTGTTATTAAGTAAATTTGAAATTGAAGACCCAAAGATAACTCGTGGGAGGAGATCCGCATATAGAATGATAGACGAATTTTATAAAGTGGATGTCAACATCTCAGAGGAAAAGATGTTCGATATATTAAAAGGAGGCTTTCACTTTTCTGATGAAACGTTGAGAAAATGGTGTAGTGAACGACTCGCCGAAATTAAATCCAAATAATTGTTTTGGCAGGCCGCTATTACTACATGTTTTGTTTTTTGAAGGAGAAATATTAGTTGTTAAGGAACGGCTCTTTTGAATCACCCCCTCTCCCCAAGACGCATCACGGCGGCAGTCGAAGACTGCCGCCCCTGTATTAACAAGGTGTCGGCCGAAGTCGGTGAGAGAGGTAGTCAGGGTAGTTGTTGTATCGCCGGGAAGGTTGAGGGGATTTAAAAGGTGCTGGGCGTCGGTGGCGGTTGCCGCTTGGGCGCCCGAGAAGTATGTCGGGAGGCAGGGTACCCGCGGGGCCGCAAAAGGCGACGGCGACTTTGCGGAGGCTGACTACGCGCCGTGGGCGTAGCGGCCGCACGCCGCCGCACGCGCGTCCATGGACGGACGCGCGAGGAGTCTACTGACATGGACGTCAGTTGACGACGGTGCACGCGGGCGAAGGCCCAAGCCCTACGGCGCGTTCAGCCGGAGGACTGGAGCCGGAGTCTATTGCGGCCCCGCGGGGGAGAGGCGAAATCCATCATGCTTTATTTGCTCCTTAAACCGGCAATCCGAACCGGCCGTACACCAACACATCACGGCGGCAGTCCAGTGGACTGCCGCCGCTCTTATATAATTGTGCCGGGCTGGGAGTATAGGTAGATATTTCCTTTACCGGTTATTATCCGCGAAGGCGGTAACATCTGTGTTCAAATTTACATAAGATGTATAAAATAATAAAGGAGGTTTGATGATGAGCGAAGATTGCGAGCGCAGCCAGACTCATGTGCATGAATTCTTGGGCAGCACGTTTATCGTGGAAGAGAAGAAGGAGGAACCGCACAATCACCGTTTCGCCGGCGTGTCGAGCGAAGCGATTCCCTATGGCGACAGCCATGTGCACGAGATATGTACCAATACCGACTTCTTTGAGGAACATCTTCACGAAGTCGGCGTCCGGACAGGGCCGGCGATTTATGTGGCGCCTAAAAAACACGTCCATTTCGCCTGCGGCAAAACGACCGTGAACGATAAGCATGTTCATAAATTCATCTTTGCCACCCTGATCGAAGATCCCATCGTATGGCATCATTGCCCCCATAAAGACGACAAAGACGACTAGGTGTCTTCATCCCGTAAACACATCACGGCGGCAGTCCTGGGGACTGCCGCCGTTTTATTAAAAAGATGCCGGCCGAAGCCGGCGAGAGAGGTAGCAAAGTAATTGGTTCCTCGCCGGGAGGGCTATTCGTTTTGCCGGCGGCGATTGCCGCTATATAAGGGAGGGCTCCCGCGGAGCCGCAAAACCGGTTTGTGGCTCCGCGGGATAAGCGTGAATACTTGTCGGTACGGCGTCGCCCGAATGGGCGTGCCGTAGGGCGCTGGCCCCGCTTATTTCTTCAGCGCAGGGAGGTCCTTGGGGTCCTTGATGGCGTCGGGCCCTTCCTCGCCGGTGCGGATGCGGACGGCGTTCTCCAGCGGGTAGACGAAGATTTTGCCGTCGCCCACGTTGCCGGTGCGGCAGACGCGCTTGGCGGTCTCCACCACCCGTTCCACCGGCACCTCGCACACCACGATCTCGACCTTCACCTTGGGCACGAGGTTGATGGACACCTCCTTGCCGCGGTAGATCTCCTTATACCCCTTCTGGAGTCCGCAGCCGTAGACCTGGGTGACCGTCATGCCGGTCACGGCGATGGCGTTCATGGCCTCCTTCAGCTCTTCGAGCTTCTCGGGGCGGGTAATGATATCGATCTTCGTTATCTTTTCCACGCTAATTCCTCCTTCCGCTTACGAATTGAGGCTGACCTTGGCCGCCGCGCCGGACTGGCTGAGGGCGAACGGCGCCGCGGAGGACACGGGCAGGCCGGCGGCGAAATCCTGGTAGGCGTAGCCGCGCTCGCCGTGCTCGGTGATGTCGAGGCCCTGGATCTCCTGCTCTTCGCTTGCCCTGAGCGGCATTACCGCCCCGACGATCTTGAGGATGATATACGTGCCCACGATCGCGATCGCCCAGCTGGCGGCCACGCCGATAAGCTGCGTCACCACGAGGTCGGGGTTGCCGAAGAACAGGCCGTCGTTGCCAGCCTCGTTGACCGCCTTGGAGGCGAACAGGCCGGTGGCGATCGCGCCCCAGGTGCCGCCGATGCCGTGGACGCCGAACGCGTCGAGCGAATCGTCGTAGCCCAGCTTGGCTTTGACCACGCTCACCGCCAGGTAGCAGATGACGCCGGCCGCTAGGCCGATGATGACCGAAGGCAGGGGAGCCACGAAACCGGCCGCCGGCGTGATGGCGACCAGGCCGGCCACGCAGCCGGACGCCGCGCCGAGAATGGTGGGCTTGCCGTGGTGCAGCCACTCGGCGAACACCCAGGAAACGGTGGCCGCGGCCGCGGCCGTGTTGGTGGTAACGAAGGCGGTGGCCGCCAGGCCGTTGGCGCCGAGGGCGCTGCCGGCGTTGAAGCCGAACCAGCCGAACCACAGCAGCGACGCGCCGAGAACGGTCATCGGCAGGTGGTGGGGCAGCATGGCCTCGCTGCCATAGCCCTTGCGCTTGCCCAGCACCAGCGCCACCACCAGGCCGGACACGCCGGAGAGAATATGGACGACCGTGCCGCCGGCGAAATCGAGCACCCCGAGGGACATCATCCAGCCGCCGCCCCAAACCATATGAGCCACTGGGTCATAGACGACGGTCGCCCAGATCAGTACGAAAGCCACGAACGCGGGGAATCTCATCCGTTCGGCGAACGCGCCGGTGATGAGCGCCGGGGTGATGACGGCGAACATCCCCTGGAAAACCATGAACGCCAGGTGGGGAATGGTCGAGGTCGGGCTGTTCGGCTCCACGCCGACCCCCTGAAGACCGAGGAAATCGAAACCGCCGATCATGCCGCCGATATCGGGGCCGAAGGCCAGCGTATAGCCCCACAGCACCCACTGCACCGAAATAAGGCCGACGATGAAGAAACTCTGCATGATGGTCGACAGCGCGTTCTTCGTCCGCACCATCCCGCCGTAAAAGAGGGCCAGGCCCGGCGTCATCAGCATTACGAGGGCGGAGGAGGCCAGCACCCAGGCGGTGTCGCCCGTGTCCACCTTGGCGACCGCGGCTGCGGCTTCCGGCTTGGCTTCTTCGGCCGCCAGAGCCAGCGGAGCGAAAATAACCAGGAAAATCAAACATAAACCCAAAATAGTCCAAAACTTCTTCGACATTCGGGAACACCTCTTTCCTGTTTATTGGGGCGTTCCACCTCTCTCAAAAAAACACAGGACGCCCGGGCATAAGGCGCGGACGTCATCGTCGCTAACAAACGCAAAGAGCCTCCGTAGTTTAAACTACGAAGGCCCCATCGCCTGCTTTATATATGTTAGTTTAAAATATACCAGCACCGGGCCGCGCTGTCAACAAGAAAATCCGTTCAGAAAATTGCGGCTTTCCCCCCGGCCCATTTGACAATTCATCCCGCCTCTGCCATACTCATTTATGAACCGCAAACAAGGAGGGGCAAACCATGGCCGCTGTCCTCAGGGTGGGCGCCGTCGCCTGCCCCGCCCAAGTCAACGCCCTCGAAGAAAACCTCGCCGCCGCCGCCGCCTGGGCCGAAGAGGCCGCCCGCCGCAAGCTCGACCTGCTCCTCTTCCCCGAGCTCAGCCTCACCGGCTACCGCACCAACGGCGAAGAAGCCGAACCGCTCCGGGCCGGCCACGCCGCCCTCCGGCGCATGGGGGAGCTGGCCGCCGCCGCCGGCGTAGTCTTGGCCGCCGGCCTCGCCTGGCGCGAAGGGGATGCCAAATACCTCGCCCACGGCCTGTGGCTTCCGGGCGGCGCCTTCCATATATATAAGAAAACCCACCTCGGCCAGCGCGAACGCCGCGAATACTCCGCCGGCGACGACCTGCCCGTCTTCCCCCTGCCGCAAGTAACCGTCGGCGTCCAGCTCTGCCTCGAGCAGCACTTCCCGGAAATCACCCAGACCCTCGTCCTCAAAGGCGCCCAGCTCATCCTCTGTCCCCACGCCACGCCGCGCCTCGGCCCGGACGACCGCCGCGAAAGCTGGCACATCTCCCTCCGCGCCAGGGCCTACGACAACTGCGTCTACGTCCTCGCCGCCAACCAGGCCGGCGACAACGGCCAGGGCACCGTCTACCACGGCGGGGCCATCCTCGTCAGCCCGGCCGGCAAGGTGCTCGCCGAAGACTTCTCCGGCCGCCCGGCCATGATATCCGGCGAGATCGACCTCGACCAGGTCGTCGACGTCCGTACTACCCCCCAGGGCATGTGCCGGCGTTTCTACGCCCTCGAACGCCGTCCCGAACTCTACCGGTAGCAAATATAAATATTATGTAATCCTCCCCTTCGCCTGAAGGAAAAATTATCCCCGTGGCCGAAAAGACAGAATGGTATATAATAATATGTACGACAAACTGTCAGAGAAAATGTTCGCTGTTACCAGATAATGATAGTGGGGGCGGATGGGGCCTGGTGGCTCCTGCGGTCTTCAAAACCGTTTGTACGGCGCTAATCCGTCGTAGCTGTGTTCGATTCACAGACGCTCCCGCCATAGGAATGATAAGGCTTCCTGGGGTTTTGACCTCGGAAGTCTTTTTTGTTGTTTATAGCATTTGCGTAACGTTTTGCGGAACGATTAAGAAAAATAGACTAAATCGTACAGGATGTATTTATAAGGTTCTAGAAGAGTAGGTTTTTGTTTTATACAAAATATGCTAAAATTGTTATGGTAAAACTTTACAGAGAACGATGGCGGTTACTGGTGTGAGAGGGGGATGACGATGAGAAAAGTATCACCACGTATTCACGTAGCTTTTAAGTGCAGGTAGACTGGGCCTTTTTCGAAAACCATATTGTTCTGGAAGCTGGCAAGCCTAAAAAGCTGTACTGTTTTTTGATGGTGCTGGGATATTCCCGGAT
>JALHDI010000239.1 GCA_022839045.1 Sporomusaceae bacterium
GGCGACCATCAGGTCGTTTTCCTGGACATACTTCATGTACTCGACGAACCGCTTGTGGTAATCGGTGCCGCACTCCTTATCGACCTTGTGGGTGACGATGAAGGTGGCGTTGAGGGCGTCGAAGCCCACGCACCGCTGGAAGCACGTCCCCGTCTGCTGGCCGATCATCCGCAGCATCTTGACCTTCTTCACCAGGTCGTCGGTACTCTGGTGGAGATGGGTGAAGCGGTTGATCTTCTTACCGGTAAGATTGGACGTGGCCGTCATCAGATCCTCGTACTGCGGGTCGAAGGCCAGCTCGTACGTCTTGCCCGCCGAGTTCAAGTGCGGCCGCGTCATCGGGTCGTCGACCATGCTCTCGATCCTGCGGCCGTTGCAATATATCACCGGCTTCAGCCGCCGCAGGCTGTCCAGGTACTGCTCCTTGGTCATCATCGTTCAATCACCTCTCCTGAAATAATTCAAAATCCCCACTTCTGCCGCATATCGGCCCACTCGTGGTCGCGCTGGCCCTCGACCAGCTTCCACTCCGCCGGGCCGAGGTGCTTGAACCGCTTCTGCAGCCCCAGATACTCCTCCACCGGCCTAAAATTCTTCGGCACGAGGTTCATCTTCACCCGGCCATTCTCGTACTCCGCCAGATACCACAGCCCCGTCTCCACCGCCAGGCGGCCGACCGCCATCGTCTGATCGGACGGGAAGCCCCAGCCCGTCGGGCAAGGAGCCAGCACGTGGATGAACGACGGGCCGTCGGTATTCTTGGCCTTCTCCACCTTGTTCAGGAAATCGGCGGTGTGGGCGATGCTGGCGGTGGCGCAGTACGGGATGCGGTGTGCGATGATAATCTCGAACAAGTTCTTCTTGACGCCCCGCTTGCCCACCGAGGACCCCGCCACCGGCGAAGTCGTCGTCGCCGCCCCGAAGGGCGTCAGGCTGCTACGCTGCACGCCGGTGTTCATATACGCCTCGTTATCGTAGCAGACGTAGAAAATCTTGTCGCCGCGCTCGACCGCCCCCGACAGGGCCTGCAGGCCGATATCGGCCGTGCCCCCGTCGCCGGCGATGCCTAACACGGTCACATCCCTGAGCTTCTTCGCCTTGACCGCCGCCGCCATCCCCGACAGCACCGCCCCCGTCGCCGGGAAGGGCGCCGTGAACGACGGCACCGAAAAGGCCATCTGCGGGTAAATGCTCGTCACCGTCGACAGGCAGCTCGCCGGGTAGGCGAGGAACGTCCTCTCCCCCGTGACTTTAAGGATCAGGCGGGCGATCGTGCCGGCGGCACAGCCCGGGCAGGCCTTATGTCCGTACAGCAGTTCACTGTCGGGCAAATCCTTCACCTTCACCACTCTTCCCACCTCAATCCCGCGAATTGTATCTCCCGCTCGGCCTTCCCCTCGGTCAGGGCGATCACCTTGCGGTACATCGTCTCGATATGCTCCTTGGTGATATCGCGGCCGGAAAGCCCGGCGATGAAGTTCACCGTGTGCGGGTTGGCGCCCGCCGCGCTGTACAGGGCGGCCTTCGCCTCGGTGTACAGCGCCCCGGCGTTGCCGAACGACACGTCGCGGTCGATTACGCCGATGCCCTTCACCCGCCGTCCCAGCGCGGCGATCTCCTCATTCGGGAACGGCCGGAAATAACGGACCTTGACCAGCCCCACCTTCAGTCCCTCGGCCCGCAGCTTATCGACGACGATCCTCGTCGTCCCCATCACGCTGCCCAGGCCCAGCAGCACATACTCGGCGTCCTCGCAGCGGTACTCCTCCACCATCCCGCCCCAGCGGCGGCCGAAAATGACCGCGAAATCGCCGTCGGCGCGGGCGACCGCCTTTCTGGCCGCCGCCATCGCCTCTTGCTGCTGATGGCGGAACTCCGTCTGCCACTCGGGGGCGACGGAAATACACAGGCTGCGGGGGTTAGCGAGGTCGAGGACGTTATCACCCGGGGCGTAAGGCGGCAGAAAGGCGTCCACCTCCCGCTGGCCGGGGATGCTCACCACCTCGTACGTATGAGTGAGCACGAACCCGTCCAGGCACACCATCACCGGCGTCTTCACGGCCGCGTCCTCGGCCACCCTGTAGGCC
>JALHDI010000092.1 GCA_022839045.1 Sporomusaceae bacterium
CCGCACCTTGCCGGTGTCGTCCACCCAGGGCACCCGGAAGATGATCTGGCGCTCGGGCTCGACGATCCGCTCCATGATGCCGGAGCTGATGTACTCGGGGTGCTTCTCCAGCACCGGAACCAGCGATTCGAGGACCTCCTTGACGGCCTGGTGAAACTCAGGCTCGTTCGCGTTGCGCTCCGTCACTCTCTGAAAGAGCTCTTCGCAGTACTGTTTTGCGTTTGCCATATCAATTCCCCCAATTTTCTTCTTTTTCTCTAATATGCCCGTATTACCGACTTCTTTATGGTTGTCTCATCCCCCCCGCCACAAAAAGCCGACCATCGAAATTAATTGACTATTTAAATAAATTATAGCACCGATAAATGTATAATGTATACATTATTTTTGAATTTTCCTGTAGGATGGTGAAATTGTCCCCCCAACCCGCTTCCGCCGCGGACTACTTATATACGACGCCCCGGAAGCTCCGCCCGTCGATCTTCACCAGGAACGGCTCCTCCCTCCTCACCAGCCGCACGCGCCCGGTCTGCGCGAGCACCGGCTGGCGCAGCAGCCAGTCCCAGTCGAGGCGGGCCTCGCCGCCGCCGTAGCCGATATGGAAATAGCCCATCTTCGTCGCCGTCAGGTTATGGAAGAAATGGCTGCCCAGCGAAGGCTCCGGGCGCAGGTCCGCCCGGTCGACCTCCACGATCACCCGGGCCTGGGACATCTGCGACCAGGCCAGCGGGATGCCCAGCCACCTGTCCGAGGTACCCATCCGGCCGAAACCGATCAGCAGGCAGCGGCGACCCTCCCGGAAAAGCCGGCCGTTCAGCTCCCCTATCTCGGCGGCGATCTCGACGCTGTCCTTCAGCTCAAACGCCTCCGGGTCGACGAAGATTATGTCGCGGATATCGTCATAGAACCCGTTGCCGATCGTATGGTCGCTGTAGCACAGCGCATCCCCCCCGTCGTCCAGCCTCACCTGGACAGCCTCGCTGCCGACCACCATCGGGCGGATCTGCAGGAAATAAAACTCCTTGGTCTTATTTCTGTCCTGGGGGATATTGACGGCGAACTCGATCTCGACATCGGCGCCGAACGACTGCTTGCCCAGCCTGAGCAGATCCTTGACGATGCCGTTCAGCGGCAGCCGGTCGTGCTTGAGGATCGGGGCGAAAGTCACCAGCTTGGGGCCCGGCCGGTTTACATCGTCGTGGATATAATCGTCCTCGGGCGAGTAGGTGCTACCGACGAACTCCAGCGTACCGTCCGGTTCCGCCCGCGAGACCGGCAGCTTCTCGTAGCTGTAGTCGTCGTCGGCGCACAGCGAAATGCCGGCTGACGCCTTAAGGTTAACCGCGTAAAACGAACGCTGCGATTTTTTGAAGAACTCGTCCGGTCCGGCGTACGGCGGGTTCAGCCGGGGATGGGCCGGCGAAAAGCGGTACACCTGCTCGCCGTTCACCACCGCGTGCCCCAGTCCCAAGGCGAGGTTAACAGTGCCCTCCTCGGGCTTCATCGGCTCATAGGGATAAAAATTGTACGACTGGGCCACACCGGAGACGACCGGGTAATAGAGGTCGCCGTACCTTTCCCCCACCAGCTCCTGGATGAGGACCGCCATCTTCTCCTCTTCGATGCGGATGCCGGCATTCTTCGCATACTGCACGGGCGCGGCGTAGAAAACCGACGCATACACCAGCTTCACCGCGTCACAGAGCTGCTTGCAGCGCACCGCCTGGTCGTCGTGGCTGTTGGGCACGACATACGTCTTGTAAATCCCCGCGAACGGCAGCACCCGCGAATCCTCGAGGATGCTCGACGAACGGACCGCCAGCGGGCACTGCAGATACTGGGTCAGCACCTCCAGGTTCTTCCTGATCGCCGCCGGCAGCTCGGCCGCCAGAAAAACGCGGGCGATCTCCGCCTCGTCGCGCGTATTGGCCGTGAACTCGTAAAGACCGTTGTCCTCCAGGAACTGCTCGTAAACGTCGCTACAGATCACGAACGACCGCGGCACCTTGACCCTGACATCCTCGTACTTGTCGGTCAACTGGGCTTTGGTTATCAGCGAATTGATAAACGCGATCCCTCTGGCCTTGCCGCCCAGCGAACCGCTCCCCAGCCTGATGAAGGCATTCTCCATGTCCTTCTTCGTCAGCCCCTCGAAATCGAGGATAACGCCCGACTGGTAGCGCTGGAAATACGCCTTCAGCACCTCGAGGATATAAGCCCTGATATCGGCGACGCTGGCGAACTCCGTCGCGTCGATATAGCGCAGCTTGTCGGCCACTTCTACCTCGGCGCGGGCTCTGAACCACCGCGAAAAATGATTGTGGGCCGCGTGGTAATACAGGCTCTCGTCAGGCAGATCGCGGAGGATCCGCTCGAAATTCGTTATGTCGGTGGCCTCTTCGATTATCCTGCCGTCCGGGTACCTGAAGATGAACGACCCGAAGCCGTAATTCTCCAGGATGAAGGCCCTCAGTTCGTGCAACAGGTTCGACGAATTCTTGTTCAGGAAATGGACGCCGATCTCTTTCGCCCGCTCGGCGTTTTCGATCTGTTCCGACTGCAAGACGAAGGGGAAGTCGCTGATGATCTCCCTTACCTGATGGGCCAGCTCGATGCCCGCGGACGGGTTCATCGCCCCGTCCTTGGGAAAACTCACGTCGGAAATGACGCCGAGCAGGTTATGACGGTACTTGTAAATGATCGCCATCGCCTCTTCATAAGTTTCCGCCAGCAGGATCTTCGGCCGCAGGCGCACCCTGAGAAGGCCGTGGCTGATATTCATGGCGTGCTTGACAAGATAGCGGGTCTGGGTAAGAATCTCCGTATAGATGATCGGCAGGAACTGCGAATAATACGCCGGCGAATCGTCGACCAGCAGGATGACCTGCACGCCCTGCCTGATATCGGCCTCGACGTTCATCTTATCTTCCACATACTTGATGATCGCCAGCAAGATCTTGTTGTCGCCCGACCAGTAAAAAATCCGGTCGATGCACGAATTTCTCCTGACCTTGGCGATCATCTCCTCGGTCAGGCGGTCGTAAGACAGCATGACGATCGGGATGCTCGGGCAGGCCTCCTTCAGCGCCCTCTCGAACTCGAACTCGCTCAGATCGCTGACGCGGGACATCGTGATGATGAGGTGGAAGGTTCTCGTCCCGAGGGCCTCGAACGCTTCCTCCTGGCTGGACACCTTCTCGATCCTGGGGATGATCGGCAGGTTCAGATCGGCGAACTGGTTATAGATCTGCTCCGACAGCTGCCCGTCCTCCTCGAGGACGAAACCGTCGTAAGGCGTCGAAATCAGCAATATCTCCGTAACCCGGTACTTCATCAGATCATGGACGCTGGAAAATCGGGTCTTCAAATCCGTGAACCGTTTCATCGCTTTCCTCCCTGCCCCGGCTCGGCCGTTTCACCACTCATATAATAAGAATAACACCTGTGGCCATAGTCTGAAAATAAAAAAAACCAGGCTGCCGAGAAAGCCTCATCTGCGGCGTTCTTCCCAACAACACTTGCCAGGTGCGCCCCGCACACTATACGCGAGAATATCGCCTCCAAACCGGGAACGCTGGCAAAGCAGAGTGAACAGAACGTGCATCTGAAGCTTTCTCGGCAGCCTGGGCTGAGCTTAATACAAGCTTTCGGGGTTTCTAGGGCAGACTCGACACAATCTCCGTTACCTCGACCGCGCTCTTCTCGGCCATATCCTGGTCGGGGCGGTGGGTAATCTTGTCCTGCTTCTTCTCGTCCATGCCGTCACCTCCTAAACTGGTCCCTATATAGGCTGTGACGGCCGGCCGGCCGCTATACGCGAAAAGAAAAAGAAAAAGCCGCCCCCACGGGCGGCTTCCGTCATTTCATCAACAAATTCGGCAAAAATGTGCTGAACGTTGGGACGTAGGTTATCAGCACGAGCACCGTGATGGCGATCCAGAAGGGTATCCAGATCGCCCGGCTGAGCTTCTCCAACGACATGCCGGTTATCCCGCACACCGCGAACAGCACCGCGCCCACCGGTGGCGTTACCAGCCCCAGAACCAGGTTGAAGCACACGACAACACCCATATGGACGGGGTCGATGCCCAACTTCACGGCCATCGGGGCCAGCACCGGGGCGACGATGACCAGCGCCGGCGCGGTCTCGATCGGGATGCCGATCAGGATGAGGGCGAGGTTTATCAGCAGCAGGACCACCCACGGCGAGTCGCTCACCTGCCTGATAGCCTCGATCATCAACTGCGGCAGCTGTTCCACCGCCACCACCCACGAAAAAGGCTCCGACAGGCCGAGCAACAGCATGATCATCGCCGACTCCAGGCCGGCGTTGAGGAGAACGGTCGGCAGCCGCTGCCACTTGAGCCGCCGGTAAAAAAACATCCCTACCAGGAAAGCGTATACCGTCACCACGCCGGCCGCCTCGGTGGGCGTGAACACGCCGCTCAAAATGCCGCCCATGATGATCACCGGCATCAGCAGCGCCGGCAGGGCCTTCCAGGCACCGAAAACGACCTCTTTAAAGCTGGCTTGTCTTTCGATCGGGTAATGGCGCTTCCGGGCGACATACCACATGTAGGCCATCAGGCCGGCCCCGAGCAAAATTCCCGGAACGACGCCGCCCAAAAACAGCGCGCCGATGGAAACGTTGGCGATAACCCCGTAGACGATGAACGGAATGCTCGGCGGGATGATCGGGCCCATACACGACGCCGTGGCCGTCACCGCGGCCGAGACATCCTCCTCGTAGCCGGCCTGTTTCATCGCCGGGATCATCACCATGCCGATGGCCACCGCCGTGGCTACCGCCGCCCCCGAGATAGCGGCGAAAATGGCGCTGGCAAGGATGGTCGCCAGCCCCAGGCCGCCGCTGATATGGCCGAGCAGCAGCCGGGCGAAACGCACGAGATCCTCGGTAAGTCCGCCCTCGTTCATCAGGTTGCCGGCCAGCATGAACAGCGGTATGGCTAGCAGCGGGAAAGACGCCATCCCGGCGAACGTCGTCTGGGTCAGGATCGTCAGCGAGATATCCTCGCCGGACAGCAAGATGTAAGTAAGGGCCGAGCCGCTGAGACCGATGGCGATCGGGATGCCCAGCGACAGCAGGAGGACGAACGCGGCTACAAATAGCCAGGTCATTCTTCACCCCCCTTTCCGGAGCCCGGCCGCACGAACCGCAGGAAATCCTCCAGCGTGACCAGCAGCATCAGGAAAAAGCCGAGCGGCAGCGCCGCGTACGGATAGCACATCGGGATCTGCATCGCCGGCGACCGTTGGGCGGCGTTGGCGATTGTCTGCTCGGTCCCGAAAAAAATCATGATGCCGAGGAAAAAGAACATGAACAGATACCCTGTCCCCTGCAGAAGGCGGGCTACCACCGGCGGCACATGCTCGAGCACGGCCACCATACCGACCTGGTAGCCCTTTTTCAGGCCCACCGCCGCTCCCAGCATAGTCGCCCACACCAGCGAATACGTCGCCACCTCGCCCGACCATGTGGACATCATCGCCAGCACGTAACGGCCGAAAACCTCGTAAGGAATGACGATGGCCATGACGGCCATAAAAAATATGGTGCCCCAACCGGCCACCTTGAGGAGAATAGCATTGATCCGCTGAAGCAACTGCATCGGTAATCACTCCCGGGGTTATACTGATGAGGCCGGCCGCCGGGCGCCCGGGAAGGGCGCCCGGCAGACTGGCCGTCAGCAACTATTTCGTGTTCATGATGGCATCGATCTTGTCTTTGCCGAACTGCTTGGCAAACTCGTCGAACGCGGGCTGCATGGCCTTCTGCCACGCCGGCTTGTTGACGTCGCGGATAACCGTCAGGCCCTTGCCTTCCATTTCCTTCAGCTTGGCCTCCTCGGCGTCGCGGTTGACCTTGCGCTGGAACTGGGCCACCTCCATGGCCGTCTTGCGGAAGAGCTCCTGGTCCTCCTTGGGCATTTTATCCCAAGTCTTCTTGCTCACGATGAAGGGAGCCGGCGAGTAGACGTGCTGGGTCAGCGAGAAGAACTTCTGAACCTCCCAGAACTTGGAGGCGTAGAACACGGCCACCGGATTCTCCTGGCCGTCGATGACCTTCTGCTGGAGGGCGGGATATACCTCGCCCCACGCCATCGGCGTCGGGTTCAGGCCGGCGGTTTTCCACGCCAGCAGGTGGACCTTGTTCTCCATTACGCGGATCTTGAGGCCCTTGCCGTCCTCAGGCGCCTTCACGGCCACCTTGGAGTTGGTCAGGTGGCGGAAGCCGTTCTCCCAGAAAGCCAGGCCGATCAGGTTGGCCTTCTCCAGGTCCTTCAGCAAATTCTGGCCGATAGAGCCGTCAAGAACCTTGTCGACATGGGCGAAATCCCGGAACAGGAAGGGGATATCGAGAATATTCATCGACGGGCTGAAGTTGCCCACCGGGCCGGTGGAGCCGACATAAATGTCGATGGTACCCTGCTGCAGGCCCTCGAGCATCTCCCTTTCGCCCTTGCCGAGCTGGCTGTCGGGATAGATGGTGATCTGGATGCGGCCCTTTGTCCGTTCCTTGATAAGATCGGCGAACTTCTGCGCGCCGACGTTATAAGGATGGTCCTTGGTCTGGGTTGAAGTCAGCTTCATGTTGGCCTTGTATTCGCCGCCTTTGTCGGCAGGCTGTTTGCTGCCACCGCCGCAGCCGGCGGCCACGAAAACGAACACGAGCAGCATCAAAATGGCGACCAGTTTCTTCACAGGGTTCACTCCTTCAAACAAAAATGTGGCAAAACTATCCTGCGCCAAAGGAAAACAAAAAACCGTCCCTTCCCCCCTTTGTCCGCCGGCGGCATGGGCGCACTTCATGCCCGCCGGGCTTGTGAAACCGTGAACAATTCTGAAATTTCTCTCTGCCTAGTTGGTTTCAACATTATAGCGAAAATTCCTGCGCCATCGGACAAATTCAGTTTAATACCGGCAGAAAGCAAGCCGGGATAAGAGCGACAGCCCTTATCCCGGCAGTTTTGCCCAAAGTGTGCGATATTATTCCCGCATCAGTACTTCTGCAGCGAAAGGATCGACATACAGACGAAGCCCAGCCCGCCGAGGCCCACCAGGAACATCAGGCCGCCGACATAGCCGCCGGTCATGGCGATGAAATAGCCGATAAGTATCGGGGAGAAAGCCGAACCACCGTTGGCCAGGCCGTTCATCATGCCGGCGCCGGCGCCGATCGCCTTGCCGGGCACGATCTTCTGCAGCAGCGACCAGGACGAAGGCAGGGCAATGGCGATCGCGCCGATGCCGAGCGAGATCAGCAGCGCGGCGTAGAGATTGTTGGTGGCATGAGCGCCGAAGTAAATGCCGGCCGACGCCAGCAGGTGGGACACGGCCACGAACGGCGCCCTGCGGCCGAGCTTGTCGGAAATATGGCCGAAATACAGGATGCTTACCGTGCCGAGGAAGTACGGCAGCGAGGCCAGCGCCCCCATCTCCGTCCAGGAAAATCCGCGGGCCGCTTTCAGGTACGACGGCAGCCAGGCCATCGTCCCCCACCAGATGGACGCGATGCAGAAATAGTTGACGGTCAGCAGCCAGAACCGGTAGTTGCCACAGAACGACGCCAGCCGCTGCCCGAGGCTCTCCGTCTTCATGGCAGCCTCGGCCTCGGCTTCGATTTTGAGCGCCGACTCGATATGCTCCAGCTCGGCCTTGTTGACGCCCTTATGCTGGTGCGGATGGTCGGTGGTGAAGAACCAGATCAAAATCAGGGGAATGACGCCGAGGGCAGCGAGCACGAAGAAGCTCGGTCGCCAGCCCCAGGTGCCGACTATCCAGGTGAAAAACGGCATCGCCAGCATCGGGCCGGACATCAGGCCGATAAGCCAGACAGCGTTGGCCTTGCCGCGCTCCTGGGGAGGGAACCAGTTCTTGACGAACGAGCTCTGCATCGGCCAATGCATCCCCTCGCCGATGCCGAGGATGACGCGGGCGACCAGCATGGTCGTAAAGGTTGCGGCGAAGCCGCCGAGGATAACGGAAACAGCCCACAGGAAAATTGAAAGAGACATCGCAATACGGGGGCCCCAAATGTCACCAAGCGGGCTAAGGGCGACGTTGGCCACGCCGTAGGCTATCAAAAAATAAGTCATGAGCTTGCCCATCTCGATCGGCTTGCCGGTAATGCCCATATCGGTGAGAAATGTCTTGTCGGCCAGCAGCACCGATACGTTTACACGGTCCAGGTAAGCGACAAGCAGCGTGAGAAGCAGGATGCCGACGAGGATTGCCCGTTGACGGGTCGGTTTCATTGTTGCGGTTGCCTGAGGAACAGCCTTCTCGGTTTCCAAAGGAAAAACCTCCCTCTTAAAATATATTAAGTGCGGTAATAGTCTAATTTTACTTGTGCCACGGGCATTGGTCAAGCGAATGTGAGAAAATCTGGAAAGTAAATTCTGTAAATTATCATCTCCCCCACCGACACATATTTACATTATTGATGGCCATAGTGGGTAAAACTTATGGCCATCACCGACAAAATACTCTATTTGCATCACGGGAAGAAATTGACTATAATATGGATATACCCTCCCCCCCTCGGGGGCGAGTACTGAAAAGGGGTGTGTTTCATGGTTCATCAGTCGGTGCGTCTGGAGGTTCTCAACCGTCTACGCAACGTCAAAGGTCACATAGCCGGTATCGAGCGGATGGTGGAAGACGAGCAGGAATGCAGCAACATCCTCGTGCAGCTGGCGGCCGTCAGGGCTTCGGTCGAAAAAATCGGCATCTTCATTCTTGAGCAGAATACGCTGGAATGCCTTCTGAGCGGCGTAGAGACAAGGCCGGAGGACAAGGAAAGGGTCGAGCAGGTTGTGCGGCAGATGCTGGCTTTCCTAAAATAGCCCCCCGGAAGAGAGGCTTTTCGAACGACGGTTCTCTGCCATTTGTACTGGCACTTGCACTGACATTTTTACTGACAAAATACTGACATTTTGTCTGCCGATACTCTGACAAGCGGAACGGACGGGGGTTCGCCCCGTCCGTTTTCTCATTTCCAAGGCCAGGCGCTGTAGATGACGCCGATGCCCTTCTGCACAAGGTCGAAGTATAGCAGCGCCCCGGTGAGCATTAAGAAGACGCCGGCGGTCTTCTGGATGGCCGGCAGCCAGTAATAACGGGCGCGGATGCGGGCAGAATAACGCTTGTAGAGGATGGTGAACAGCAGGAAGGGCAGGGCGAAGCCGGCGGCGTAGGCGGCGAGGAGCAGGACGCCGCGGGTGAAGGTGGCGCCGATGCCCGCGTAGGCGAGGATGGCGGCCAGGATGGGGCCGACGCAGGGGGTCCAGCCGGCGGTGAGGGCGAGGCCGAGGACAAAGGACCCCAGCGGCCCGCCGAGTTGTCCTCCCGGGGTGAGGCGCAGTTCGCGCTGCAGGCCGGGCAGGCGCAGGAGACCGGTGAGCTGGAGGCCCATAAGGGCGATAAAGACCGCCCCGATCTTGCGGACGGCGTCTTGGTGCTCGATGAACAGCTGCCCGAGGAGCGAGGCGGTGGCGCCCATAAGGATGAAGACGACGGTGAAGCCGGCGAAGAAGCAGACGGTGTTGGCGACGAACCGCCGTCCGCCCGCGCCGTCGCCGGTGAGGACGGCCAGGTAGGCCGGGACGATGGGCAGGACGCAGGGGGACAGGAAGGATACCACGCCGGCGGCGAAAGCGGCCAGCAGGGAGATGTCGTTACCGTCCATGGCGCGCTCCTACAGGCCGCGGATGACGCCCGCCAGCTCGGCGGCGGTCACCGGCCCGGTTTTGCGGTATTTGACGACGCCGTCGCGATCGATGACGACGGTGGTGGGGATGGCCCTGACGCGGTAGGTCTGGGCGACGCTGCCGCGGGTGTCAAGCAGCACGGGCATGGCGTAGCCGTGTTCGCGGAGGAAGTCGGCCACCTTCGGGGCCGGTTCTTCGAGGTTGACGGCGTAAAAGGCAACGGCGGGGTTGGCGGCGACGAATTTCTCCAGTTCGGGAATTTCTTCGCGGCAGGGCGGGCACCAGGTGGCCCAGAAGTTAAGGACGGTGACCTTGCCAGGCACCGGCGCCGCGACGGCTCCGCCGGCGAGAGCCTCGAGGGTGAAGCGCGGGGCGGTCTTGCCAGCCGTCACTCCGGACTCGGCAGCCGGGGCCGGAGAAGGGCCGGGGGCCTGGGACGCGGGGGCGCAGCCGGCGGCGACGGCTACCGCCAGCAGTAGGATGAAAGTTGTCAGGTTTTTTTTCACGTGTCCCTCCGGGGTTGTTTTGCTAATACCTATTCGCCGGAGCGGCCGCTCATACCTCCGCTTTTGCGGCCGGCCGTTTCCCTTTGACTGCCAGCTTTGCTATAATGAATTGTAATCTGGCGATAAACTTTTGGTCGTTCAAATCAGGAGGTAACTATGCACCAGTACCTATTCTTCATCGGCGACTTTCCCATCCGCGCCTACGGGCTGATCCTCAGCCTGGCGATCATCCTGGCGGTGGGGACGGCTTATTTCCTGGCCAAACAGGACGGCCGCTGGCACCACCACATCCTCGACATGGGCGTGTACTGCGGTCTGGCGGGGATAATCGGCGCCCGCCTGTGGGACGTGTTCTTCTTCGACTGGAGCTACTACCAGGACCATCTGCTGGAGATACCGTTCGTGTGGCAGGGCGGGATGGCCATCCAGGGCGGCGTTATCGCCGGGACGCTGGTGGGCTACATATATACGAAGATCCACAAGATGGACACGTGGGCGTTCGCCGACATCGTGGCCGCGCCGGCGATCATCATGGGCCAGGCGATCGGCCGGGCCGCCAACCTGATGAACGGCGACGCGTTCGGCAACCCGACCGGCGGTTCGTTCGGCCTCCTCTACCCTTCCACGACGCTGGCGCACGCCACCTACGGCAACAAGCCGCTGTGGCCGGCCGAGGTGTGGGAGGGCCAGATCGATGTGGTCATTTTCTGCCTACTGCTGCTGTTCCGCTGCACCGACCACCGCAAGGGCCAGGTGTTCATACTCTACGCCGTGCTCTACTCGGTGGCCCGCTTCTTCCTTGAGTTCCTGCGGGGCGATTACGGCACGCTGATGTTCGGCCTGAAGTCAGCCCAGTTGACCAGCCTGGCGGTGATCGTCGTCGGCCTGGCGCTATTCGCGTGGGTGGGAGTGAAGGGCGAGAGGATCAGCGTGAGGAAGAAGTAGGGATAGCCGGGGAATACAACGAGGCTGTCAAGATGTTCTTGGCAGCCTTTTTATGTGGTGGTATGGGCTGGAATAGTTTTGATAATCAATAATTAGTTGTGGCAAGTAATCATTTTCCGAGACTGGTGTGGCAGGTAGGCGTTAAGGAGGGGTTTATTTTGGTATATGGGATGAAGAGATGAGTGACGGGAGATGAATGATTGAGGTAATGAGGTGAAGGAATTGTGAGATTTAGCTTTTTGAAGGAGAGGTAAGCGGGAGGGCGGGGCGGCAACGACTGGTCATTTTGCTTTTAGGGGTGACCTTCCTCCCCTCTTCGGCTGGCAGGATTATTGCTTAGTCTTTCGGGGGGACGCGCCATAAG
>JALHDI010000240.1 GCA_022839045.1 Sporomusaceae bacterium
GGCCGGACGGGACGATTTTTCCCTGGTGAGCGCCGGCGCGGTGCTGCCGGTGCCGCGGGACGACGAGATGGTGCAGCTGTGGCCGCACGTCGACGGAGTGGACGGTTTTTTCATCGCCCGGATGGAGAGAAGGCGGGAGCCGGTATGACGGACAAGGTGAATCTTTTCGGGCTGACGGCCGGGGAGATCGCCGCCGCGATGGCGCCCTACGGCCTGGAGAAGTATCGCGGCCGCCAGGTGGCGGCGTGGCTGTATCAGCGGCATGTCCGCGATTTCGCCGCCATGACCGACCTGCCCAAGGGGGCGCGGGAGGTTCTGGCGGCGCATTTTGCTGTCGGGGCGGTGACGCTGAAGGCCGAGCAGCACGCCGCCGACAGGGCGACGAGCAAGTTCCTGCTGGCGCTCGCCGACGGCCTGGCGGTGGAGACGGTGCTGATGCGCCACGACTACGGCAACAGCGTGTGCGTGTCGACCCAGGTGGGCTGCGCGATGGGCTGCGCTTTCTGCGCTTCGACGCTGCGGGGGGTGGAGCGCGACCTTACGGCGGGGGAGATCCTCGCCCAGGTGATGTATGCCGCGGAGAGGCTCGCCGGGCGCGGGGAGGCGGTGAATTCGCTCGTCATCATGGGGTCGGGGGAGCCGCTGGCCAACTACGACAATGTGGTCAAGTTCATCCGCCTGTGCCACGAGCCGTACTGCCTCGGGCTAAGCTACCGCAGCGTGACGCTGTCGACCGCCGGGGTGGTGCCGGGCATCGACCGCCTGGCGACCGAGGGGCTGCCGGTGACGCTGGCGATTTCGCTGCACGCGCCGGACGACGAGCTGAGGACGCGGCTGATGCCGGTGAACCGCACCTGGCCGCTGGCTGCGGTACTGGCCGCCGGCGACCGTTACGCGGCGGCGACCGGCCGGCGGGTGACATATGAATACGCGTTGATCGCCGGAGTGAACGACAGCGACGCGCAGGCAGCGGCTTTGGCGGCCCTGTTGAAGGGGCGGCTGGCCAACGTCAACCTCATCCCGGTGAACCCTGTGCCGGAGCGCGGCCTGCTACGGCCCGACGCCGGCCGGGTGCGGCGGTTCCTGGCGGTGCTGGAGGCTAAGAAGGTTAACGCGACGGTGCGGCGGGAGATGGGCGGCGATATCCGCGCGGCCTGCGGGCAACTGCGCCATGCCGTGCTGGCCGCCGAGGAGCGGCGGGAATGATTTGCCGCGAGAGTGGAAATAACTGTAATATTAATGGGCGTTTTTGACTAGATTGGATAAATGTCGTATAATAATAGGACGACACCACATTGGAGTGTTTCGCCATGGGCTTTGTCCGCAGCCTGGAGGATTTCTTCGAGAAGTATATCGAGGGCTTTTTTAATGCCCGTTTTTCCGGCGGCCTTCAGCCGGTGGAAATCGCCAAGCGCCTGGCGCGCGAGATGGAGAGCGACCGGACGGTGGGCATCTCCCAGGTTTATGTCCCCAATCAGTACAGCGTTTTCCTCGGGAGCGAGGATTACGAGCGGCTGACGCCGTACGGCCAGGCCATCCGCGACGAACTGGCCCTTTTCGTGGCCGCCGAGGCGAAACGCAAGGACTATACGATCGTCGGCAAGCCGATCGTGGATATTTTCTGCGACGAGGCGGGGGGCCGGGGAAAGTTCCGGGTGGTGAGCCGCTACAGCGAGCCGCTGCCTGAGGAGCCGGAACGGGAGGCGACCGGCCCGGTGCAGCTCTCCGATACCCAGGTGTTCGGCAGGATGCCGCCGGCGAGCCGCCAGGCGTCGGTTGCCGGGCTGCTGACGGTGGTCAAGGGCCTGGATACGGGGCTGCAGGTCGACCTGGGGGGGGAAAGGGCCAATATCGGCCGCCGGGAGAGCAACGAGTTGCCGCTGACCGATATGAATACATCGCGTCTGCATGCGTACGTGGTTTACGAGGATGGCGGCCATGCGCTGTACGACGCCAAGAGCCTCAACGGCACGTATGTGAATAATCACCGCGTCACCCGCAAGCGCCTGAAGGCGGGCGACCGCATCAAGGTGGGGAACACGGTCATCTTATATGAGGTGAAGTGATTTGCCGAGCAAGGT
>JALHDI010000093.1 GCA_022839045.1 Sporomusaceae bacterium
ACAAGGTGCTCGCCGGCGAAGCGTGGCGCCTCGTCACCGCCGCCTTCCTCCACGGCGGCTTCGACCACCTCCTCGGCAACACCGTCTTCATGTACATCCTCGGCCTCGCCGCCGAGCACGCCTTCGGCCTGGCAAAAACGGCCGTCATCTACCTGTTCGCCGCCGTCACCGGCTCGCTCCTCAGCCTCGCCATGCAGCCGGGGCCGGGCGTCGGCGCCTCGGGAGCCATCTTCGGCCTCATGGGCGCCCTCGCCGTCGTCTTTTTCCGGCGGCGGGCCGATTTCTACCTCCGCGACCGCGGCATCGGCATCTTCGTCGGCGCCGTCGCCGTCTACCAGATCGGCACAGGCTTCTTCGAGCCCTTCATCGACAACTGGGCCCACCTCGGCGGCTTCCTCGGCGGCGCGCTCGCCGCCCTCGTCCTGCGCCCTTCCCTCGGCGAGGAAAGCCGCACCTTCCCCGGGGCGTCCAAAGCCCTGCTCGCCGTCGCCTTCGCCGTCTTTGCCGGCCTCTGGCTCTTCCTCGGCGGCTACCTCGCCGCCGTCGAAGCCCACGCCTGGCTCTACCTCGGCAAGAAGCAGGACGCCGTCGCCGCCGCCACCGCCGCCCTCGAAAAGAACCCCGCCAACACCTACATGTATTTCGTGCGGGGCACCGTCCTCCTTGACGCCAGGCAGTACGATGCCGCCGTCGCCGACCTCACCCGCTACCTCGCAACCAACGGCGGCAGCCACCGGGCCCAGTTCGCCGTAGGCCACGCCTACTACGAGCGCGGCCGGTACCATGAGGCCCTGGCCCACTACAGCCGCGCCGTCGCCCTCGCCCCCGGCGACGTCCACTACCTTAACAGCCGCGGCTATGCCTACATCCTCACCGGCCAGTACGCCGCCGCCCGCGCCGACTTCGCCGCCCTGCTCGAAATCGACGGCAAATTCGCCCCCGCCTGGGGCAACCTCGGCCTCGTCCACGCTTACGAAGACGACTTCCCCGGGGCCGTCGGGCTGCTTTCCAAGGCCTACGGTATGGATTTCTCCCAGGCGTCGCTCAAAAACCTCATCGCCGGCCTGCGGTTCGAGCAGAACGGGCAGCAGACCGAAGCAGTCAAAAAATATGCGGCCTTCATCCACGACGTCGCCAAAGACCGCTCCGCCTGGCAGGCCGAAATCAACTTCGCCGAAAACCGCATCCGCATCCTCCACGGTCTCGGGAAATAGTCATAAAGGAGGTCCTCCCCATGCGCTGCCTCTACTTCGACGGCCGACTGAAATACCGCGACGACTACCCCGTTCCGACGCCCGCCCCCGGCGAAGCTCTCGTCAAAGTCCTCTACGCCGGCGTCTGCAACACCGACCGCGAAATCCTCGCCGGCTACAAAGGCTTCGCCGGCATCCTCGGCCACGAATTCGTCGGCGTCGTCGAACAGG
The DNA here is from genome assembly GCA_022839045.1 of Sporomusaceae bacterium. Next base: position 1,425 of record JALHDI010000093.1, read on the forward strand.
GAGCAAGGTGGGAGGGGAGGAGGGTCGTCGCCGACATCAACCTCGGCTGCGGCGCCTGCCCGCGCTGCCGCGAAGGCCTGCCCAACCACTGCCTGGACCGCCGCGTCCTCGGCATCACCGGCAAAGACGGCGCCTTCGCCGAATACCTCACCCTGCCGCTCGCCAACCTGCGCGAGGTGCCGCCCGGCGTCGGCGACCTCGCCGCCGTCTTCGCCGAGCCGCTCGCCGCCGCCCTCGAGATCTGCGACCAGTGCCACATCCGGCCCTCCGAGCGCGTCGCCGTCCTCGGCGACGGCAAACTCGGCCAGCTCGTCGCCCGGGTGCTCAGCCTCACCGGCTGCGACCTCACCGTCGTCGGCAAGCACCCCGCCAAGCTCGCCCTCCTCGCCGGCCTGGCCGCCACCGTCACCGCGGACGAGGCCGGCGACCTCGAACCCTTCGACCTCGTCGTCGAATGCACCGGCAGCCCCGCCGGCCTCGCGAGCGCCCAGGATCTCGTCAAACCCCGCGGCCGCATCGTCCTCAAAAGCATCTTCGCCGGCGACGCCGCCCTGGCGTCCACCCTCTGGGTGGTGAGAGAGCTCACCCTCGTCGGCTCCCGCTGCGGGCCCACTGCCGCCGCCCTCCGCCTGCTCGCCAGGCGCCTCGTCGACGTCGGGCCGCTCGTCGGCGGCATCTTCCGCCTGGCCGACGGCGCGGCCGCGTTCGCCCCTCCCGGCGGCCTTAAGGCCGTCTTCGACTGCCGCACCCCCTGACGGCCCTCCGGACGCTTCGGAAACCGCCGTGAAGGGATCCCCCCCGGGGCTAAACCCCGATTCGCCCTTCCTGAGGCCTTCCAGACGACCGGAGAAATCGGCCGCCCGGGAGGTCTTGTCATATATGGCGCAATTTGCCTTCCGCCAGCCCGATCAAAGCCATATTATCGTGCATATTGTAATAACGATTATTATAGTATGCACTAAAAGCGGGCAGAGTCGCCTTTTTCCGCTCCGCCCCTTGCGTCCCGCGCGTTACCCTTTTACAATAGAGGCGGAGGGATGAGCATGACAAACCACCGCTTGCTTTTCGCCGGCGTCGTTCTCGCGGCGTTGACGATAATCCTCGCAGCCTGCGGCCGTCCCGGCGGCGAAGCGCCCCAGGCCGCGCCCGCCATTCCGCCGGGCGCCGTCACCATCAAAAGCCTGCCGCCGCTCCTCACCCTGCGCGGCGACGAAGTCCCCTTCCAGGGCCGGACCGAAATCGTCCAGCGGCTGGCGGGCCCGGCGGCCGCCGAGGTCGTCGTCGTCGCCTTCAGCGCCAGCGGCGAAAACGCCCACAAATCGGCGGTCAGGATCGAGTGGGAGGACGGCGGCGTCGAAACCTTCCCGCCCGGGAGCAAAAACGTTGTCCTGTCTCCCCAGCGGCGGGCGAAAAAGATCAGCGTTCTCGGCTACAGCTTTCATGAGCGGCGGGTGTTCAAGGATTTGGCGAAGAAGGGGACCCTGTCCTGGGAAATCCGCTACGCCCCTGCCGAATAGTTTGTGGCGATACCTGGGGACCGTTGATAAGCCGCCATCTGCGACGTTAGACCTGCGGGAGCTTGCTTGCGTACGTTCCGAGTACGCGGCGCGGCGCTTCCTCGGTCTGCCTTGCATCTGGCGGCTTCTGAACGGTCCGTGTATATTCAAGCGGCAAAACAAATGTGCAATATAAAGGTAAATAATCATCCAATGTGGAATTTATCCCCAGGTAATGCGCCAAAATAAGCGGAGGTGCTGTCCGTGAACATCCGCGACCTGGCCACCCCGAGCTTTCTTCTCGACCTCGACGTCTTCGAGGCCAACCTCCGCGACATGGCCGCCATGTGCAGCCGGGCGGGGGTCGCGCTGTGGCCGATGGTCAAAACCCATAAAAGTACCGCCATCGCCCGCCGGCAGAAGGACGCGGGCGCGGCCGGCTTCCTCACCGGCACGCTCGATGAGGCCGAACAGCTCGCCGCCGCCGGTTTCGCCGACTTGATGCTCGCCTACCCGGTCGCCGGGCGCGCGAACATCGACCGGGTGCTCGGCCTGGCCCGGCAGGCCCGCGTCACCGTCAGCCTCGACGGCGTCGCCGCCGCCCGCGACCTGGCCGCCGCCACGGCCGGCAGCGGCCTGGATCTCGACTATCTCATCCTCATCGATAGCGGCCTGCACCGCTTCGGCGTGCCGCCCCACCAGGCGGCCGAGCTCGCAGCCGCCTTGTCGGGCTATAAAAAGCTAAAACTGCGGGGCGTGGCCACCCATCCCGGTCAGGTATACGGCGCCACCGGCCAGGAAGGCGTCGCGGCCGCGGCCGCGGCCGAAATCGCCGCGCTCGCCCAGGCCAGGGAAATCCTCCTGGCCCGCGGCTTCCCCGTCGACACCGTCGCCACCGGCAGCACCCCCACCGCCGCCAGCGCGGCCGCCAGCGGCATCGTCACCGCGCTCCGGCCCGGCAACTATGTCTTCTACGACAACACCCAGGTGGCGCTCGGGGTCGTTCCCCCGGAGCGTTGCGCCCTGTCCGTCCTCGCCACCGTCCTGTCGCGGCCCCGCCCCGACACCTTCATCATCGACGCCGGCAGCAAATGCCTCGGCCTCGACAAAGGAGCCCACGGCAGCTCCCTCCTCGCCGGCTACGGCCTCGTCGCCGGCCATCCCGAACTCGCCGTCGCCGGCCTGTCCGAGGAAGTGGGCCGGGTCACGATCAGCGGCGATACAAGCCTCGAAGTCGGCGACAAGCTCGCCGTCATCCCCAACCACGCCTGCGCGGCCGCCAACCTGACAAGCTGGCTGGTCGGCCACCGGCAGGGGAAAATCGCTTGCGCCATCGCGGTCGACATGCGGGGCAACTCCCGCCTGCAGCCGCCGCTCTAAGCGCCGCTGGCGGAAAAAACCATGGTCCGACGACCCGCCCCGTGGTAAAATAACACCACGCAGGGCTTAGGAGGGCAACCCTTGGCCAACCTCGAATACCGGCTGCTCGACGAGGCCGCCGACTACCCTGTCCTTTACTCCTATGACGCCATCGACGGCGGCGAAGTCGCCGCCCGCTTCCTGTGCGACAAACTCATCAAAGACGGCCAAATCTACGAGCGCACCTCGACCGCCAGCGAACCCCTGACCTACGTCATCTATCTCCGGGAAGAAGGCCCGGCCGCCCCCGCGGCCGCCGCCCCACCGCCCGGCGGCCCGGGGGTGCGGGTGGAGATCCGCCAGGACGCGGCCAGCGAAACCCCCGGCCTGCTCATCGAAGCGCGGCAGTTCACCGACGCCGTCGACGTCGTTTTGTGCCTCGGCAGCGACTACTTCTACTGGCTCGGCGACGAATGGCGGAAAACAATGACCGTCCTTGACGAAGATCGGCAGGTCTATATCTTTTATGCGCAAAAAGCTTAGGGAGGGATCGCTATGGAACGCACCGACAAAACCGCAAAACTGCTGGGCCTGTTCATGGCTGCCCTCCTGACCGTCACCGCCGGCTGCTCGGCCGGCGGCCAGGACCGCCCCGGCCACACCCACGTCGACCGCAACGGCGACGGCTACTGCGACGAGGACGGCGAGCAGATGCCGGCCCGCGCCGGCGGGTCCCATTTCTACGGCGTCCCGTTCTTCTTCGGCGGCACCCGCTCCGGCGTCGCCGCGCCCGGCCAGGCCGCTCCCGGCTCCGGCCGCAGTGCCACAATAACCGGCGGCAAGGCCCGCGGCGGCATCGGCGGCGGCTACACCGGCGGCCTGGGCTGATGGACTACGCCGCCATCCGGGAAGAAATCTACCGGCCCCTGCGGGAGGAGGGCACCTTTACCTGGGACTGGCTCTACGGCCAGGAATACGCCCTCGCCGTCCCCCACGCCGTCGGCGTCGGCGAACTGCGCGATCTTCGCGCCGCCACCGCCGTTCTCGGCCGGGTCTTCGCCCGCACGGTCGGCGTCGTCCAGGCCGGACCGGCCGAACTGCTCGCCGAACTCGGCATCCCGGCGGAAGCCCACGCCGCCGTGCGCCTGGCCGTTCTCCCCGACGCCGCCACCCTCATCGGACGGTTCGATTTCGCCCGCACCCCGGCCGGCTGGAAACTGCTCGAATTCAACAGCGACACCCCCGGCGGAATTGTCGAAGCCTTCCGCGTCAACGGCCGGGTCTGCGCCCGCCACGCCGCCGCCGACCCGAACGCCGGCCTCGAAGCGATGCTGCCGGCGGCCTTCCGCCTGGCGGCCGACCGCTACCGCGCCCTCGGCTGCGCGACCGGCCGCGTCGCCTTCAGCGCCCTCGACTGGCACGCCGAAGACGCCGGCACCGCCAGGTACCTGCTCAAAGTCTCCGGGCTCGACGGCCGCTTCGTCCCCCTCAAAGACCTGCGCGTCCACGCAGACGGCCTCTGCGCCCTCGCCGGCGGCGAACTTCTGCCCATCGACCTCTGGTACCGCCTGCACCCCATCGGCCTGCTGGCCGCCGACCGCGACGACGACGGCTACCCCACCGGCGCCCACGTCCTCAGCCTCATCGCCCGCGGGCGGCTGGCCGTCATCAACCCCCCCGGCGCCCTCATCGCCCAGAGCAAAGCCATCCAGGCCCTCGTCTGGTCGCTCCGCGAAGCCGGCGGCTTCTTCACCGCCGCCGAACAGGACGCCATCGACGCCCACATGCTGCCCACCTACTACGAAAACCGCTTCGCCGGCCGCTGCCCCTACGTCGCCAAACCCGTGCTCGGGCGGGAGGGCGGCGGCGTAACCGTCCACGCCGCCGACGGCGCGGTCATCGCCCGCGACTATGAGCGGCACTACTGGGACCAGCCCATGGTCTACCAGCGGTACCAGGACCTCGAAACCGCCGAACTGCCGACCCTCGACGGCCCGAAAACCGGGCGGCTCGTCTGGGGCTCCTTCATCATCAACGGCCAACCGGCCGCCGTCGCCGCCCGCATGGGCGGCCTGATAACCGACGACCTGGCATACTTCGTCCCCGTCCGTCTCGCTTAAGTGACGGCGAACAACAAGGAGGCTGATCACATTGGGTAGCCAATGGGCAAACATCGTCAACTTTCTCAGCTATCTAGGCGTCTCGCTGCCCTTGCTGGGGCTCGGCATCTTCCTCTTCATGCTCACCACCCCGTACAAAGAACTCCGGCTCATCGCCGACGGCGACGAAACCGACCGCCGCAAAGCCTGCGCCGCCCAAGCCGCCGCCTGCGACCTCGGCGGCAAAATCCTCGGCCTGTCGCTCGTCCTCGCCTCGGCCGTCTTCCACGCCGTCAACTTCGTCGACCTCGTCATCTGGGGCCTCATCGGCATCATCTTCCAGGTGATCGTCTTTTACATATTCGAACTCATCACCCCCTTCACCGTCGTCAAAGAAATTCCCCAGGGCAACATCGCCGTCGGCATATTCTCCGCCTTCCTCAGCGTCTCGGCCGGCCTCCTGCTCGCCGCCCTGATAAGCTACTAGGCGGTTGCCTAGGAAGTCCATCTGCGGCGTTGCTCCTCGGCTGCCATCCTCAGCGTACGTTCGTGTACGCGCGATGCTGTTAAACCGATCCTGTGCAAACAACACATATAAACGTTGTCGCGGAGGAAACGGTGGTGTCAGTCTCCGGTGCGCCTTGCATCGGGAGCTTCCTAAACAACCGCCGCACCATACGCAAAAAAAAGCGGCTGGCGCACTGCCAGCCGCTTTTTCCTACAATTCTATATCCACCTCGAACATCCTGTTCCACGGGAAGCCCACCTTCAGCCTATCGACGGGATACGCCGGGAACTTCGCCGCCGCGAACCCCTTCAGCCGCCGGGTCGCCTCCGTCGTCAGGCGGGGAGACAGCTCATTGAGATAAAACCAGTTGCCGCCGGCGGGGTACAGCACCTCCCGCCCCAGCGCCCCGCGCACATTCGCCTGGTAAGCCCAGTCGTCCAGCAGCCTCGTTGCCAACAGGCGGTCCTTCGCCGCCGCCGTCATCCGCGGCGCCAGCAGACCCTGGCCGATCGCGTAGCCCAGCGTATTGCTCGCCGTATTCCAGCCCGAATACGCATCCAGCTTAAAAAGCAGTCCGCGGCGGGCCAGCTCCGTCATCAGCGCGTTATCCGCCCCGTTCGCGTACGCCACGTCACCCACCGCCACCGGCTCGCCCCCGGCGACGCTGGCGGCCACCTCGCCCGCGAAAACATACGCCGACGCCGTCACCCGCCCGCGGTTCGACGGGCTGTTCGCCTCATGCGTCACCCCGTCCTCCGGCGTATTCACCGCCAGCACCAGATCGGGCCCCGTCCCCGTCAGCAGCAGCCCGCCGGCCGCCACCACATGCTCGTTCACCGTCCGGCCGATCGGCACATCCTCATACGAAGGCACCGTATCCGGCCCCGCCCCCGGCGCGTAAAAAACCCGCACCAGCGGAATGCGCACCACGGCGTTGTTCGCCGCCCGCACCAGCATCAGCATTCCCAACTGATCGGCGCCCGGGAAAGTCGCGAACTTCGAAGCCGGCAGCCCCGCCGTCTCGGCGGCGATCATCCGCGACTCCATATGCGACTGCGAAAAAGGCGAGCAATCGTCGCGTCCCAGCAGGAAATACGCGAAAATCCCGTTCCTCGCGTACTCCACCAGGCGCACGTTCGCCGCGAAATTCTTATCCCGCCGCTCGAACCAGTCCGCCAGTACCTCCTCCGGCAGCGCCTCCCGCAGAGCCTTCAGCTCCGCCTCCTCGCCGCGCGTCAGCCCGGCCGTCTCCGCCTTGTCCTGGAGCGCCGTCAGGCGGAAAATCCTCGGCCCGTGCACCTCGTAATAATCGGGCTCCACCCCGCCGGCGCTCGCCTGCGGCGTTCGCATGATCGTCCCGAAAACATACAGCCGCGTTCCCGGATTCGCCAGCTTGAGGGCATAAAAGCGGTCGAGCCGCTCCGCGATCACCGCCTCCGGCAAATGGTGCCGGCGCGACGCCACCAGGCTGCCGTACAGCATCGCATCGCTCGACACCACCGCCGCATCCGCCGTGCGGATATTATCCGCCAGCCACGCCCACAGCGCGTCCGGATTTCCCGGCTCCGTCCGGCTCCCCAGCAGCGCCGCCGGCGGCGTCACAATCTCAAGCCCCGCGGCCCTCGCGGTATCAGCCACATAATCCAGACTCACCGGGCGGTTGTCGAACGGCACGAAAACGATCGTCTGGGCCGCCGCCGGGAGCGCCGTAAGGCAAAGGCCGGCAATCATTACAGCAAAAATCACCTTGCGCATAGCTTCCTCCACATCTGCAAAATGCCCTTTTATTCTGCTATTCTGTCCTCCCGATGGCAAATCCTCCCTCCGCCAGCGGCCCAGCGAATAACACAGCACAAACCGGGACGCAAAAACCGCCGCATTGTGATATCCTATAAACAGAAAAACCACGCGAGGTGCGCCATGGAAAACTACACCGAAGAAACCATGTGGCGGGCCGTCGCCGCAAGCGACCCCAGCTACGACGGCCGCTTCTGCTACGGCGTCAAAACCACCGGCATCTTCTGCCGCCCCTCCTGCAAATCGCGGCCGCCGCGCCGCGAAAACACCGTCTACTTCCCCGGCGCCGCCGCCGCCCTCGCCCAGGGCTTCCGGCCCTGCAAACGCTGCCGCCCAGACGCCGCCCTCGACCCCGCCCAAGACACCGTCCGGGCCGCCTGCGTCCTCCTCGAAAGCGAATACGACAACCCCGCCATCCTCGGCGAACTTCCCGGCCGACTCGGCCTCACCCGCTCCCACCTCGCCCGCCTCTTCAAACACCACACCGCCCAATCACCGCGGGAATACCTCCACGCCGTCCGCATCCGCAAAGCCGAAGCCCTCCTCACAGCTGGCGCCCTCACCGGCACCGACGTCGCCTACGCCGTCGGCTTCGGCTCCCCCTCGCGCTTCTTCGCCGCCTTCCGGGCGCGCACCGGCCTCTCGCCCCGCGCCTGGCGCCGGCTCCAAACCGGGGAGGTCACGCCATGACACAGCTAGCCACAGCCTGCCTCGCCACCCCCATCGGCCCCCTCGCCGTCTCCGCCGAGCTGGCCGGCATCGTCGCCGTCCGCTTCGTCCCCGCGGTCGGCCCGCCGGACCCCGCCGCGCCCGCCTGTCTCGCGCAGGCCCTCGCCGAACTCGCCGCCTACTTCGCCGGCCGGCTCACCCGGTTCACCGTCCCCCTCCGGCTCCACGGCACCCCCTTCCAGCGCGCCGTCTGGGCCGAACTGGCCGCCATCCCCTACGGCGCCGCCATCTCCTACCGGGACCTCGCCGCCGCCGTCGGCAACCCCGCCGCCGTAAGGGCCGTCGGCGCCGCCAACGGCCGCAACCCGCTCCCCATCCTCATCCCCTGCCACCGCGTCATCGGCGCCGACGGCAGCCTCACCGGCTACGGCGGCGGCCTCGACAAAAAAGAATGGCTGCTCGCCCACGAACGGCGGACACTCGCCGCCCCCGCGCCATCGGAGCGGTGACGCCGGCGGCAACCCGCCGTCCCCTTCCCGTCCCCCCGCACCCCAAGCGGCCGCCCGCGGCCGCTTTTTTCTTTTCCCGGCCGTGCCGCCGGCCCCGGCGCGCAACCATGATATTTACTTACCGAAACAGGAAAAAACACCGGCCGGGAAAAAATAATCAAAACCCGGCCATAGCGGTAAAGCGCCGGAGCAATCCTCTGCCGCCCAAGAAGGGAGCGATATCAGTGAACGTACTGGATCAGATCCTTCAAGCCAACCGCCAATTCGTCGCCCGCCTGCCGACCCACTTCTCCCGGACGACGCCCAAACCCAGCAAACTGCCGCGGCGCGAACTTGCCGTCTTCACCTGCATGGACACCCGCCTCGTCGACTTCCTCGAACCCGCCGTCGGCATCCGGCGGGAAGACGCCGTCGTCATCAAAAACGCCGGCAACTCCGTCACCGGCCCCTTCGAAGCCAGCATCCGCAGCCTCCTCCTCGCCATCTTCGAACTCGGCGTCAAAGAAATACTCGTCATCGGCCACGAAGACTGCGGCGCTGCCTGCACCAGCCCGGCCGACCTCACCGCCAAAATGCTCGCCCGCGGCATATCCCCCGACGCCATCAAAATGATCGACAGAAAACTCTTCGCCTGGCTCGACGACATCCAACACCCCGAAATTAACGTCACCCAGGTCGTCGCCCGCATCCGTGCCAACCCCCTCATCCCGGCGGAAATACCCGTCCACGGCCTCCTCTTCGACCCCCACGGCGGCAAAATCCGCATCGTCGTCGACGGCTATCAGCCGGTCCCCTGAAACGCGAAGCGGGGTTTACCCGCTTCTTTCCTTTTTTAGGCAGGAATTCGCCTCCCCGGAAGGAAATAACCTAACATCAACCCTACAGGAGGTAATCAAGCATGAAAGAAATCATCCTCGGCGGCCAAGCCCTCGTCTGCGGCCGCGGCTCCCTCGAACACCTCGCGTCCGTCCCCGCCCGCCGCGCCGTCATCGTCACCGGCGGCTCCTCCATGCTCAAAACCGGCGTCGTCGCCAAAATAGAAAAACTCCTCCAGGCCCAAGGCTGCGCCACCCTCGTCCACGCCGGCGTCCCCGCCAACCCCGACACCGCCGCCATCCTCGCCGGCGTAGCCAAAATGCGCCCCTTCGCCCCCGACCTCGTCGTCGCCGTAGGCGGCGGCTCGGCCCTCGACGCCGCCAAAGTCATGACCCTCTTCACCGAATACCCGGCGCTCGACTTCGCCGCCGCCATCGCCGGCACCCTGCCCGCCGCCCGCAAAGCCATCCGGCTCGTCGCCGTCCCCTCCACCTCCGGCACCGGCAGCGAAGTCACCAAAGTAGCCGTCGTCACCTTCCGCGACCAAAACCTCAAAATCGGCCTCCGCACCCCCGCCTTCATCCCCGACATCGCCATCCTCGACGCCGACCTCACCCTCACCATGCCGCCCAACGTCGT
>JALHDI010000241.1 GCA_022839045.1 Sporomusaceae bacterium
CTCGGCGAAGAACTCGGCCTCATCGGCACCGTCACCGTCATCGTCCTCTTCTTCCTCTTCGCCTGGCGCGGCCTCAAAGTCGCCATCGCCGCCCCCGACATCTACGGCAGCATCCTCGCCGCCGGCCTCACCAGCATGATCATCGTCCAGGCGCTCATGAACATCGCCGTCGTCACCGCCTCCATGCCCGTAACCGGCATACCATTACCTTTTCTGAGCTTCGGCGGGTCTGCGCTCATTTTCACCCTCGCAGGGGTTGGGATATTGCTCAATATCTCACGATACGTTTCATTGAAATGAAGGGGCAGGCCGTTGATGCCTCCGCAAGCTGCGTTGTTCCGCCAAGCGCTTGCTAGCGTACGTTCCGAGTACGCGTCGCGTCGCGCTTGACGGAGCCGCCTTGCCTGCGAAGCCCTGAACGGCCTGCGCACAATACTTTTGGGAAATAGGGGAGCGATCCTATGAAAGTCATAATCTCCGGCGGCGGCACCGGCGGCCACATCTACCCCGCCCTCACCATCGCCCGCGCCATACAAGACATCGAGCCCTCCGACATCCTCTTCGTCGGCACCAAACAGGGCCTCGAAGCCGACATCGTCCCCAAGGAAGGCTTCCCCTTCGCTACCGTCGGCGCCGGCGGCATCGAGCGCCGCCTCACCCTCGGCAACCTCCGCGCCCTCCTCAAAACCTTCGCCGGCCTCCTCGAATCGTTCGCCGTCATCCGCCGGTTCCGCCCCGACATCGTCATCGGCACCGGCGGCTACGTCTGCGGCCCCGTCCTCCTCACCGCCAGCCTCCTCGGCATCCCGGCGATCATCCAGGAGCAGAACGTCATCCCCGGAGTCACCAACCGCATCCTCGCCCGCTTCGTCGGCAAAATCGCCGTCGGCTACGCCGAAGCGGCGAAAAATTTTGGCGTGAACAGGGACAAGGTCGTCGTCACCGGCAACCCCGTCCGTCCCGAAGTCCTCACCGCCGACCGCGCCGACAGCCTCCGGGCCCTCGGCCTCTCCCCCGAAAAGCTCACCATCCTCGTCGCCGGCGGCAGTCGCGGCGCCCGCAGCATCAATACCGCCATGGCCGACGTCCACGCCCGCTTCGCCGGCCGTCCCGGAATACAAATCTTGCACGCCACCGGCAGCGGGGAGTATAATAACATAGTTGGCCTGCTGTCCGGGCGGGGAATAGATATTGCCAAAACTGGAAATATTAGCATCGTTCCCTACCTCTACAACATGCCGCAGGCCCTCGCGGCCGCCGACCTCGCCGTCTTCCGCGCCGGCGCCATCGGCCTCGCCGAACTCACCGCCCGCGGCATCCCGGCCGTCCTCATCCCGTACCCGTACGCGGCCGAAAATCACCAGGAACATAACGCCCGCGTCCTCGAAAGCCGCGGCGCCGCCGTCGTCATCCGCGACGCCGACCTCGGCGGTTCGCGCCTCGCCGACACCATCGAGGCCCTCCTCGGCGACCCGGCCCGCCTTGCCGCCATGGCGAGCGCCAGCAAAGAACTCGGCCGCCCCGAAGCGGCGGCCGCGATCGCCAGGCTTGCCATCGACCTCGCCGGCAACCGCCCCAACTAAAATTCACACCACCACCGCCCCCCGCATACAATAACATTACGCTGGAGGCGCCGTCAGGCAGGAAAGGGGAGTAATCCGTTGCTCGACAACCTAAACCGCATCCACTTCGTCGGCATAGGCGGCGCAGGCATGAGCGCCATCGCCAAAGTACTCTTGGCCAAGGGCTACGCCGTCAGCGGCTCCGACATCGCCAAATCCGAAACCATACATAGGCTCCAGCAACTCGGAGCCCAAATAATCATCGGTCACGACGCCGCCAACATCGCCGGCGCCGAAGCCATCGTCGTATCCACCGCCATCGCCGGCACCAACCCCGAAATCGCCGCCGCCAAGGCGCAGGGGCTGCCCATATACCACCGCTCCGAAATGGTCGCCGCCCTCATGGACGAGCGCCGCGGCATCGCCGTGGCCGGCGCCCACGGCAAGACCACCACCACCTCCAT
>JALHDI010000242.1 GCA_022839045.1 Sporomusaceae bacterium
CCCCGACGAGGCGTGCTCGCAGCCAGGCAGGGTCTATCGGCTTGGAAACCACCGCCTGATGTGCGGCGACTCCACGAAGCCGGAGGACACGGCGATGCTGATGGGCGACGAGCAGGCTGTCCTCTACCTCACGGACCCGCCGTACAACGTGGCGCTGGAGGGCTCGACGGGCCTCACCATCGCAAACGACGACATGCCGAGCGAGGACTTCAGGAAATTCCTGGACGGCGCATTCGGAGCAGCGTCAGGCGTCCTGGCCCCAGGCGCATCCTTCTACATCTTCCACAGCGACAGCGAATCGGCCAACTTCCGGCTGGCGGCGCAGCAGGCTGGCCTGGAGGTGCACGAGACGCTCTACTGGGTCAAGAACGCACTGGTCCTGGGACGCTTCGACTACCACTACATAACCGAGAGCTGTCTCTACGGCTGGACGGCGGGCGCCGCCCACCGCTGGTTCAACGACCGCAGCCAGACCAACGCCCTTAAGTTCGACAAGCCGAGATGCAACGACGTGCATCCATCGATGAAGCCGGTGGAGATGCTGGTCTATCTCGTCAGGAACAGCACCGCCCGCGAGGACATCGTCCTGGACAACTTCGGCGGCTCCGGCTCGACGCTCGTCGCCTGCGAGCAGACCGGTCGCAAGTGCAGAATGATGGAGCTCGACCCGAAGTACTGCGATGTCATCCGCAGGCGCTGGGCGGAGTTCGTGCATGGCGAAGGCTGCGACTGGCAGGCGCTCACGCCGGAAATCACCGAGGAGGAGACTGAGGCATGATTATCCAGGAAATCGACATCGGGCTGCTGAAGCCCTACGAGAACAACCCGCGAATCAACGACAAGGCCATCGACGCTGTGGCGAAATCCATCAGGGAGTTCGGCTGGAACTCGCCCATCGTGGTGGACAGGGACTTCGTCATCATCTGCGGCCATTCGCGGCTGAAGGCGGCGCAAAAGCTGGGGCTCACGAAGGTCCCCGTCTATGTTGCCGACAAGCTGACGCCGGAACAAGTGAAGGCGTACCGAATCGCGGACAACAAGACCGGCGAAATCGCCGAATGGAATTTCGATCTTCTGCCCCTGGAGATCAGGGAATTGCAGGAGGCGGATTTCGACCTGTCCCTTCTGGGTTTCGATTCGGAGGAACTCGACCGGCTGCTGAACGGTGGCGCGAACGACACGGTCGCCGCCGGCGAGACCGATCCGGACGCGGTTCCCGAACAGCCGGACGAACCCGTCAGCAGGCGCGGCGAAATCTACCGCCTCGGCGGCCATCTGCTGATGTGCGGAGACGCGACGGACGCCGCCGATGTCGGCAAACTGACGGGCGACGCCGAAGCCGATTTGTGGCTCACCGATCCGCCTTACAACGTCGCCTACGAAAGTTCGAACGGACTCACCATTGAAAACGACGACATGAGCGATTCGGCGTTCCGCGAGTTTCTCAAAACCGCCTTCGGCAACGTCAAGGCGCGTCTCAAGCCGGGCGCGAGTTTCTACATTTTCCACGCCGACTCCGAGGGCTACAATTTCCGGGGAGCCTGCCATGACGTGTCGCTTCAGGTGCGTCAGTGCCTGATCTGGAAAAAGAACTCGTTAGTGCTTGGCAGACAGGATTTTCATTGGATTCATGAACCGATTCTCTACGGTTGGAAAGACGGCGCGGCACACAATTGGTATAACGACCGCAGTCAGACTACGGTCATGGAATACGACAAACCGCGCTGCAATTCAGTTCACCCGACCATGAAGCCAGTGGAAATGCTGATTTATTTGCTCAAAAACTCCAGTCAGCGCGACGAAATCGTGCTCGACACCTTTGGCGGTTCGGGAAGCACCTTGATCGCTTGTGAGCAGACCGGGCGAATCTGCCGTACGATGGAGTTGGACGAGAAATATTGCGACGTGATTCGCCGCCGCTGGGCAGAGTTCAAGTATGGCGAAGGGTGCAACTGGATTGAAAAAACGCCCCCGGCGGAACCGGAGGCGTGACGCGTCATCTGGCGAAAAATCCTTTTTTC
>JALHDI010000243.1 GCA_022839045.1 Sporomusaceae bacterium
ATCAAACGTACTTATAACCTCATGATCGGGGAGCGGACCGCCGAGGAGGCCAAGATAAGGATCGGCTCGGCCGTGCCTCCCGCCGAGGACGAATCGTACGAGATCCGCGGCCGCGATCTCGTCACCGGTCTGCCGAAGACTCTGACCATCCGGGCCCACGAGGTGCAGCGGGCCTTGAGCGAGCCAGTCTACGGCATCCTCGAGGCGGTGAAGGTGACGCTGGAGAAAACCCCGCCCGAGCTGGCGGCCGACATCATGGACCGCGGCATCATCATGACCGGCGGCGGCTCGCTGCTGCGCGGCCTCGACCGGCTGCTCAGCAAGGAAACGGGCATGCCCGTCAACATCGCCGAAGACCCGCTGACCTGCGTGGGCGTGGGCACGGGCAAGGCGCTGGAGAGCATAGATCTTTTGAAACGCGTGCTGATGATGCCGAAAAAGTTCGGCTGAGCCACGCCTTGATTTGTTGTGATTAGGAGAGGAAGCTCGTGCGGTTTTTGAACAAGAAGGCGGTCATCCTTGCGGTTGCTGTGCTAACCGTCTTTTTGCTTGCTCTTTCCGCGGCCCGCGGCAAGTACAATTTTTACTGGAGCGAACGTATCGTCACCGTCGTCCTGACACCGGTGGAATACGTCATTTCCAAGGTCGGCTATACCATCCGCCATACCGGCGCGGCCGTCGGCGATCTTTTCAGCGTCTACCGCGATAACCAGGCCATGAGGGAGGAGATCGAGAACCTCCGCCGGGAGAGCATCAGCAATACCGAGATCGTAGCCGAGAATGTCCGCCTCAAGGCTCTGCTGGATTATCGCAAGGCCGCGCCGCAGTTCGACACCGTCGTCGCCGCCGTCGTCGCCCGCGACCCGGCCGCCTGGACGAACGTCATCATCATCAACCGCGGCACCGCCCAGGGCGTGGCCAAGGATATGGCGGTCGTCACCCCCCAGGGGTTGGTGGGCAGCGTGGTGCAGGCCTATAACAACTCCGCCAAGGTGCAGCTCATCCTCGATCCCCGCAGCGCCGTAGGCGCCATCGTGCAGCGTCCCGAGTCGCGGGTGGCGGCGATCGTCGAGGGCAATCCCGCCAAGCCGCTCGCCCCGAAGATGATAAACCTCGCCCGCGATGCCGACATTATCAAGGGCGATAAGGTCATCACTTCCGGTTTCGGCGGCATCTATCCCAAGGGGATCCTCGTCGGCGAAGTCACCGATGTCGTCAACGAGGAAGGCGGGTTGCTAAAATATGCTGTCTTGAAGCCAGCAGCCGATTTTGATAGACTAGAGGAGGTAGCCGTGATCTTACGCTCCCGCGAGCCGGTCCCGGCGCCGCCGGGCTCCGTTCCGGCCCGGCCCGCGCCGAAGGGGGCGGGCCAATGAGGCCGTTTGTCTGGGGGCTCGTCATCGTATTTACGCTCGTCATCCAGGCCACTTTATTGCCGCTCATCACCGTGGGCGGCGTTCGCCCCGACCTGCTGCTGCTCGTGGTGGTATCCGCCGGGCTGCTGCTCGGCCGCGAGCAGGGGGTGGGGATGGGCTTCTTCGCCGGGCTCCTGCAGGATCTGGCGTCCGGCAACATCTTCGGCGTCAGCATTCTTTCGAAGACGGCCGTCGGCTATATCGCCGGCCACATGGAGCGCAAGGTCTTCAAGGAGAAGGTTCTCCTGCCGCTGTTGGCGGTATTGGTCGCGACAATTTTCAACAACGCCGTCATGATCGCGCTGCTCGTTTTCCTCGGGTTCAAGGTGGACGTGACCACCGCCGTGGACAATACCCTCTTTGTGCTTGGCTACAACGCCGTGCTGGCTATCCCGGTCCACCAGGTGGTATACCGGGTGGCCAAGAGTGAGCTTCCCGACCCGAACGGCTAGAGAAAAAGATTTTCCAGAGGGAGAGGGTTCCGCTTTGCTAGCCAAACGCTTTGCCCACCGCCTTGATGTCCTCGGCCTGATCGTCATCCTCGTCTTCGTCGCGCTGG
>JALHDI010000004.1 GCA_022839045.1 Sporomusaceae bacterium
ATACCGAACACGGCAGTTAAGCCCCTATACGCCGAAAGTACTTGGCTGGCGACGGCCTGGGAGGATAGGTAGCCGCTGATTACGAAAACCCGCTCGCATACGCGAGCGGGTTTTGTCTGTTTGTCAGGCAGGATATGGGTACGAGATACAGCACAGTGTGACGGCTGAAAGCGGGAGCTGGGCCAGCCTGTGAACTACAAACCGAAGCCGCCGCCACGGTCGGTGCCGAGGGCCAATTTCTTGTAAAGCCGCAGCACCGGGGTGTCGGCTTTAGCGGGCAGCGGGGGATTTTTCGCCTTGCGGGCGGCGAAGACCCGCTCGATCTCTTCCGGCGGCAGCGGCTGGCCGTTCACGCCCACGACGTCGAGACGGCGGGCGGCGACGTCCATCCTGATGAGGTCGCCGTCCTCTAGATAAGCGATCGGTCCGCCCTCGGCGGCCTCGGGGGCGATGTGGCCGACGGCCGGGCCACGGGTGGCACCCGAAAAGCGCCCGTCGGTGAAGAGAGCTACGCTTTTGGATAACTCCGGCATGTTCCAGAACGCTTCGGTGGTGCGGAGCATCTCCGGCACCCCCGACCCCTTCGGTCCCTCGCCGCGGATGAAAACGGCGGTGCCGGGGCCGATGTCGCCCCGTAAAAGCGCGGCGACAGCCTCCTCCTCCGAAGCGAAGACTTTAGCCTGGCCCTGGAAATTGTGGATGGCCTCATCGACGCCGGACAGCTTGATCACCGCCCCGTCGGGCGCCAGGTTGCCCTTGAGGATGCGGATATTGCCCTGAGGCTTCACGGGGTTCCGGCGGGTCTTGATGATGTCGGCGGCGCTCAGGCGGTAGTTGATCAGATAGCTCTGCACGGCTGCGAACCAGCCCAACGCTTCCAACTCGGCGAGATTATCGCCGACCGTTTTCCCGGTCACGGTCATGGCATCGAGGTGGAGCATGTCACCCAGCTCGCGCATCACGGCCGGCACCCCGCCGGCGTACCAGAAGAGCTCGGTCGGCCACTGGCCGCCAGTCTTGAAGCTCACCAGCACCGGGGTGCGGCGGTTGACCGCATCGAAATCCTCCTGACTTATTTCGATGCCGATCTCATGAGCGATGGCCGGCAGATGGAGGAGAGCATTGGTCGATCCCCCGAGCGCGGCGTGGACGGTCAGCGCGTTGAGAAAATTCTTTCTGGTCACGAACCTGCGGGGCCGCAGGTCCTGGCCGACGTTCGCCACGATCTGGCGGCCGGCCTGGCGGGCGTAGCGGCTGAGGTGCATGCTGTAAGCCGGTACGAGGGCAGTGCCGGGCAGAGCCAACCCCAGGGCTTCGGACATCGTCTGCATCGTGCTGGCCGTGCCCATGAACTGGCAGGCGCCGGCGCTGGGGCAGCAGTTCATCGTGTAGTAGGACAGCGCCTGCTGGGTTAGCTCTCCCTTTGCGAACCGGTCACCCGCGCCGTAGAGGATTTCCGAGGACATGAAATCGGGGCCGCTCAGCATCGCGCCGCCCGGCACGTGGACGGACGGCAGGTCGAGGCGCAGCATGGTCATCAGCTGGGCGGGAATGGACTTGTCGCACGAAGCCATGAACAGGCAGCCGTCGAACGGCGAAGCCAAGGCATGAATTTCATACATAAAGGCCATGATTTCGCGGCTGACGAGCGAATAATTCATACCGTCGTGGGCCATGGCGATCCCGTCGCACATGTCGGTGACGGCGTACAGGGCGGCCTTGCCCCGGCTTTCGGCGACCGAGAGCTTCGCCTCCTCCGCCAGCCGGCCGAGATGGACGCTGCCGGGGTGGCTGTCCCCGTGGGCGGTGTCGATAAGGATCTGCGGCTTGGCCAAATCTCCCTCATCCCAGCATGTTCCGGCCCGCAGGCCGTCTCCCTGAAAATTGACCGTGCGCAGATACTGGCTGCGGCAGCTCATCTGTTAGCCCTCCTTCAATTAATGGCATTTATAAAAAAGGAGCCTGAAAGGCTCCTTCATCACAACTGTTATTTGCCGCCCGCTCCGTAAAAGGTCTCGGCATAGGCGAACAGGGCCGGCGAGCCGCCCGTATGGACAAACAGGACCTTATCGCTCTTCTTGAAATAACCCTTGCGGATCAGGCCGATGAGGCCGGCCATAGCCTTACCGGTGTAGACCGGGTCGAGAAGGATGCCTTCGAGGCGGGCCACCATCTCCACCGCCTCCACCATCTCGGCGGTCGGGAGAGAATAGCCCGGGCCGACGTATTCGTCGATGCAGTTCACCGCCTCGCGGGGGATGGGCTGCCTGAGGCCGACCCGCTTCGCGGTCGCCTGCGCGAGATTGTAGACCAGCTCCGTCTGTACGTCCCTCTTGCGGCTGATGTTGATGCCGATAACCGGAATATTGCTGTTGTTGCCGAAAAATCCGGTCAGCAGGCCAGCGTGGGTGCCGGCGCTGCCGCTGGTGGTGACGATGTAATCGAAGCTTATACCTTTGTCGAAAGACTGGGCGAGGATTTCCTCCGCGCAGGCCACGTAACCGGTAGCGCCGATCTCGTTCGAGCCGCCGCCGGGGATGACGTAAGCCTTGCGGCCCATGGCAGCCAGCTCGGCGGCCACGGCCTCCATTTCCTTCAGCATGTCCGCGCCGCCCGGCACGACCTTGACGGCTTCAACGCCGAGGAGGTGGAAGAGGAAATTGTTGCCGCTGCCCTGGGGCTTATAGCTACCGGGAACGCGCTCCTCCAATACCAGGCGGCACTTGAGCCCCTCCTTCACGGCCGCGGCCAGGGTAAGGCGGCAGTGGTTGGACTGGACGGCGCCGCAGGTAATGAGCGTATCGGCCCCCTGGGCGAGGGCATCGGCGACGAGAAACTCCAGCTTGCGGGTCTTATTGCCGCCGGCGGCAAGGCCGAGCAGGTCGTCGCGCTTGATATAAACGGCAGGACCTTCAAGGGCGGACGACAGGCGGGGCAGAAACTCGAGGGGGGTCGGCCCCTCGGTATAACGGCGGCGTGGAAAGCGGGCAAGATTCATGGCAATACCTCCTGAATACCCTTTGCGAACAAAGAGGCGGAATGGCTTCTATGCCGTGATAATTTCGGTGCCGGCGGGTAAAATCCTCTAAATAGTTTGCCGGCAGGAAACGGCGCTGCACCCGCCCGGGGTTCGGCGCCCGCCCCGTCGTACCGGTAAGCTACCTGTCATTCTTTGGCGGCAAGGTCCTGCGCGGTTATTTCCGAAGCGCCGCTGCCGGTTACCAGGCGGGCGATTACCAAGTCGCCGGAGACATTCAGCGTCGTTCTGCACATATCCAGGAAACGGTCGACGCCGAGGATGAGGGCGATGCCTTCCGCGGGGATGCCGACCTGCACGAGCAGCACCACAATCAGCGGCAGCGAGCCGCCCGGTACGCCGGCCGTGCCTACGCCGGCGAGGACGGACATCAGCACGATCAGAAACTGGCTGCCCAGGGAAAGGTCGATGCCGTAAGCCTGAGCCAGGAAGAGGACGGTTACGCCTTCGAACAGCGCCGTGCCGTTCTGGTTGGCGGTCGCCCCGATGGTAAGCACGAAACGGGCGATCTGCGGCGGCAGCTTGAGGGTATGTTCGGCGGCTTCCATGGCTACCGGCAGCGTGGCGTTGGAAGAAGCCGTCGAGAAGGCGTACAGATATACTTCTTTGCACTTCCTAAAATAATCCCATGGCGAAACGTTGGCTACCAGCTTGAGCGCCGTCCCGTAGACCACGAACTGCTGAATCAGCAGACCCAGCACGACCGTGAAAGCGAAGAAAGCGAGATTCTGCAGGAAGCCTGCCCCCATCTTGTAGGCGGTGTTGAACACCAGGCCGAAGATACCGTAGGGAGCGATCTGGATGGCAAAATCGATGACCTTCATCGAAACCTTGAAAACGCCGTCGAGAAACTGGATCAAGGGATGTTCGTCGCTCTTTATGACGATACTGAGGGCATAGCCGAAGATGAGGGAGAAGAACATCAAGGCGACGATCTCGCCGGAAAAAGCCCTCGCAGCCGAATCTATGGGGTTCTGGGCAGCAGATCTACGATATACTGGGTCCAGGGTTTACTCGCCGCCGCCTGCGCGTTCTTGGTGATCGTCAGCGCCGAAGCGTTGGAAGCGAGGGCGTTCTTGTCAAATTGCAGACCGGCGCCCGGTTGGAGAATGCCGGTCAGCGCGACGGCGATGATAACCGCCATACTGCTCAGAATGAGGGTGAACACCAGGGAACGGCCGGCCACCTTGCCGAGACCGCGGCCCTTGCCGAGCTCGAACACCCCGAGGATGATCGCCGCGACGATCAGCGGCACTACGACCATAAAAACCAGGCGGAGGAAAATTGCGCCGGCGAGGGCGCAGAGATCCGTCACCGTCTTCATGAAGGGAAAAATTGTCGGCGGCAGGTAATAAAAACCGATCAATCCGCAAATGACACCGAGGAGAAAGCCGAGGAGCAGCTTCTGATGTTGCTTCAATCATATCACTCCCAACTGCCGAATATAAGGAAAAAATACCTGAGCCGAAGGAGCTTCTGAACCAAACCCCGCCTCCTTTTCGGTTTCCGTAAATTACCTGAAAGTTAGGAAAATTGCGCTGATAACAAGGCGAAGTAATCGCCGGCCTCAATGTGCGGCTATCGAATACTGTGTCAGCCATGCAAAAATTCTCTATAAACCAGCCTATTCCTTCGTAACAACAAAATACTACACGATAATACGTCAAAATCGCCCGATATGGCCAATTATGGCCAATTTGGATGCTTTTGGCGCCCCGAAGAAAAAAGCACTCCGCAGAGTGCTTTAAAAAACGTGTTACGTTTTTACGTTTGGAAACTAACGCTTTGCCTTTGCCTGGTCAGCCGCCGCGGGCAATATCAGGCGGAGACGGACGGCGTCGAATGGCTGCGTTTGTTTTCGGAGTTCTGGATAAAGATGGAGCAGACCGCGTCGCCGGTTATATTGAGAGTCGTGCGGGCCATATCGAGTATCCGGTCGATGCCGGCGATCAGCGCGATCCCTTCCAGCGGCAGGCCGACGGCTTGCAGGGTCAGGGTGAGCATGATCAGGCCGGCGCCGGGAACGCCGGCGGCGCCGATGGAAGCGAGGGTGCCGGTCAGCACGATTATCAGCATCTGGCTTACCGACAGATCGATGCCGTATACCTGGGCGACGAACAGCGCCGACGCGCCCTGATAAATGGCCGTGCCGTCCATATTGATCGTCGCGCCCAGCGGCAGCACGAAGCTGGATACTTCCTTGGACACGCCGAGATTCTCCTGGGTATTCTTCATCGTCACCGGCAGGGCAGCTGCGCTGCTGCAAGTCGAAAAGGCGATCATCTGGGCCGGCAGGATTCCCTTGAAGAACCTCATCGGGCTCATATTGCCGAAGATTTTGAGCGCCGAAGTGTAGGTGATGGCCAGATGGAGGAGACAGCCGATGTAGACGGCGCCGATTACCTTGGCGAGCGGAATAAGCACCTTGGGGCCGTTGGCGGCCACGACCGGGAGGATGAGCGCGAACACGCCGTAGGGGGCAAGCTCCATGATTATGCCGACTATTTTATAAGTGACCTCCGCCAAACCGTCGAAAAAAGCCTCGACCGGTTTAGCCTTTTGGCCGACAAGCGTGATGCCTATGCCGATAAACAGAGCGAAGGCGATGATTTGCAGCATGTTGGCATCAAGCAACGCCTTTACGGGGCTGGTGGGGATGATATTGATAAGTACATCCATTATGGGAGGAGCTTCCTTGCCTTTGTAAACGGCATTGGCCGGCAGCTTGAGACCTTCGCCAGGCGACATGATCAGGGCCACGATGATGCCGATGGTGACGGCGAATGCGGTGGTGATAAGATAGAATGAGATCGTTTTGCCGCCGATGCGGCCCAGTTTCCGCACGTCGCCCAAGCTGCACGCACCGACGATCAGCGACGCCAGCACGAGGGGAACGATGATCATCTTGATCAGGTTGATGAACAACGTTCCGACGGGAGCGATCCACTTTTTGGCGAAACCGAGTCCTTCGGGGCCCATGACCAGACCGACGATCACGCCCAGGACCAGACCAATGAGGATCTTGTTGGACAGATGCATACGCGACCTCCTAAATTAGTATTTACCCGGCACCTAGCCTACCTCAATTTTACTTTTGCCGGAATTATCTGTCAATGGCCTGGGGAAGCCCCGCCAGCTTGTCTTTACAAAAAAATTCCCTGTTCGTCGGGGCGGCTTCTGATTCCGTTCCCAGCGGGCTGTAGGCCCCGACATCGCATAGGCGTGCATTGCGATAAGCCCCGCACCGGCGGCATGAAACCGACACCTCAAAAAGAAACCGAAAGTAACATGAAAATACACAGGCGATTGCGGATGTCTCGATGGAGGGAAGTAAGCAGGCCGGAGCGAACATAATATAATCACACGACGGAGGCAGAAACATGAGCAAGACGGTAGGCATCCTCGGCGGCATGGGGCCGCTGGCGACGGTGGACCTGTTCGCGAAAATCGTTGAAAATACGCCGGCGGTGCTCGACCAGGACCACCTGCGGATCATAATAGACAACAATCCACAGATCCCGCCGCGGGTCGAGGCTATCATGCAGGGCGGCGAGAGCCCCCTGCCGGCCATGGCGGCGTCGGCCAAACTGCTCGCGGCCGCCGGGGCCGACTTTATCGTCATGCCCTGCAACACCGCCCATTACTGGCTGGCCGAGCTGCAGACCGCGGTCGACATCCCCTTCTACGGCATGATCGACAACGCCGCCGCCTACATCGCGGCCAACCACCGCGCCCTGTCGGGGCGGGTGCTGCTGCTGGCCACCGCGGCCACCGTCCGGCTTGGTCTATACCAGCAGGCGTTCGCCAGGGAAGGGCTGGCGCTCCGCCTGCCCAACCAGGACGAACAGACCGTGCTCGACAAAGCCGTTCGCCGGGTCAAGGCCGGTGAATTGGCCGCCAACCCCTATCTGGACGAACTCAACGCCATGCTGGCCCGCCATGCGGCGGCCGGAGCCGCGGCCGTTCTCGCCGGCTGCACCGAAGTGCCGCTGCTCTTCCCCTATTTCACCGTCCCCCTGGAGAAGTTCGACGCCACCCTGCTGCTCGCCAGGATGGCCGTCGCCCGCGCCCGGGAGACAGAATAAACCGCAAGGAGCACCGATGAAACAGCGGATATTGTTGATCGGCCTCATCCTCGCCGTCGCCGTGCTGGCCGCCGCCTGCCGGCCCGGCGCGCCGCCGGCCGCCAAACCCTATAAGGAAACCCAGTTCCTCATGGACACCATCATCGAAATGACCGCCTATGGACCCGGCGCCGAGAGCGCGATCAAGGCCGCCTTTGCCGAAATCAAGCGGCTCCACGACATTACCAACCATTTCGACCCCGCCAGCCAGGTATCCGAAATCAACCAGGCCGCCGGCCGCGCTAAAGTGAAGGTCGACCCCGACCTCATCGCCATGATGCAGCGGTCGAACGAGCTGGCAGACAAGCTGGAAGGCACCTTCGACGTCACCGTGGGGCCGCTCACCGAACTGTGGGGCGTTGGCCGCAAGGGCGACTTCGTTCCCGCCCAGGAAGACATCGAAAAAGTATTGCCACTCGTCAACTACCGCATGGTGGCGATCGACGCCGCCGCCGGCACCGTCTACCTCCCCAAGGAAGGCATGAAACTCGACCTCGGCGGCATCGCCAAAGGCTACGCCGTCGATAAAGCCATCGCCATCCTCAAAAGCCACGGCATTGCCTCGGCCCTGGTCAATGCCGGCGGCGACGTGCGGGTCGTCGGCAGGCGCCCCGACGGCAACCCCTGGCGTATCGGCGTGCAGCATCCCCGCAAACCCGACGCCATCATCGCCAAACTGGCCCTGACCGAGTGGGACACCATGGAGACCTCGGGCGACTACCAGCGCTATATAATGAAAGACGGCGTGCGCTACTCCCACGTGCTCGACCCCCGCTCCGGCCGCCAACCCCGTCACCTGGTCAGCGTGACTATGGCGGTCAACAACTCCGCCGACGGCGACATCTTCAGCACCGCCCTCCTCATCCTCGGCCCGGAACGCGGCCTGCAACTACTGCGTCAGTTCCCCGGCGTCGAAGCGATAATGGTCGCCGCCGACGGCAAAGTAACCCTGAGCCCCGGGCTGGAAGGCAAGGCGGAAATCGAAAAATGACCGTACGTTATTGCCAGTTCCTGGCCTAATCGGGTATAATTAAACCGGTAAAGCACTGACCGAACCCCACGAAGGGGATTGGCGCGCGTTTTTCAGCTGAATTCATAGGACAGGTCCACGAAGGCCGAGGAAACGGAAGATTTCCAGGGTATTTGTGGATTTTATTTTTCTGGAGGAGTCTCTATGCACATTCCCGAGGGATACCTGAGCCCATCGACCTGCCTCACACTCACCGGCGCTATGTTGCCCATCTGGTACCGGGCCTCGGCCGCGGCCAGAGCTGGGCTCGACGCCGCGCGCGTCCCCTTCCTGGCCATGGGGGCCGTATTCTCCTTCCTCATCATGATGTTCAACATCCCCATCCCCGACGGCACCACCGCCCACGCCGCCGGCGGCGTACTGCTGGCGATCGTCCTCGGGCCATGGGCGGCCGTCATCGCCGTAAGCGCGGCGCTCCTCATACAGGCCCTGCTCTTCGGCGACGGCGGCGTGCTCTCCTTCGGGGCCAACGCCTTCAACCTGGCCTTCATCATGCCCTTCACCGGCTATTACGTCTACCGTCTGGCCGCGGGCGACGCGCAGGCCGACTCGGCCCGCCGCCTGTTCGCCGCCGGCCTGGGCGGCTACATCGGTCTTAACATCGCTGCCCTGATCGCCGCTGTCCAGTTCGGCATTCAGCCGCTCCTCTTCACCGCCGCCGACGGGACGCCCCTCTACTGCCCCTACGGCCTGGAAGTCGCCATCCCCGCCATGCTCATCCCTCATCTTACCCTCGCGGGCTTCGCCGAAGCGGCGGTAACCGCCCTGGCCCTCAAATACGTGCTCAAAACCTCGCCGGAGATGCTTGTCGCCGGCCAAGCCGGACGCTGAGGAGGGATATCATGCTGCGGCGTTATTGGCTCATACTTCTCGTAATGGCTCTGCTCACCCCCCTCGGCCTGCTGGCGGAGGGAACCGCCTGGGGCGAATGGGGCGCCGAAGACCTGGCGGCGACGCTCGGCTTCGTGCCGAAAGGCATCGACCAGGCCGCCTCCTGGTGGCAGGCCCTGCTCCCCGACTACAGCGTCAAAGGCTTGGGCGAAAGAGCGGGATACGTCATATCCGCCTTCCTCGGTTCGGCGCTCGTTTATCTGGTCGCCATGGCCTACATGAAAGCGATAGCGAGGTCCAAATGACATCTTTGCCCACCTGGCTTTCCACAGGCGAGCCGAGCCCGCTGCCGGCGGCCAAGCGCCGCTGGCGGCGGGCCGATTATTTGACCCAAACCCTCGCCGACATCCAGAGCATAATGGCCGAAGACATGCTCCAGACCGGGGTCGCCGCCCGCCCGGGCCTACTCCAGCCGCTCGAGCCGCGCGTCAAAATCGCCGGTACCGTACTGCTCCTGCTCGCTGTGGCGCTCACGGCCAGCATCCCGGCGCTGGCCGCCGTCCATGGCCTGCTGCTCCTCACGGCGATCGCCTCGGGCATCGGTCCGCGGGCCTACCTAATCCGGGTCTGGCTGCCGGCCCTCATCTTCGCCGGCCTCGTCGTCCTGCCGGCCGCATTCAGCTGGGTTACCCCCGGCGACCCTCTCCTCTACGTCTACCGCGGGGCCGAACGGCACATCGGCCCGCTCGCCCTTCCCGCCGACCTCGCCGTCACCAGGCAGGGCCTTGCCGCCGCCGCCATGGTGCTGCTGCGCTCGGCCGCCTCCCTCGGCCTCGTAATACTGCTCGTCAAAACCACCCGCTGGCCTGTTCTCACCAAAGCCATCCAGGCCCTTGGCATTCCCGCCGTCTTCGTCATGGTGCTCGAACTAACCTACCGCTACCTCTTCCTCTTTCTCCTCCTGCTGGCCGACTTTCTCCTAGGCCGGCGCAGCCGCCTGGTCGGCGGCGAGACCGCCATGGCAAAACTGGAATGGATTGGTGGCACGCTGGCAGGCTTTTTGCGCCTGGCCGGCGAATACAGCCGGGAAATAGCCGCCGCCATGACGGCGCGCGGCTTCGGCGGCGCGGGCCAACATGCGCCCGCCGTGCGCCCCGGACTGGGCGAAGCCGTTTACCTGGCCGCCGTCATCGGCACCTGTTTTATACTGCTGGGGGGCATTCATCTTGGCAAATACGCCGGTCTTTGAACTTAACGACGTCAGCTACGCCTACCGTCCCGGCGAGGACGCCCTCAGAGGCGTAACCATCACCATCGCCGCCGGCGAGCGGGTCGCCCTCCTCGGCCCCAACGGCTGCGGCAAATCCACCCTCGAAAAGGTGCTCGCCGGCCTCATCTTTCCGACCGGACGGGTTACCGCCTTCGGCCGGCCCGTCACCTGCCAGGCGATGCGCGACGACGCCTTCGCCGCCGCTTTCCGGCGCAGGGTGGGCTTCGTCTTTCAGAACGCCGACGTCCAGATATTCTGCGCCAGCGTCCTCGACGAGATCATGTTCGGCCCCCTTGCCCTCGGGCTGGCCCCGGCCGAAGCGCGGCGCCGGGCCGACGAAATAATGGCCTTCGTGGGCATCGTCCCCCTCGCCGACCGCATGCCCCATCACCTCAGCGGCGGCGAAAAGAAAAAGGTCGCCATCGCCGCCGTGCTGGCCGTCAACCCGGACGTCCTCATCCTCGACGAACCGACCAACGGCCTCGACCCCCGCACCCAGCGGTGGATGCTCGAAGCGCTCGCCCAACTGGCCGCCGCCGGCAAGACCATCATCACCGCCACCCATCACCTCGACACCGTCAGCGAACTGGCCGAACGGGTCATCGTCATGAACGAGGCCCACACCATCGCCGCCGACGGCCGTCCGGCCGACATCCTCCAGAACCGTGAACTGCTGCTGGCCGCCAACCTCATCGACGAACGCTACCACGTCCACCTCCACGGCGACGACGGCCACGTCCACATCCACCGCCACGAAGAACCAAGCCCCGGACGCCGAACCTGAACCCAGGGAGAGAAGCGAATGCACGCCGAACAATTCTGCCGCGCCCTCGCAGATGAACTCGCCGGGCGCTACCTCAAAATCCAGAACGAGACCGATTACTTCGCCGCCGCCGTCGTCGTGACCCTCGTGCCTCAGGACGGCGAACTGGCGGTCCTCTTCGAAGTGCGCGCCTCCCAACTCGCCTGGCAGCCGGGAGAAATATGCTTCCCCGGCGGGAAGATCGAGGCCGCCGACGCCGACCCGCAGCACGCCGCGGTGCGGGAAGCCTACGAGGAACTCGGCCTGCCGCCCGGCAGCCTGCGTCTCCTCGGGCCGCTCGACTACCTCGTCAGCCCCATCGGCGTCATCATCTATCCCTTCGCCGGCTACATCGCCGACCCGGCCGCGATCAGGCCCGCGGCCGGCGAAGTCGCTGAAGTCTTCACCGTCCCTTTGAAATTCTTCCTCGACAACGAGCCCCTCTCCGCCGACATGGAGGTCGCCACCCGGCCGCTGCCCGGCTTCCCCACCGAGCTCATCCCCGGCTACACGCGCGACTGGCGCCGCCGCGCCGCCTACCCAGTCCTTTTCTACCGCTACGGGAAGTACGTCATCTGGGGCCTGACGGCGAGGGTGATGTACAGCTTCGTCGAGATCTGCCGCGAAATGCGGGGAGAAACTGGCTAGCAGCCTTACAGGAAAATACCCGGCAACAATAAGGAGGGACTCTTGAACAGAGTCCCTCCCCGGCTTCTTGTATGCTGACCTTGTGGAAAACCGTCCCCCAAAACTACTGCACATCGAGCACCGTGTACCGGCCGTAGGGAACGAAAGCCACTCTGGCGTCCGCTCCATGCTTGGCCAGGGCACGCTGATAAGCCTGCTCGACGTCGCCGTACACCTCAAACCCGATGTCGCGGGCGAAAGTATGGTTCGCGGGCAATGTCACGATCTTCACATCGGCATGAAGCATCGCTTCATAAACCTTATACCAGATACACCCGGCCCAAAGCTCGCTCGACTTGTCGTAGAACGAGGCGAGAACCCGCTCGTGGTTCGCGGGCGTCGCCGGCATATACGGCTTCATGATATCCCAGAGAGCGAACCCCGGCCAGTCATGATAACCCGGACAAGGGGACGCAAAGATAATCGTACCCCCCGGTTTCACGATCGGCAGGCAGTTGACGATCGCCCAGCCGGTGTGGAAGAAAAGGTGATCGGTAGGGGCTGACGAGCCGGTGATGACAATATCGGCCTTGCGGTCCTTGAACTGGGACGCGTCGAACCGGTAAACCTTGTCATAAACCTTGATCGCTTCCCGGTGGGCCGCCACAAAATCGCCGGCGTTCACGTACACGGCCTCGAACTGGTTATTGACGATCAGATTGATGCCCATGCCGATGCCGGCCAGGCGGGCGGCCTCATACTTATCGCTTTGCATACGGCACTCGTTATTACCGGGCACGCAATCGGGGGCCAGCGCCATGATATGATTATACTCGATAGTATCGTTGCCCGCGACCGCCGGGATAATCATTCCCGAACCGCCATATCCCCAGAGCGTTGCCTGCGTCGTTGCCACGGCTATGATGACATCGGCCTCGGCGACCTTGCGGTGAACCCGTACCGCCACCCCGGAAGACGTAATCCCTTTGTATACATAATTTTCCGGTTCGCTGACATCGTTGCAGAAAATTTCGACCCCGCTCTTTATAACCTCCGGGCCGAACTTTTCGGCGATTTCCCCGGGCGAGAGAGGGGGGACCTTTCCGCAGCCGATCACGATCGTCGGCGTCGCCCCGGCCTGTTTGATTTTGGCCAGGAGCCAAGGGACGATCTCGTTCACCGGAGCCTGGCGAAATTGGTTTTCCGTGATAATGGTCACCTTTCGGGCGCCGGCGAGGAGCTGCGATAATTGCTTGCCATCCACCGGATTTTCGGCCGCCTTGGCAAGCGCGCCGACAAGATCTTTGACCGCCGACGGTTCGTCGGGAATGAACGAGCCGGCAAGATTCTTGTCGTCAACCTTAAGGTCCAGGAATACTCCCCGGTCTTCCGCGGTCTCATAAGGAATCTTCAACGTTGTGGCCGCCATGTTTGACCCTCCCGTGCAAATTTATTTGTTCGGCGCTACTGAACGCCGACGTAGCCACGACGAAGGGCGAGGAGAATGTTATGTGCGATAATGTCGGACGTAGTTCGCGTTTTCTGTAATTCTTATTCTTTATCCCCCATACAATTCCTGCATAACATGGCAATCTTTCACACAATATAAAAACCCCCTGCCTGCGCAGAGGGTTTTCTTTTTTCTTCAGAAGGCGCCGCAGCCGGCGATCCGCCAGGTGTGCCCGTGCATGACCTCGTTATAGAGATCGCTCAAGGTGGCGAACATCGTCGTCCGCTTCGGCGAGCGTTTTTTGGTCAGCAGCGAGAACTTGAACCAGCGCCCGTCGCGGGATAGGTGATACAGGGCGTTGTTGATCTCCAGCAAAATCGCCTTGGTGGGAGAACTGCTGAGCGCGTCCTCGATAGCCTTGACCGCTCTCCCGTCAAGTGGCGGTAGGGAAAAGACCTTGTCTTGCATAGTACCCACGCTCCCTATCGTTACTCTATGCAATTGTCACACTAATATTATATCATTCGGGCTGTCAGAACGCGTCGAACCAAAAGGGCAAAAAACGGCGCCAGCGAATCTGAACGAAGAGGAGAACGGTTTTCCTCTCCCGGAGGCAATATTCTGACAATAATTCGCGGCTGGTTGGCAGTAGACAGAAGAACAGGTCTGCTTTCCCCCGGCGCACCGCCTGCAAAAACCGGTGCCGGAGCCGGATACGGTGTCGGCCGCGGGTGGACAAGCCGGCCGGCACCGGCAGCCCGCGCGAGCAACGACCGGCGCGCATAAGAAAACCGTCCCCGCCAATACTAACGGTAAACATCAGGCGGAGGGGATGCGACATGCGGTACTTCAAAACAATCACCATACTCTTGCTGCTGATATTCGTGGCCGTCGCCGTAGCTGCGGCCGGGGGCTGCATGAAAAAGCCGGCCCCCAAACCCCTGCCGGGCACCCCCGGGGCAGTGACCAAGCCGCCGCGGATGGTGGTCGGCTACTACGAGAACCCCTGGCCCGGGACCCCGGAAAAAACCGGCTCCTTCCCGGCGATGAAAGCCTTCGCCAAGAGCATGTCCGCGGTTGGCCCCTTCTGGTACAAGGCCACCCCGGACGGCACGCTTGAGACCAAGGACAGCCAGCAGGTCTACGACACCGCCAGGTCGCTCGGCCTCAAGCTGTACCCGCTCGTCACCAACAAGACCGGCTCCACCGACGCCGTCCTCGGCGACCCGGCCACCCGCACCAAGACGATCGGCAACATCGTCAAAGTCGTGCAGGAGAAAAACTACGACGGCATCAACATCGACTTCGAACTCCTGCCGCCCAAGCACCGCGACAACCTGACCGCCTTCATGGCCGAACTTTACCCGCAGATGAAAGCCATCAACAAGACACTCATCATCTCCGTCTTCCCCAAGGTCGACGTGCACGAGGACGTTTCAGGCGCCTACAACTACCCCGAACTGGCCAAGAACGCCGACTTCCTCCAGATCATGCTCTACGACAAACATTGGGCCACCTCCGAACCGGGGGCCGTCGCCCCCGTTGACTGGTACGACAAGAACCTCCAGTACGCCGTCGACAACGGCGGCGGCGCGCACAAGATCATCGCCGGCATCAGTGCCTACGGGTACGACTGGAAAAAGGGCGACGAAGGCGAAACGGTCACCTACGTCAACGCCATCGTCAAGGCCGAGCAGAAAGGCGCCAAGATTCTTTACGACGAAAAAGCCCAGGCTCCCCACTACAGCTACGACGACCACGAAGTATGGTTCGAGGACAAACGGAGCACGGCCGCCAAACTCGACATCGTCGCCAAATACGACCCGGCGGGCATCGCCGTCTGGCGGCTCGGCCAGGAGCAGCCGGAGATCTGGCAGGTCATTGACCAGAAATTCCCCAAACAGCAATAACGGGATCGCGAAAAAAAAACCTGCCGGCTTTTGCGGCAGGTTTTTTCCTGTCCTGGTAAGAAATAATAATCATGCGAGAAGATAAGGGAAAGGCGGGAACATTTTGGAAAAAGTCTTGTTGCTGGTGGAGAACGGCTTCGAAGACGCCGAAGCCCTCTACCCGTATTACCGCATGCAGGAGGCCGGGTACGCCGTCGATGTCGTCGGGCCGGCCAAGGGAGCTGTCTACAAAGGCAAACACGGTTACCCGCTGACCGCGGCCCTGGCGCCCGAAGAAGTCGACATCGCCGCTTACATCGCCGTCATCATCCCCGGCGGCCAGGCCCCCGACCGGATGCGGATCAACGACGGGCTGGTCGAACTGGTCAAAGCCGCCCACGAGCGCAAACTGGTCATCGGCGCCATCTGCCACGGCCCCCAAATGCTCATCGAAGCCGACATCGTCCGCGGCCTCAACGTCACCTGCTACAAATCGGTACTAACCGACATCCTCAACGCCGGCGCCATCTATCACGACCTGCCGGCGATAATCGACGCCGGGATCGTCACCTCGAGGACCCCTGCCGACCTGCCGGAATTCTGCCGGCAGATCCTGGCCCTCTTGAAAAAATAAACAGGAGGTAATCACAATGGCAATCGTCGAAGTAACGATCGCCCCGATGGGCACGGCCACGCCCAGCATCAGCAAATACGTGGCCGCCTGCCACAAGGTGCTCGAAGAAGCCACCGACCTCAAACACCAGCTCACCCCCATGGCTACCATCATTGAAGGTGACCTCGACCGCATCCTGGAGGTCATCCGCCGGATGCACGAAGTCCCCTTCGCCGCCGGCGCCCAGCGGGTCTCGACCCTCATTCGCGTCGACGACCGCCGCGACAAAGTATCCACCATGGCCGGCAAGGTCAAAGCAGTCACCGATAAACTTTAATCAGGAGGGAAATAGCGATGTGCAAAACCTGCGGCTGCCACGGCGGCAGCATCGAAAAAATGAACCTGACGGTCGAAGGCATGACCTGCAACCACTGCAAAGCGGCGGTCGAAAAAGCCGTCCGCGCCCTGCCCGGCGTGATGGCGGCGGAAGTCGACCTGGCCGCCAAAACGCTCAAAATCGACTTCGACGCCACCAAATCCAGCCTGGATGATGTAAAACGTGCGATCGACGAAGCCGGCTACAAAGTAGTATAGCACAGCCCCGCAGCAGGCCGTTCAGAGTCCCCAGATGCCAGGCGCACCGCAGGCGGCGCTGCGACAGCGTACTTGGTTGCGTACGCCGAGCAAGCCGCCGAGGAGCAACGCCGCAGATGGGGGCTATCAACGGCCTGCCAATGTATTTGGCGCAGGTCCCGATTGACGATTCGGCGCATAATTTGCTATACTTTAATAAAACGCCCCCCCACCCGACGGGGGCTTGTTTTTTAGGTCTATCAGTAAAGTATAAACTTTCTGATAGACATAAGTGCAACTATGGCTCCGCCTACGTCTAAGAGGCTCGGCGAAGCCAAGTTTTCTAATCCGCGAGAGGAGGACAACAACCCTTGACCACCCGACTTGAACGGCGCCTGTCAGAGCAGCGCTCCAGCCATAGAAGACGCAACTGGGTTGCCTTGGTGTGCCTGGTGGTGTTCGTGCTGACCGTCGGTGCCTCCTACATCTGGTTCGGAGGCAGCCTCATCAGCTGGAACAGGATCGTCCGCACCGGAGGCCTGGTGTTCTCTTCGAGCAAAATCAACGTCCTCGTCCTCGGGGTGGACGAGCGGGCCGGCGACGTCGGCCGCTCCGACATCATGTTCGCCGTCACGGTCGACACCGGCAGCAGCGAGGCGGCGCTCCTGTCCGTCCCCCGCGACACCAGGGTCAAGATACCCGGTCATGGCTGGGACAAAATCAATCACGCCTACGCCATCGGCAAGGAGAAGCTCTCCCGGCAGGCGGCCGAAGGCCTGCTGGGCATTCCCTTCGACTACTGCGTGGCCATCAACTTCGCCGCCTTCGGCAAAATCGTCGACGCGGTCGGCGGAATCGACATCGACGTCGAAAAAAGGATGTACTACCGGGACCCGTACGACGACCTCGTCATCGACTTTAGGCCCGGCCGCCAGCACATGGACGGCAAAGCGGCCATCAAATACGTGCGCTACCGGGGCGAAGACGGCGACATCGGCCGCATCGAGCGGCAGCAGAAATTCGTCAAAGCCATGCTGGAGAAAGTGACAAGCCCGTCCATCATCACCCGCGTACCGGCCATCATCCGCGAAGTCAGCGCGGCGGTCAAAACCGACATGTCCACCAGCGAGATGCTCAGCATGGCCAAGCTCCTGAACGATGCCCATAAAAAGGGTCTCAAAACCGATATGGTGCCCGGCCGCCCGGCGTACATCCGCGACATCAGCTACTGGCTGCCCGACATCGTCGCCCTCCGCGAGCACATCGCCCAGATCCAGGGCGGCGAGCTCGAAGGCAAACAACTGGCCGAAGCCGAGAAACTGGCGGCCGAGTACGAACGCTCCATCCCGCGGGAGATGAAAGTGCACGAAGCCCCCAAACCGGCCGCCGCGCCTAAACCGGCCGCTGCCAAACCCGTCGACAAGCCGGCCGCAGCCGAAAAGGCCTCACCGCCGCTGCCCGGCAAACTCACCGTCGCCGTTGTCAACGCCAGCGGCAACGCCGGCCTCGGCCCCAAAATGGCCGGCGTCCTCAAAGCCCGCGGCTTCGAAGTCGCCGGCGTCACGACCAGCCCCACCCCGGCCAGCACCACGCTCGTCGTTTCCTATTCCACCAGCGGCGCAATCGTCAACAAGCTTACCAGCCTGCCCTTCAAATACGTCCTGCAGATCAAGAATGAGAGGCAGGCGGTGCACGCTACCGTCTACATCGGCAAAGACTACA
Source organism: Sporomusaceae bacterium (assembly GCA_022839045.1). The sequence goes on from JALHDI010000004.1 coordinate 17,969, forward strand.
AGTAAGGCCTCGGTACCGGGGGACTGTCTTAAAGGTCCATCTGCTGCGTTGCTCCTGCGCGTGCTCGCTCGGCGTACGACCCGAGTACGCCTCCGCTCGCATGCTCGGTGCGCCTTGCATCTGGAGCCTTTAAGAGCAGTCCGTGTAGGAACGTCGTGCCCCCTCCGGGGGCTATTTTTTTTGCCTGCGGGAACAATAAGAAAGTTAACGACCTAGCTGCCGGAGGAGCATTGCGATGTGGGAAATCGAGAGTATGCGGCGGCTGCGCGTGCTGGCCCTGCTGGTCGTCGCCGTAATCGGCCTGCTGGTTCTCCGGCTGGCCTGGATGCAGCTTCTCCAGGGTGCCCAGTACAAGCAGATCGCCGAGGATAACCGGCTGCGGCGGCACTATGCCCAGGCGCCGCGCGGCACCATCTACGACCGCAACGGCGCTGTCCTCGTCAGCAACCGGCCGAGCTTCGCCGTATCGATCATCCCGGCCGAATACACCAGCCCGCAGGCGGTGACGCCCTTCCTCGCCGCGCTCGCCGGCCTCCCGCGCGGCGAAATCGACACACTGCTCACGGCCGCCAAGGCCGCCCCCTATACGCCCGTGCCCGTCATCCGCGACGCCGGCCCCGACCTCCTCGCCAAAGTCGAAGAGCGCAAGGCATCCCTGCCCGGCGTCGTCATCGAGGCCGTCCCCGTCCGCCACTACGTCTACGGCAAGCTGGCCGCCCACGTTTTCGGCTACGTCGGCCGCATCAGCGCCGAAGAATATGCCGCCCGCAAGGACGCCGGCTACAACCCCGCCGACCTCATCGGCAAAGACGGCCTGGAACTGGTGTGGGAGGATGTCCTCCGCGGCACCCCGGGAGGCCGCGAGGTCGAAGTCAACGCCCGGGGTGAAGAGATCGGCGCGGCGGGCGAAAAAGCGGCCATCCCCGGCAAAGGGCTGGTGCTCACGCTCGACGCCAACCTGCAAAAGGCGGCGGAAGAAAGCCTCGCAGCCCAAATCGCCGTCAGCAGAAGCATCGGCGAACCGGCAAAAGGGGGTGGCGTGGTCGTCCTCGACGTGCGCAGCGGCGCCGTGCTCGTCCTTGCCAGCAGCCCGGCCTTCGACCCCAACGCCTTCGCCGGCGGCATCTCCGCCAAGGACTGGACGGCCCTCCTCGACAACCCCGACAACCCGCTCACCGACAGGGTCACCCAAAACGCCTACCCGCCCGGGTCGGTGTTCAAAATCGTCACCGCCGCCGCCGCTCTCGACCGCGGGCTGGTCACGCCGGCGGAAATCTTCGAAGACAAAGGGGTCTACAACCTCGCCGGCTGGGACTTCTTCGGCTGGAATCCCAAAGGGCTGGGGAAACTCGACCTCGAAGGCGCCATCGCCATGTCCAGCGATCCCGTATTCTACGAGCTCGGCCGTCGCATGGGCGCCGACACCCTGGCCGCCTACGCGCTCACCTTCGGTTTCGGCAAACCGACGGGCATCGGCCTGCCGGGTGAAGCCGACGGCTTCGTGCCCACCGAGGACTGGAAAGCCGCCACTTACGGTGAGCCCTGGTACCCCGGCGAGACGATCATCGCCGCCATCGGCCAGGGCTACTACCTCGCCACCCTGCTCCAACAGGCCTCCCTCCTCATGGCCGTGGCCAACGGCGGCGTGATCTACCGGCCCGTCCTCGTCGACAAAGTGCTCGACACCGATGGCACGCCGCGGCAGAAGCTCGCCCCGGCCATAGCCCGCACCGTCTACCTGGCCCCCGCAACCTGGGACACCATTCGCCGCGGCCTGGAGGCCGTCGTCACCCGGGGAACGGCGGCCACCGTCTTCCAGGGTTTCGGGCAGACCGCGGCCGGCAAAACGGGGTCGGCGGAGACGGGACGGGGCACCACCCATGCCTGGTTCGCCTGCTACGCGCCGGCGGCCGCCCCCGAAATCGTCGTGGCGGCGCTCGTCGAAGACGGCGGCGACGGCTCGGTGTCGGCCGCGCCGGTCGTGCGCAAGGTGCTCGAAGCGTACTTCGGCCTGCCGCCGGCCAATGTAAAGACGCCTTCTCCAGGGCAAACAGACTAGCTACGGCCGATGATAACCCCTCATCTGCGGCGTTGCTCCTCGAACCATCCCTCGGCGTACGCAACCAAGTACGCCTGCGGTCGTGTTCTGCGGTGCGCCTTGCATCTGAGGGGTTCTAATCGGCCTAAGCAAGGAGGATATTCCGCCCCGTACGCTGAATTAGTAGAAGGTTATGGGAGATGGGACAATGGCTTGCTATCCGGTAAACTTAAGGCTTGCCGGGCGCGATTGCCTGGTCGTCGGCGGCGGCGCGGTCGCCGAGCGCAAGGTCGGGGCCCTGCTGGCCGCCGCGGCCCGCGTAACCGTGCTCAGCCCGCTGCTTACGCCGCGTCTGGCGGCTCTGGCCGCCCGCGGGGAAATCGCCCATAACCCGGCCGCCTACCGGCCGGGAGCGATAGGGATTTTTTTTATCGTCATCTGCGCCACCGATGACCCCGCCGTCAACCGCCAAGCCGCCGCGGAGGCGCGGGCCGGCGGGGCGCTCGTCAACGTGGCCGACGCCCCCGAACTGTGCGATTTCACCGTGCCCGCCAGCGTCGCCCGCGGCGACCTCGTCATCACCGTATCCACCGGCGGCCACAGCCCGGCCTTCGCCCGCCGGCTCCGCCAGGAGCTCGAGGAGCGCTACGGGCCGGAGTACGGAACATATTTGACGCTGCTCTCGAAGCTGCGCGACCAAGTCAAGGAACGTCTCGCCACCGCCGCGGCACGGGGGGAATTCTGGCGCGAAGCGCTGGACGGGGAAATCCTCGCCCTGCTGCGCGCCGGCAAAGAGCGAGAGGCGGAGGAGAAGATACTAAATGCAGTTAGTCGTTTTGGGGCTCAATCATAAGACCGCCCCGGTGGAAATCCGCGAATGCTTCTCCTTGTCCGAGGACCAGATCCGCCACGGGCTGAGGCATCTCAACGAATACGACGAAATTTTCGAATGCGCCATCCTGTCCACCTGCAACCGCACCGAAATGTACGCCGTCATCGACGACGCCGATGACGCCCTGCCGGTGCTGGAAGAATACCTGGCCAGCATGACGGGCGGCCGCTTCGCAGTCGCCGCTTACCTCTTCTACTACAAGGACGAGGAATGTATCCGCCACCTCCTCAGGGTTGCGGCCAGCCTCGATTCCCTCGTCGTCGGCGAGGGCCAGATCCTCAGCCAGGTCAAAAAAGCCTACTCCATCGCCCGCGACAGCGGCACCACCGGCACCGTCCTCAACACCCTCTTCCACCGGGCCATCGCCGCCGGCAAAAAGGTGCGCACCAGAACGCGCATCGCCTACAACGCCGTATCCGTAAGCTACGCCGCCGTAGAGCTGGCCAAAAAAGTCTTCGGCGACCTGTCGCGCTCCAACGTCCTGCTGCTCGGCGCCGGCGAGATGAGCGAACTCACCGCCCGCCACCTCGTCGACAACGGCGTCCAGACGGTCTTCGTCTCCAACCGCAACTTCGCCCGGGCCGAAGCCCTGGCCGAGAGATTCCGCGGCGTGGCCGTCCCCTTCGAAGACTTCATGAAATCCGCCGTCAACGCCGACATCGTCATCACCTCCACCGGCGCCCCCCACTACATAATCCGCGCCTGGGACGTCGCCCACCTCATGCCCAAGCGCGGCGGCCGGCCGATCATCTTCATCGACATCGCCGTCCCCCGCGACGTGGAGCCCGAGGTCGAGGCCATCGCCGGCGCCAGCCTCTATAACATCGACGCCCTCGAAGCGGTCGTCGAATCCAACATGCGGGAAAGGGTCCAGGAAGCCCAGGCCGCCGAAGCCATCATCGAGGAAGCGGTCGCCGAGGTGCTCGACAAATTCCGTTACCTCGCCTTCCGGCCCACCCTCGCCGGCCTCAAGGACAAGGCCGAGAACATCCGCCAGCGGGTGCTCAAGAGAGCCTTCGCCAAACTGCCCGACGCCGCTCCCGAGGAGCGCAGAGTCATCGAAAACATGTCCAGAATGCTGATGCGCAAAATTCTCCGCGACCCCATCGTCAACATCACCGAGGCGGCGGGCACCGGCCGGGAACACTACTACCTGGAAGCGCTGCGCACCCTTTTCAAACTCGAAGAAGCAGGAGAGGAAGGACGCCGTGACCGCGAAACTTGTCGTAGGCACCCGCGGCAGTAAACTGGCCCTCTGGCAGGCGAACCACATCGTCGGCCGCATTGCCGAGCGCCACCCCGGCTGCGAAGTCGCCCTCAAACATATCCTCACCACCGGGGACAAAATCCTCGATGTGCCTCTGGCCAAAATCGGCGGCAAGGGCCTGTTCACCAAGGAACTCGAAAAAGAACTGCTGAGCGGCGGCATCGACCTCGCCGTCCACAGCCTCAAAGACATGCCCACCGAATTGCCGCCGGGGCTCGTCCTCGGTGCCGTCACCGAGCGGGTCGACCCCGGCGACGCCCTCGTCAGCCCCAAATACAAAACCCTCGACAACCTGCCGCGCGGCGCGCGGGTCGGCACCTCCAGCCTGCGGCGCAAAGCCCAGCTCCTGGCCTACCGGCCCGACCTCGTCATCGCCGACCTGCGCGGCAACCTCGACACCCGGCTGGCCAAGCTCGCCAGCCAGGAGCTCGACGCCATCGTCCTGGCCGTTGCCGGTCTCAGACGCCTGGGCTGGGAGGACCGCATCACCCAGATCCTGCCGCGGGAGGTCTGCCTGCCGGCGGTAGGACAGGGGGCGCTGGCCGTCGAAGCCCGCGAAGGCGACGCGCGCGTCCTCGACCTGCTGGCCTTCCTCCACCACGAGGAAACCGCCGCCGCCGCGGCCGCCGAACGGGCCTTTCTCAACGAAGTCGAAGGCGGCTGCCAGGTGCCCATCGGCGTCTTCGGCCGCATCGAGCCGGCCGGGCTGGTGCTCGACGCCGTCATCCTGTCCGGCGACGGCAAAACCAGGCTGGCGGACGCCATCAGCGGCCCGCCGGCGGAGGCCGAAAACCTCGGCCGGGCCCTGGCCCGCCGCATGTACGCGGCCGGCGGCCGGGAAATACTCGCCGGCCTGGTAGGCTACGGCACGGTCAAGGAGGAAGGAAATGAATAAAAGCATGGTGTACCTCGTGGGCGCCGGCCCCGGGGATTATAAACTCATCAGCGTCAAAGGCCAGGAATGCATCGCCAGGGCGGACTGCCTCGTCTACGACCGTCTGGCCGACGACCGCCTGCTCGCCCACGCCCGTCCCGACGCCGAGCTCATCTACGTCGGCAAGGCGTCCAGCGACCACACCCTCGGCCAGGAAGGCATCAACGCCCTGATCGTCGCCAAGGCCCGCGAGGGCAAAACCGTCGTCCGCCTCAAAGGCGGCGACCCGTTCGTCTTCGGCCGGGGCGGGGAGGAAGCCCTCGAGCTCGTCGCCGCCGGCATCCCCTTCGAAGTCGTGCCGGGCGTCACCTCGGCGATCGCCGTGCCGGCCTACGCCGGCATCCCCGTTACCCACCGCGGCATCGCCACCTCCTTCGCCGTCGTCACCGGCCACGAGGACCCCGCCAAAACCGAGTCCTCCCTCCGCTGGGACAAACTCGCCCACGGCGCCGACACCCTCGTCTTCCTCATGGGAGTCGAAAACCTCCCCCACATCACCGCCAAACTTATCGAGCACGGCCGCTCGCCGGCCACCCCCGCGGCCGTCATCCGCTGGGGCACCAAGCCCGAACAGGAAGTGCTCGTCACCACCATCGGCCGGGCGGCCGCCGACGTCGCCGCCCGCGGCATAAAGCCCCCGGCCATCTTCCTCGTCGGCGAGGTCGCGGCCCTCCGCGACAAGCTCGCCTGGTTCGACAAACGGCCGCTGTTCGGCAAAAAGATGCTCGTCACCCGGGCCCGCGAGCAGGCCAGCATCCTCACCGCCGCCCTCGAGGAACTCGGGGCGGAATGCATCGAAGCGCCGGCGATCAAGATCGTCCCCCCCGAAAGCTACGCCGCCCTCGACGCCGCCATCGGCAGCCTTGCCGCCTACGACTGGCTCATCTTCACCAGCGCCAACGGCGTCGACCACTTCTTCGCCCGCCTGCACGAAGCCGGCCGCGACGCCCGCGCCCTCGGCGGCCGCAAAGTGGCCGCCATCGGCGTCGCCACCGCCGAGAGGCTCCGCCGCCAGGGCATCCTCGCCGACGTTGTCCCGGCCGAATTCCGCGCCGAAGGCATCATCGCCGCCCTCCAAGACCTCGTCAAGCCGGGGATGAAGGTGCTCATCCCGCGGGCCGAGGTCGCCCGCGACATCCTGCCCGACAAACTGCGCGAGCTGGGCGCGGCCGTCGACGTCGTCACCGCCTACCGCACCGTCGGCGGCGGCAGCGACGGGGCGGACCTCGCCGGGGCTTTAGCCGCCGGCGCCATCGACCTCGTTACCTTCACCAGCTCGTCCACCGTCACCAACCTGCTCGACCTGCTGGGCGCCGACGGCCCGGCCCTGGTCGCCAGAGCCAAAGTGGCCTGCATCGGCCCCATCACCGCCGCCACCTGCCTGGACAAAGGCATCAAACCCGACATCGTCGCCGACGAATTCACCATCGCCGGCCTCGTCGAAGCCATCGGCAAACTATACGAGGAGGGGTTGACATGACAAAACCCTATATCCGCCCGCGCCGCCTGCGGGCCTCGGCACCCGTCCGCGCCCTGGTGCGGGAAACCGTCCTCACCCCCGCCGACTTCGTCTACCCCCTGTTCGTCGTCCCCGGCGAAAACATCCGCACGGAAATCCCCTCCATGCCCGGCATCCACCACCTGTCGGCCGACAAGGCGGTCGAAGAAGCCAAAATGGCCCACGACCTCGGCATCCCGGCCGTACTCGTCTTCGGCCTGCCGGAATACAAGGACGAGCAGGGCTCGAGCGCCTGGGACGAGCGCCAGCCGGTGCAGCGGGCCATCGCCCGCATCAAGGACGCCGTCCCCGGCCTGGCCGTCGTCAGCGACGTCTGCATGTGCGAATACACCAGCCACGGCCACTGCGGCTGCATCAAGGGCGACGACGTCGACAACGACGCCAGCCTCGAGCTCATCGCCCGCACCGCCCTCAGCCATGCCGCCGCCGGCGCCGACATGGTCGCTCCCTCGGACATGATGGACGGGCGGGTCGCGGCCATCCGGGAGACGCTCGACGCCAACGGCCACGAAAAAGTCAGCATCATAGCCTATTCCGCCAAATACGCCTCCGCCTACTACGGCCCCTTCCGCGACGCCGCCCAGTCGGCGCCCCAGTTCGGCGACCGCCGCAGCTACCAGATGGACCCCGCCAACGGCCGCGAAGCGCTCAAAGAAGTCGAACTCGACATCGACGAAGGCGCCGACATCGTCATGGTCAAGCCGGCCCTTGCCTACCTCGACATCGTCCGCCAGGTCAGAGACAGCGTCCTCCTGCCGGTAGCCGCCTACAACGTCAGCGGCGAGTACGCCATGGTCAAGGCGGCGGCGGCCAACGGCTGGGTGGAGGAGGAGCGCATCGTCCTCGAAACGCTCACCGGCATCAAACGGGCCGGCGCCGACATCATCATCACCTACCACGCCCCGGACGCCGTCCGGTGGCTCAACGGCTAAAAGGAGGGGAAAGACCGTGGCCTTCACCCTGGACAAATCGGCCGCCGCCTTCGCGGCCGCCAAACAGCATATCCCCGGCGGCGTCAACAGCCCCGTCCGCTCCTTCCGCGGCGTCGGCGGCACGCCCCCCTTCATCGCCGCCGCCAGGGGCAGCCGCCTCTACGACATCGACGGCAACCAATACATCGACTATGTCGGCTCCTGGGGGCCGATGATCCTCGGCCACGCCCACCCGGCCGTCACCGAAGCCCTCCGCGAAGCCGTCGGCCGCGGCACCAGCTACGGCGCGCCCACCCTCCTCGAAACCGAACTCGCCGAACTCGTCAAAGCGGCCGTGCCCTCCATGGACCTCGTCCGGTTCGTCAACTCCGGCACCGAGGCCACCATGAGCGTCCTCCGCCTCGCCCGCGCCTACACCAAACGCAGCAAAATCGTCAAATTCGCCGGCTGCTACCACGGCCACCACGACAGCCTGCTCGTCAAAGCCGGGTCGGGCGCAACCACCCTCGGCATCCCCGACAGCCCCGGCGTGCCCGAAGGCATCGCCGCCACCACCCTCACCGCCGCCTACAACGACATCGCCGGCCTCGCCGACATCTTCCACCGCCACGGCGAAGACATCGCCGCCGTCATCATCGAGCCGGTGCCCGGCAACATGGGCCTCGTCCTCCCCCGGGACGGCTACCTGCAGGCGGTGCGCGACATCACCGCCAAATACGAAAGCCTGCTCATCTTCGACGAAGTCATGTCCGGCTTCCGGGTCGCCTACGGCGGCGCCCAGGCGGCCTTCGGCATCACCCCCGACCTCACCTGCCTCGGCAAGGTGATCGGCGGCGGCCTGCCGGTGGGCGCCTACGGCGGCCGGCGCGACATCATGGAACACATCGCCCCCGCCGGGTCCGTCTACCAGGCCGGCACCCTGAGCGGCAACCCGCTCGCCATGACGGCCGGCATCGCCACCCTCAAGGCCATCGGCGTCCCCGGCTACTACGACCGGCTGACCGAAAAGACGGCCGTCCTGTGCGCCGGCGTCAAAGCCCAGGCCGAGAAATTCAGCTTCGAGCTCCAGCATCACCAGATCGGGTCGATGTTCGGCCTCTTCTTCACCGCCGAGCCCGTATACGACTACGACAGCGCCAAACTCTCCGACGTCGGCGCCTTCAACACCTACTTCCACGCCATGCTCGCCCAGGGCGTCTACCTCGCTCCCTCCCAGTTCGAAGCCGCCTTCATGTCCTCCGCCCACACCGACGACGACCTCGCCGCCACCATCGCCGCCAGCGCCGCCGCCTTCGCCAAAGTGGCCGATTATCTGAAAAACAAATAATTACTGGCAAAAATATCGGTATTTTTGTGTATACATGGAAAATTCGGGGCTTACGGCATATTCCGGTAGTGCCGCGGCCCCCAATTTGTGTTAAAATAGTTACATCTTGAGCGCACTTTTGTCTGTGTGCGGAAAGTCAGCAGCAGAAACAGTCTTCAAAGAGGCAGGTGCTTTTCCCTTGGACATCAAAGAGAGAGTCGCGGCCAACCGCGATTACGTCGTCGCCATGCGACGGCACTTCCGGATGTACCCGGAAGTGGGCGGAGAGGAACGCGAAACCCAGAAAAAAATCATGGCCGAGCTCGCGGCGATGGGCGTCAAAGCCCGGGAAGCCGGCGGCACCGGAGTCATAGCCGACATCCCCGGCGCGCCGGGCGGCAAGACGGTCGCCATGAGGGCGGACATCGACGCCCTCCCGATCACCGACGAAAGCGAGCAGCCTTACCGGTCCCGCAATAAAGGAGTCTGCCACGCCTGCGGCCATGACGGCCACGCGGCAATGCTGCTGGGGGCGGCCAGAACGCTCGCCGCCATGGGCGGGGAACTGCCCGGCAGCGTGCGCCTCATCTTCCAGCCCAGCGAGGAGCGCTTCCCCGGCGGGGCCGAAATAATGATCGCGGCCGGCGCGATGGACGGCGTCGACGCCGTCATCGGCGCCCATCTCTGGCAGCCCCTGCCGGTCGGCACCATCGGCGTCACCAACGGGGCGCTCATGGCCTCCCCCGACGAATTCACCATCACTATCCAGGGCAAAGGCGGCCACGGCTCGATGCCCCACCAGACGGTCGACTCCATCCTCGTCGCCGCCCAGCTCGTGTTGGCCCTCCGCACCATCACCGGCGCCAACGTCGACCCCCGCGAGCAGGCCGTCCTCACCATCGGCATGTTCAAAGCCGGCGAAGTATTCAACATCATCCCCGACACCGCCGTCCTCAAAGGCACCGTCCGCTCCTTCGACCAGAGCGTGCGCGACGCCGTCTTCGGCCAGATGGAAGCCTACTGCCGCGGCATCTGCGCCGCTTCGGGCGCCAGCTTCGTCATCGATCCCATCTTCGGTTACCCGCCGGTGGTCAACAACCCCAAGGTCACCGCGGTGGTCGCCGCGGCCGGGCGGGAGGTGGCCGGCCTCGAAATCCTGGAGGCCAACCCGCTCATGGTCGGCGAAGACTTCTCCTACTACCAGCATAAGGCCCCCGGCTCCTTCTTCCTCGTCGGCGCCGGCAATCCGGCCAAAGGCTGCATCCATCCCCACCATCACCCCAAATTCGACATCGATGAAGACGCCCTGGGTTACGGCTCCGAAACGATGGTCCGGGCGGTCCTCAAGCTGCTCGCCCGGTAAAACGGCGGAAATCAAGGCACAACGAGGTGCTTGAGCATAAAGTGCCAGACCCTGGTACAGAAAAATTAAAGCGAGGTGAAAACGTGAATCCGGTGAAAGTTATCCTGACCCTCATCCCCTTCGTCTGGACTATCGGCATGCTCCCCTTCGTCAACACCGTCAAGCCGATAGTTTTCGGCCTGCCCTTCCTGGCCTTCTGGCTGTGCTGCACCATCCCGATCTCGTTCATCTGCCTGAGCATCCTTTACAAAATGGATACTAAAGACGGCCAGGATTCCTAGGCTGAAAGGAGGTAACGAAAACTATGTCCAATGAAACAATGGCCCTTGCCATAATATTTGCGTTCGTAATCGGCACCACCATCGTCGGCATGATCCCCGGCATGAACAAAAAGATGAGCCTTGAGGAATGGGCGGTCGGCGGCCGCAGCTTCGGGCGCTGGCTCAACTGGTTTATCCTCGCCGGCGAAATATACACCGCGTTCGCCTTCCTCGGCGGCAGCGGCTGGGCGTACGCCCGCGGCGGCCCCACCTTCTACATCCTCGGCTACGGCGCCCTGGCGTACGTCGTCGGCTACTACGTCCTGCCCGCCATCTCCCCCATCGGCCGCAAGCACGGCCTCATGACCCAGCCCGACCTTGTCGAGCACATGTATGACAGCAAATGGCTCGGCGTCCTCACCGCCGTCGTAGGCGTGGCCTTCCTGCTGCCCTACCTCCAGCTCCAGCTCACCGGCCTGGGCCTCATCATCGAAACCTGCTCCTACGGACTCATCCCCCGCGTGCCGGCCATGCTGATCGCCTTCACCATGGTCGCCGCCTTCGTCTACCTTAGCGGCCTCAAAGGCGTCGCCTCCACCGCCGTCATCAAGGACGTCGTCATGATCGTCGCCGTCGTCTTCTTCGGCCTCTACCTGCCCATCCACTTCTTCGGCAGCGTCGGCGGCATGTTCGAGGCCCTGGACGCCGCCAAACCCGGCTTCCTGTCTCTGCCGGGCGGCACCAAGGTCCTCGACGTCAGCTGGGCGATGTCCACCCTCGTCCTCACCAGCCTCGGCTTCTACATGTGGCCCCACTTCTCGGCCAACAGCTTCAGCGCCAAAAACCCGGACGTGCTGCGCCACAACGCCATTTACCTGCCGCTCTACCAGATCTGCCTCATCTTCCCGATGCTCATCGGCTTCACCGCCCTCATGGTCCTCACCCCGGCCCTCAAAGTGCCGGACATGGCCTTCATGGCCATCGTCCAGAAGGTCTTCCCCGGCTGGGCCCTCGGCCTGGTGGGCGGCGCCGGCGCGCTGGCCTGCATGATTCCGGCCGCCGACCTCATCCTCTCCACCTCGATGCTGTTCACCCGCAACGTCTACGTCCGCACGATCGGTCAGGGCGCCAGCCACGAAACCCAGGCCAAACTGGCAAGGCTGCTGGTTCTCGTTCTCACCGGCATCGCACTCGCCCTGGCCATCCTCGCCCCCAACATGCTCGTCAACCTGCTCCTCACCGGCTACTCCGGCGTCACCCAGTTCTTCCCGATGATCGTCCTCGGCCTCTTCTGGAAGCGGGCCACCAAAATCGCCGCCTACAGCGGTCTAATCATCGGCGAATTCCTGGTGTTCTATCTCATCCTCAACAAGATGGATCCGTTCGCCATCGCCGGGCTGCACCTCAACGCCGGCTTCGTCGCCCTAGTCGTGAACTTCGTCGTCTTCGTGGCCGTCAGCCTGGCGACCAGCACGCCGGCGACCATAGAGCGCAAAGCCAAAGCCTTAGGCTAAGTCCCGTTTTCGGGGGCAGGCCGTTGATGACCACCATCTGCGGCGTTGCTCCTCAAAGCGCTTGCTTGCGTACGACCGTGTACGCGGCGCAGCGCGCTTTTCCGGTGCGCCTTGCATCTGGCGGCCCTGAACGGCCTGCCGGCATCCCGGAACGGTTAAACCCCGGCACTCGTAAGAGTACCGGGGTTTTCGTTTGTCCATCGTTTTGTTCGCGCCGTCACGCAATCCGGCTGACCGGCCGCACCGGCACTATATATCACTTTACATAAAATAGAAGTATGTGAAAGAGAAATCTATCACATAACACATATTAAGAAAGTGACAAAAATAACATACTAACAATCATTAAGTGAAAGACATAACGTTATATAAATAACTATATTGACATTATATCTTAATTTAATTAAAATCAAATTACGCAAAACGATCTAAGCGCAGACAGCGAGAAAACGATAGGAGGAAAAATTATGTCTACCTCGCTACAGGCTGTGAAGGATATCGTAACCGCCCCGGCGGCCGGACAGGCCGCTTTACTGCAGGCTCTGCTCGCCGTTCAGGACGCCAGCCCCGAGAACTATGTCAGCGAGGAGGCGGTCAACGAGATCGCCCACCTCCTCGGCATCTCCCGCAGCCGCGTATACTCGACGGCCTCCTTCTACAGCGCCATCTCGCTCAAGCCGCGGGGCCGCCACATCGTCCGCGTCTGTATCAACGCCCCGTGCGAAAACGCCGGCAAGCAGGCCGTCCTCGCCGCGCTCGAACAGGAACTGGGCGTCGGCCTGGGCGGCACCACCCCCGACGGCCGCTTCACCCTCGAAGGCGTAAGCTGCCTGGGCGCCTGCTACATGTCGCCCGCCATCAAGATCGACAAACAGTTGTACGGCGACCTGACACCCGAAGCAGCCGTCGCGGTCATCCGCAGATACAGGGAGGAGGAGACCATTGGGCACACCGCTTGACAACGCCAAATCCGTTTTTCGCCTCGGCCTCTTCCGCGAGTTTCCCACCCTCATGCACTACCGCGACTTCGGCGGCTACCAGGCGCTCGCCAAGGCCCTGTCCGGCAGCCCCGAGGCGATCATCGGCGAAGTCGGCGCCGCCGGGCTTCGTGGCCGCGGCGGCGCCGCGTTTCCCGCCGCCGCCAAGCTGCGGATGGTCCGGGACAACCCGCCCGGCGAGCGCTACGTCATCTGCAACGCCGACGAAGGCGAACCCGGCACCTTCAAGGACCGCTTCATCATGACCCACATCCCCTTCCAGCTCCTCGAGGGCATGACCATCGCCGCCTACGCCGTCGCCGCCGGCCAGGGCTTCATCTATATCCGCCACGAGTACCCCGAGGCCCAGGAAACCATGCGGCGCGCCATCGCCGCCGCCCGGGCGGCCGGGCTCCTCGGCGCCGATATCCTCGGCAGCGGCTTCTCGTTCGACATCGAGATATTCTCCGGCGCCGGCAGCTACCTGTGCGGCGAGGAGACGGCGCTGCTGTCCTCCATCGAAGGCAAGAAAGGCCGCCCCCGCCTCAAACCGCCCTACCCGACGCAGAGCGGTCTGTGGGGCAAACCCACCCTCATCAACAACGTCGAAACGCTGGCCAACATCCCGCCCATCGTCGACCGCGGCGCCGCCTGGTACCGCGCCCTCGGCACCGCCGACAGCCACGGCACCAAGCTCATCTCCCTGTCGGGCGACGTCGTCCGCCGTGGCCTCTACGAAGTGCCCTTCGGCACCACCTTCCGCGAAATCATCGACAACTACGGCGGCGGGATGAAGCAGGGCCGGCTCAAAGCCGTCAACATCGGCGGCGCCTCCGGCGTCGTCGTCCCCCCGTGGGAGCTCGACTGTCCGCTGGAATACAGCGCCTGCGGCCAGCGCGGCATCACCATCGGCTCGGGGGCGGTATTCGTCATGGACGACAGCCGCTCCATCCTCGACAACGTCCGCAACCGCGTCGACTTCTTCCTCCACGAGAGCTGCGGCAAATGCACCCCCTGCCGCGAAGGCCTGCGCCAGGCGGGACGGATAATCCACAAAGCGCTGTCAGGCACCGCCGTTCTCGCCGACATCGACAACCTCGAACGCTACACCCGCACCATGCAGAACGCCTCTTTCTGCGGTCTCGGGCAGGCGGCGGGCAACAGCCTCATCTCCTCGCTCAAATACTTCCGCGGCGAATACGAGGCCCTCTGCCGCGACCGAAGCGAAGCCGCGCCGAAGGAGGCTACAGCATGACCGACACAGTGAAATTCACTCTCAACGGCCAGGAGGTCGCCGTTCCCGCCGGGCTTACCATCCTGGAGGCGGCCGGCCTGCACGGCGTAAAAATACCGACCCTCTGCCACCATCCCGACCAGCGGGTAAAAGCCAACTGCCGCGTGTGCGTCGTCGAAGTCGAAGGCCAGAAGACCCTCGCCGCCTCCTGCGCCACCGCCGTCACCGCCGGCATGAAGGTCAGGACCAACTCGCCCCGCATCCGCGAGACCGTCCAGACCATCCTCGAACTCATCTTCGCCAACCACCCCCAGGAGTGCCTCACCTGCATCCGCAACGGCAACTGCGAGCTCCGCCGCCTCGCGGCCGACTACGGCATCCGTGAAGTCAGGGGCGAAATGGCCTGCGATACCCTGCCGCTCGACACCTCCACCCCCTCGCTCGTCCGCAACCCCAACAAATGCATCAAATGCGGCCGCTGCGCCGAAGTCTGCCACCATGTCCAGGAAACCGGCATCCTCTACAGCCACTTCCGCAGCATCGACGTCCAGGTCGCCCCCGAATACGGCAAATCCCTCAGCGACGTCGCCTGCGTCCTGTGCGGCCAGTGCGCCGCCGTCTGTCCGGTCGGCGCCATCCACGAAAAGGACGACATCGCCCGCGTCTGGGCCGCCCTCGACGACCCCGCCAGGCACGTCGTCGTCCAGGTCGCGCCGGCGGTGCGGGTATCGATCGCCGAGGAATTCGGCCAGCCGCCGGGGACGATCGCCACCGGCCGCCTCGTATCCGCGCTCCGCAAACTCGGCTTCGACCGCGTCTTCGACACCGACTTCACCGCCGACCTCACCATCATGGAGGAAGGCCACGAGCTCCTACACCGCCTCAAAACCGGCGGCACCCTGCCGCTCATCACCTCCTGCAGCCCGGGGTGGGTCAAATACATCGAGCACAACTACCCCGAACTGCTGCCCCATGTCTCCACCTGCAAATCCCCGCAGCAGATGTTCGGCGCCCTTGCCAAGAGCTACTACTCCCAAAAAGCCGGCATCGACCCTGCCGACATCTTCGTCGTCTCGATAATGCCCTGCACCGCCAAAAAATTCGAGAGCCAGCGGCCGGAGATGAACGCCAGCGGCCACCAGGACGTCGACGCCGTCCTCACCACCAGGGAACTGGGGCGGATCCTCAAACAGGCCGGGGTCGACTTCGCCGCCCTCCAAGACAGCGCCTTCGACGACCCGCTCGGCATCTCCACCGGCGCGGCCGCCATCTTCGGCGTCACCGGCGGCGTCATGGAAGCCGCCCTGCGCACCGTCTACGAGGTCGTCACTGGCCGGGAGCTTGAGAGCGTCGAATTCACCGCCGTCCGCGGCCTCGAAGGCATCAAAGAGGCGGCCGTCGACCTCGCCGGCACCCCCGTCAAAGTCGCCGTCGCCCACGGCCTCGGCAACGCCCGCCGCATCATGGACCTCCTCCGCGCCGGCCTGGCCGACTACACCTTCATCGAAATCATGTGCTGCCCCGGCGGCTGTATCGGCGGCGGCGGCCAGCCCTACGGCACCACCGACGCCATACGCCGCCAGCGCATCGAGGCCGTCTACCGCGTCGACGCCGGCCTGGCTTTGCGTAAATCGCACCAGAACCCGGCCGTCGCCAAACTCTACGAAGAATTCCTCCGCCAGCCGCTCAGCGAAGCATCCCACCACCTGCTGCACACGCGCTATAAGAACCGCAGCTTGTATAAGCTTAAAGGCTAGTCACCGTTACACCCAAAAGCCCCGGCGCGCGCGTCGGGGCCTTTACCATTTCACCTGGTCCCGAAAATATAGGACCAGCGCATCATATTTATAGATTATTTCCGAAATGGCACAATATTTAGTAGGATTTTCCCCTTTTACCGGGAATTATACACAAACAGACCTTAACCGTTAACGGGTAAATTCCGATATATCTTTGGGAACCTGTCACAGGATGGTGTACCGATGTACGACGACAGGGCGGCCGGCATCGCCGGCAGCGCGGAATCCATCCAAATACTGGCGCGCCGGGCGAGCGTCGCCTTCGCGGCTTTCAGCGGCCTGAGCGCCTGGTATCTGCAGTCTGCCGCCTGGGAGTTGGCGGCCGGCCTGGCGGCAGCCTACGCTCTATACAGCCTTGCCATCTGCCGGCGCAAGGCGCCGCCCGGCGTCGGCGAGCTCTTCCTCAGCCTGGCCTTGTGCGCCGGCCTCACCCTCGTCCAGGCCGGCTACAGCGATATCCTCTACCACCTGCTCCTCCTCAGGATGGCCCTCAAAGTCGGCCGACGGCGGGCTATCCGGGTCGCACTGATCATCGCCGCCGTCCAGCTCGGCGTCACCGTCGCCGTCACCGTCAGTTTCGCTCCGCCGGCCGTCGCCGGCATGCTCTACAACCTTCTCGGCGCCGCCGTAGTCACCTACGCCGCCGTTTACATCGACGCCCTCATCACCAGGCAGGCCAGCGACGACAAGCAGATGCTCGAACTCATCAGACAGAACGACCGTAACTACCGCATGGCCCTCACCGACGCCCTCACCGGCCTCTACAACCACCGCGCCTACAAAGAGCGGATCGACAGCCTGTCCCAGTACGTCCTGCTCCTCATCGACATCGACCACTTCAAAAAACTCAACGACACCCACGGCCACCTCATCGGCGACAAAGTGCTCGTGAGCCTCGGCAACATCATCAAAGTAAGCGTGCGCAGCGGCGACCTCGCCTTCCGTTACGGCGGCGAGGAATTCGTCGTCGTCCTCCCCGGCACAACCGCCCAGGTGGGGCTTAAGATCGCCGAGCGCCTCCGCCATAAAGTCGCCGAATGGGACTTCGAAGGCGAAAAAGGCCGCATCCCGGTCACGGTCAGCATCGGCCTGGCGATAAAAAAACCGGGGATGAACAGCCAGGTGGTCTTCGAGCAGGCCGACCGCGCCCTCTATCGCGCCAAGCAACTCGGCCGCAACAACGTCCAATCCTACCTCAAGCCCGAGGTATCGGTAAAATACGGTATGTAACCGGGGAGTGACAACGTGAAGGACGTCCAGTATCTGCGAAGAATCCCCATTTTCGCCGACCTCCCCGACGAAGCCCTGCTGGCCATCCACCAGTACACCATCGAAAGGGTGTACCGCCGCGGAACGGTCATTTTTTTCGAGGGCGACAGGGGCGAAGGCTTCCACTACGTCAAAAGCGGCCGGGTCAAAATCGTCAAAGCCACCGGGGACGGGCGCGAGCATATCATCAAAATCCTTACCCCCGGCGACCTCTTCGCCGAGGTGCTGCTCTTCAACAACCAGCCCTACCCCGCCACCGCCGTAGCCGCCGAGGATGCCTGCATCGGCATCATCAAAAACAGCGACCTTGAGCGCCTCATCCTCGGCAACAACAAACTCGCCCTCCAGCTCATCAAGGCCCTCAGCCAGCGCCTCCTCTACGCCCAGCAGAAAATCAAGAACCTCGCCCTCGGCGACGTGCTGGCCCGCACCGCCGAAACGCTTCTCCGCCTCGGCGGCGAGCACGGCCGCCGCGACGAGCAGGGCGTCATCGTCATCACCATCGACCTCTCGCGCCAGGAACTGGCCAACCTCGTCGGCACCACCCGCGAAACGGTCACCCGCACCCTGAGCGCCCTCAGGAAGGACAAGATCATCGACTTCGTCGGCGACAAGATGGTGATCCTGAAACCGGAAAGGCTCAAAAGCTATATGGAATAACAAGGCGGGGGCCATCAGCCCCCGCCTTTGGTCTTTAATCGAATGGCTGCTTTTAACAGAAATTACGCTTGACAGATGTAAAAGATTGGATTATAGTGAAATTAACCAAAACGTTAATAACCGGGAGCGCCAATGAACAGCAGAGAAGAAATTATTGAGGCCGCCGTCAGCGTTTTCGCAACCAAGGGGAAATACGGGGCCCGGCAAGAAGAGATAGCGGAAAAAACCGGCATTAACAAAGCCATGCTATACTATTATTTTGCGAATAAGGAAAATCTTTTCCGGGAAGCGTTGTACAAAGTACAAAAAACAATTTACGACGAGGTGGAAAGCAATCTTAACGGGATACTCTCTACGCAGACGCCGCCCGCAGAAAAAATGCGTCAGTTTGTCGCGATGCATTTCAAAGTATTTTCGAAAAACAAACTATACACCAAACTTTACCTGCAAGCTCTAGCTAACGAACCCGACATATTCAAGACAACCTTCGCACGGGTCATGGCCGACCGGGATGGCGCCCATATTGACATTAAACCTATATTTGAGCAGGGACTGGCCGATAACATTTTCCGCGATGCTGATTTTAATCAAACCGTCATCAGTATTATCGGCCTGAATCTTATTTATTTCATTGCCAAGCCGATCGCGGAAGTGCTGCTTAATCTGGACGTAGAAAATGAAGATCAATTTCTTACCGAGAGATTAGAAAATATTACCGGATTGTTGATGCATGGGATAATGAAGTCGTAATATGGCCCCCGTTTTTTTTGGACAATATTAACCGAAACGTTAAACTGTCTAGTTGATTTTGAAGGGAGGAAAGGAATAAATTTTTTTGGACACAGTTGACCAAATCGTTAAACCAAACAGTTAAAAATGTGTAAAAAGGAGAGAAGGAAATGAGTGAATTTCGCCTGCCGTTGCGGTATCTTTTCTGGGCGATGTTAAGCGCCTATATAATTCATATTGTTGAGGAAACTGTTGTGAACGGGGGATTTATCGCCGGCGTGAGACAATATATCTGGCCGACCTATCCCGCGATGAGTTTTATTATTACCAACACGCTCCTCATAGTTCTTATTGCCGTAAGCATCATACTCTATGAACAGCGCAGGGGACAATGGGTAATAGTTCCCCTGACGTGGACTATTGAAAGGTCTATCAACGGACTGTTTCACATCTGGTGGTGCTTTAAATTCGCAACCTACTCGCCTGGGCTGTTAACCAATGCTTTGGTATGGATTATCCTATATCTGATTTTAAGGGACAATTATAAACAGGGAGATTTTTCGGCGGCTCAATTATATTCGGCGCTTCTTTCCGCTATAGGATTAGAAATTATCCTGCTGGGGTCTCTGGTTGTATTGCCCCGGATTATCGGGTAACCTGCCGATGCGACCTTTTCCCGAAAAACGGGGTAATAAAGGCGGGGGCATAAGCCCCCGCCGCTGTTATATTTTCCCGACCGCCACTTCCACCTTGTCGCCGTTCTTCACCGGCGTCGTGAACTCCGCCGCCTCCCCGTTGACGAGGATGCCCACCCGGCTGCCGGACGGCAGCGACCGTGGGTCGAACTCCGCGGCCAGCAGCACGTCGCTCACCATCGGCTGGATCTCGTAGCACGAATAATCGACATAGCTGCCCGGCCGTACGGTATCGGCCGCCGTCGCCGGCTTGCCGGCCACGGTGATCGACCAGCGGCGGAGCTGCACCCGGCACTTGCCGCCGTTGAACAGCACGATATACGCCTCCTCGGTCTCCTCGTCGCAGCCGAGCAGCTCGGCGAGGGTGGGGGAGGCCACGGGCAGCGAAACGATAATGTCGTTGTCGTTCACCGGCGCCGCCGGTCCGCAGCGCACGCCGTTCAGCATATATTCCGGCCAGCGGACGAACGTCCGCTCGCTGCCGTTCACGATGTAGCGGTATTCCCGCGAATCGGCCTTGCGGCCGGCCAGGGTCAGCAATTCGGCCAGCGTCGCCGGCTGGCGGCAGACCACCTGGTCGCGGTCCGCCAGCCTGGAGGCGGCGGTCGCCGCTTTCCCGTTGACAGTGATCAGCGGCCCCACCGTAATCAGTTCGTTGTCGATGATGACCGTGAACGGGGCGGGCACAGGAATAAGCTCGCCGACGGTGGGGCGGGGGCTGCTGCCGTCCTTGCCCTTTTCCACCTTGATTATATCGCCCTCGCTCAGGCTGTCGCCGAAAGAGGCCTCCGCGCCGTTGACCAGGATATAGCCGGGCTGGCCGAGACTGCCGGGGAGGAACCGCTTCTGGCCGTTGATGGTCACGGTGAAGCCCAGGCCCGGCCGGCCGTGCAGGCTGCGCACGTCGATGCCGGCGACCAGCAGGGCGTCGGCCACTGTCAGCTTGCCGAGATTGAAGAGGCGGAGGGGCCGGTCGTTGAGCGTCACCTGCACAAAGGTCAGCGAGCGGCCGCCGGCCAACTTGAGGATGCCGAGAGGCGTGACCCCGTCGGGGGCGACGAGCTCGGCAGGGATATCGTGGAGACTGTCGACCGCGTCCGGGCGGCGGATTGCCACCCGGGAGGGGGCGATATCCAGGGCTGCGGCCAGCGTTTCCGGCAGCCCCGGCGTGAGCGAGCCGCCGCCCACCAGCAGCACCGCCTGGGGCGGGGCGGAATTCAGCGCCAGGATCTGGGCGGCGATGGCCTGGGCCAGATCCGCCACCACCGGCGCGATGCGTTTGACGATCTCCCTGGCGGCGATTTTATGCGACATGCCCAGCACATCGGTGAACGAAACCTTCTTGCGGACGTCGCCCAGCTTGCGCTTCAGCATCTCCGCCACCTTGAAATCCAGGAGATATGCCTGCGAAACGGCCTCGGTAACCTCGTCGCCGGCGAACGGCACCATGCCGTAGCCGATAACCGAGCCGTCACGGGTGATGGCGACGTCGGAAGTCCCCGCGCCCACGTCCACGAGCGCGAGGTTGAGGTGGCGCATCGTCGGCGGGATAAGGACGTTGATGGCGGCGATCGGCTCGAGGGTCAGGGTGGCCATCTCCAGGCCGACCGTCTCGATGGCCGCCTGCAACGAATCGATGACCTGGCGCGGCAGGAAAGTCGCGATCACCTCGATGGCCGCGCTTTTGCCGCGCTGGCCGACAAGCGTCTTCATCGCCGTACCGTCGAGCGTGAAGCGGACGACGCTGTAGCCCACGCAGTAGTAACCCGTCGGGTCGGCGACCTCCTTGGTCGTCGCCAGTTGATGCTGCGCCGCCTGAATGGCCGCCAGCTCAAGCGCCCGCTCGTCGTCGCCCGTCAGGGCGCCGCGCCCGCCGCAGTCGATCTCCGCGCCGGCCCTGAGCGTGCAGAGCGCCCGGCCGGCGGCGGCCACCGACACCTTCTTCAGCTTGCCGACCTTATCGGTGAGGCGGGCGGTGACGCTGGCCAGCACCTTGGCCACCTCGGGCACGTCATGGATCTGGCCGTCCAGCATCGCGCGCGTCGTATGCTCCTGGCGTTCGGCGACCAGCACCTTGATGCCGGCGGCCGTCTGTTCGCCCACCAGGCCGACGACGCTGCGGGTGCCGATATCGAGGGTGAAAAGCAGCTTTTTCTCCATGGCCCGTTCTCCTTATTAAACAAAACAGTATATTATTCTTCGCCTTTCACGCGGGATTTCCTTTTCCCGGCCCGCTCGCGGGAGACCCCTGGCGTAATTTGTCAGAAAAAAATTGCCGCCCGCGGGAGGTATAAAAGAACCGGCAGCGAATATGATAATTAGTAATAGTACCAGATAATATGATTTGTTAACAAGGAGGTATGGCGATGCAAACCAACTGGTGCGAGCACCCGGAAAAAACTTGTCGGTATACCACCCTGAAATACAACTTCGCCAGCGGCGAAGTTCTCCTCAGGGTTCAGATCTGGATGTGTCCCGAGTGCGGCGTTCATGGCGCCGACACCGAGATCGTCGAACCCCATCTCCCCCCAAAAAACGGCGCAACGATTTAGGAAGGACCGGGGCAAGCCCGGTCCTTCCCTTTTTCGGCGGTATATTTGGCGAAGCTGTTCTGGTAAAATATTGTTTAGGGCTTCATGCTCCGCCATAACGAAACGCCCCGGGAGGGATACCCTTGCTAACCACACTCACGCTCAGCGAATTCACCGCCAGGCTGGCCTCCAGAGAGCCCGCCCCCGGCGGCGGCAGCGCGGCCGCCTTGTCCGGCCTCCTCGGCGCCGGACTGGTGGAGATGGCCATCAGCCTGACCCGCGGCCGCAAAGAATTCGCCGCCCACGAAGAACTGCTCGCCGAACGCGAGGCGGCGCTCGGCCGCCTGCGCGTCGACCTTCAGCTGCTCATCGACCGCGACGCGGCCGCCTTTACCGCCGTCATGGCCGCCTACGACCTGCCGGCTGAAACCCGGGCCGAGCAGGAAACCCGCTCGGCCGCCATCCAGCAGGCGATGCGGGAAGCGGCCGAAGTACCGCTCCTCACCGCCCGCGCCTGCCTGGCCGTGCTCCAAACCGCCGCGGCGGTACTCGACAAAGTCAACCCCCACGCCGTCAGCGACCTCACCGTCGGCGTCCTCTCCTGCCATGCCGGACTCATGGGCGCGCTCCTGAACACCGCCGTCAACCTCCCCGCCCTCACCGACGAGACCGTGGCCGGCGGACTCCGCGGGCAGCTGCGGCTTCTCCGCGCCAGCGCCGGGGAACTCGTCGCCGCCATCCAAACAAAGGTGTACAGCGACCCGACCTTTGCCGTCATGCGGGAATAGCCCCGTTATTTTCCCTTCGCCTTCTTCAGGCTTAGCGAAATCCGCCCCCGTCCCTCGTCGATACCGAGGATCAGGCAGTCGATGACATCGCCGACCGCCACCACATCGAGCGGATGGCGGAAAGGCTTGTCGCTCAGCTCCGAGCGGTGCACCAGCCCGTTCGTCTTCACGCCGATATCCACGAACACGCCGAAATCGGTCACATTATGGACGGTGCCCTTCACCACCGACCCGACCGCCAGATCGGACAGCTTCACGATATTCTTCCTGGTCAGCGGCGGCGGCAGATCCTCGCGCGGGTCGCGGCCCGGCTTGGCCAGCGCCGCCAGGATGTCCCGCACCGTCGGCTCGCCGGCCCCCAGGTCAGCGGCCAGAGCGGCGGCGTCCGCCTTCGGCAGCTCGCCCTGCAGCCTGGCCAGCTTCTCCCGGTCGGCCAGATCGTTCACCGTGAACCCCAGCCGGGCGAGGATGGCCTCCGCCAGATGGTACGACTCGGGATGCACCGGCGTATTGTCCAGCGGATTGGCGCCGCCCGCCAGCCGCAGGAACCCGGCGCACTGCGTGAAGGTCGCCTGCCCCAGCCGCGGCACCTTCAAAAGCTGCCTGCGGTCCGAAAAGGGGCCGTTCTCGTCGCGCCTGGCGACGATATTCTTCGCCACCGCCGCGTTGATGCCGGCCACGTACGTCAGCAGCTCGGCCGACGCGGTGTTGAGCTCCACGCCCACATGATTCACGCACGACTCCACCACATTGGACAGCGTCCCGCCCAGCTCCTTCTGGTTGACATCGTGCTGGTACTGGCCGACGCCGATCGACTTCGGGTCGATCTTCACCAGCTCGGCCAGCGGGTCTTCCACCCGGCGGGCGATCGACACCGCCCCCCGCAGCGACACATCCAGGCCCGGCAACTCGTCCTTGGCCAGCTTGGACGCCGAATACACCGACGCCCCCGCCTCGTTCACGATCAAATAGCGCACGGCGAGCCCGTGGCTGCCGATCAGCCCGGCCACGAACTCCTCCGTCTCATAAGACGCCGTCCCGTTGCCGATCGCCACCAGCGTCACGCCGTGCCGCTTCATCGCCTCCAGCGCCACCTCCGCCGCCTGGCGGCGCTGCCCGTCGCTCGCCGTGATATACAGCGTCGCCGTCGCCAGCACCGCCCCGGTCGGGCTGATAACCGCCATCTTGCAGCCCGTCCGGTAACCCGGATCGAGGCCCATCACCGTGTGGCCGGCCAGCGGCGCCGCCAGCAGCAGCTGGCGCAGATTGAGCCCGAACACGCGGATCGCCTGCTTCTCGGCGTTCTCCGTCAACTGATTGCGGATCTCCCGCTCCAGGGAAGGGAACAACAGGCGCTTGTAGCCGTCGGCCACCGCGGCGCGGAGCAGGTCGGCGAAAATCGACGGCCGGGTCACGACCCTGCGGGCCACCAGATCGATGTTCGCCTCATGGGCGGTCGCCAGCTCGACCTTCAGCACCTCCTTGCGCTCGCCCCTGTTCACCGCCAGCAAGCGGTGGGACGGGATGCGCCGCACCGGCTCGCGGTAATCGCGGTAATTCAAAAATTCCTGGCCCTCGGCCTCGGGCACCGCCAGGGTAGTGGCGATCTCGCCCCCCGTCCACAACTGCTTGCGGACCATCGCCCGGATATCGGCCCGCTCGCTCATCCCCTCGGCCACGATATCCTGCGCGCCCGCCAGGGCGGCCTCCGCCGACTCGACCCCTTTTTCCGCGTCGACATACCCCGCGGCGATCGCCAGCGGGTCGCCCACGGCGAGCTCCTGGGCCAGCATCAGCTCGGCCAGCGGCTCCAGCCCCCGCTCACGGGCGATCTGGGCCCGGGTGCGTTTTTTCGGCCGGAAGGGGAGATAGAGATCCTCCAGCTCCTGCAGCTTGCCGGCCGCCTTGATCGCCGCCTCCAGCTCGGGGGTAAGCTTGCCCTGCTCGGCGATGCTCGCCAGGATCTCCTCCTGGCGCTTGATGAAATTGCGCAGATACTGCACCCGCTCCTCCACGGCGCGGATCTTCTCCTCGTCCAACTCGCCGGTCGCCTCCTTGCGGTAGCGGGCGATAAAGGGTACCGTATTGCCCTCGTCCAGCAGCTTTGCGGTCGCCTCCACCTGAGCCGGCCTTATGCCAAGCTCGCGGGCCACGACCAAAGGAATTTCGTTAATAAGCACTCTGTCACCAACCTTATCATTCATGCCCTTTTCGCCTTTATATTATATCATAAACCCCGGAGGACCCTTCAATGTTGTCCGTAAAAGCCTACATGCGCAGGCAGATTTTCCGGCTCGCGTGGCCGGTTATACTGGAAATGTCCGTCATAATGCTCGTCAGCGTCGTCGTCACCGCCATGGTCGGCCGCTTCGGCGCCGTAAGCCTGGCCTCGGTCGGCCTCGCCACCCTGGTCCAGTTCTCCAGCGCCATGGTCTTCGCCGCCGCCGGCACCGGATCGGCGGCCATCGTATCCCGGGAAGTGGGCGCCGGCAACTGGGACGCCGTCCGGGCCGTAACCGGCCAGGCGGTGCTGCTGGCCGCGCTGTTCGGCGTCGCCCTCGCCCTGACCGGGATCGCCGTCGCCGGGCCGGTGTTCGCCGTCATCGGCGCCGACCCCGAAGTCGCCGTCCTTGCCGCCGACCTGCTGCGCATCATGTTCCTCTTCACCCCCTTCTACCTTGTCTTGGCGGTCGGCAACGCCATCTTGCGAGGGATGGGGGAAACGCGGCGGGCCTTCGTCATCTCCACCGCCAGCAACCTCATCGGCCTCGCCGTCAGCGCCGCCCTCGCCTTCGGCTGGCTCGGCCCCGGCCTCGGCGCCTACGGAGTCGCCTGGGGAAACATCCTCTTCCAATTGCTCGGCGGTGTCATGGTGCTCGCCGTCCTCGCCGCCGATCCCCGCATCCGCCTGCGGGCGAAAATGGTGCTGCGCTACGACCGCGCGGTCATAGCCCGCATCCTTGCCATCAGCCTGCCGGCCGCCGGCGAACAACTCGCCATGCAGGGCGGACGCATCGCCTTCACCTTCATGCTCGCCGGCGTCGGCACCGTCCAGTTCGCCGCCCACCAAATCGCCGTCCAGGCCGAATCCTTCTCCTTGCCCGGCTTCGGCCTCTCCGTCGCCGTCATGACCCTCACCGGCATCAACCTCGGCCGGGGGTTGCCCCACCGGGCCCGGCAGTACGTCTGGCAGACCGGCAAAATAGCCCTCGCCGGCATGGGCGCCATGGGAATAATCTTCCTCCTCTTCGCCCGGCCGCTCACCGCCCTGTTCATCGACGACCCGGCCGTACTCCACTGGAGCACCCTCTGCGTCATGATCGCCGCCCTCGAACAGCCGACCATCGCCGTCACCTACGTCCTCGCCGGCGCGCTGCGCGGCGCCGGCGACACCAAATGGCCCATGTACGTCACCACCCTCGGGGTCTGGGTCGCCCGCATACCGCTCATCTACCTCCTCATCGTCGTCCTGCACTACGACATCACCATTGCCTGGCTGGTCACCGCCGCCGACTTCCTGCTGCGCAGCATCGTGCTGTGGCGGCGCTTCACCGGCGGCAGCTGGGATACCGCCAAAAATATTTAGCATAATTTGCCTGCCCCCTCAATATATAAAAGTAGTAGAATTACGTGGGGGTGGCGGTGTGCAAGCAGTGTGGAATAGCGTTATCAGCGGTTTCGAGGTGGTAAAACCCTTCCTGGCGGCCATAATCGTCCTCGCCCTGCTGGTGCTGGTCGGCGACCGCGGCGGCAAGGCGGCGATCCGGCGCAACAGCCCCTGTCTGGCGGCGCTGTGCATCTTCACTTTCGCCCTCGGCACAGGCATGGCCTCCTGGTTCCTCGTCCTGAAGCCCCTGTTCGTTTTCGCCGGAGCGTCCTTTGCCCTCAGCTATCCGCTGGTCATGATGTATTGGGCCTTCTGGTTGCTGGTCGGCGTCCTGATCTCCGCCAAGAAACTCATCTACGAGAACATCAAGCGGCAGGGCCAGCTCCCTTAAAACGCGCAGGCGACAAAACGATAAACCCCGCTTCACTAGAAGCGGGGTTTTTTTGCCCAAACCGGCCGCTCAGCCGGCGATCAACTCGGTGATAACGATATTGGGCTTGAGCACGAGATCGAAATCGGTGTGGCCGTAATCCTCGATAACCCGCACCACAGGCCGCAGGGGGAAATGGACCCTGTTGGTGACGACGTAACCCGTCCGGCCGATATTCAGGCGGACGAGGCTGCCGACCGGGAAGAGCGCCGCCGTATTGAGAAAGGCTCGCAGCAGATTCAGGTCGAACAGGCGATTGCCGCCGGCCGTCATCCCGTCGATGAGCTCCTGGCGCGATTCGCCGCTCCACTCGCTCTCGTTCATCATATTATCGAAATGATTCACGATGCGCACCAGCCGCGACAGAGGATGAACATCCTTGGCCGGCAGGCCCTTGGGATGCCCCGAACCGTCGAAAGCCTCGTGATGCTCGGCGGCGATCCTGGGCACCGCGGCGCTCACATTGCTCCTCAGCAGGAGCTCGCGGCCGTAGATCGTATGGAGAAAAGCCTTATCCTGATCGCCCGCCGGCAGCATCGATTTGCCGAGATCGTGGAAAAGGGCGCCGAGGGCAAGGTCGCGCAGAATGCTGCGCTCGAATTTCAGGTACAGGCCGGTGACGACCGCCAACAGGCAAACGTTCACGGCATGCTGCGTCTCATCCTCGCTCGGTTGGCGCACCTGGACGTTGACGACCTGGTCGAGCTGCCCCGCGGCTTCGTCGATGACGCTGTCCACCACCGAATCGATCCGTTGCATATGAGCAGCCGGGGGCCTGAAATTGAGGATATCCCACGCCTTCATCTGAAACAACTCACTAAAGCACGCCCTCAGCTCGTTCCGCAGAGCGGGGCTGATAACCTTGGACTGCTTGAGCGACTCGGCGTATGGGTCGAAAACGCATAGGCCATCGACGCCAAGGCGTTTGAGGCGGGCGATATACGACCTTGTAAGGGTTATTCCCTTTTCCAGCAGCAAATTGCCGCGCTCGTCGACAACATCCTGGGTCAGCACCATGCCGGCGCCGGCGTCTCCTATCCGCATTCCGTCCCACCTCCTTGCCGCGAAAAAAAACCACTATACCAATTATATATCGGATTTGCAGTGGTCGGGAATTGTCGAATCGTCCCGAATTTATGGGACCTAAGTCCCATCTTAAAGCAAAAACCCGCCTGACGCAAGCGTAAACAAACCGCGACGGCGGCCCATTCTCGCCGGCGCGGGCGCATATTCCCGACCGTCCCGGCGCATGCTATTGCTGGTACAAGCGAAAGGGGGGATTAACAGTGTTGTCGGCCAAAGAATTGATGCACCTGGAAGACTTCCTGACGATGGAACAGAGTTGCGCGAAAACCCTCAACTATTTTGCCAACCAGCTGCAAGACAACCAGGGCAAACAGCTTCTCCAGCAGATGGCGCAGCGCAACCAGCAGAACTTCCAAACCATCAGCAAGCACCTCAGTTCGGGACAAAACCTTCAGTAAAGGGGTGAACACAATGGTTCAAATGACGGGACAAGGCCAGCAGAGCCAGCAGGGGCAGATGAGCGGCCAAAGCGCGCAGGTTTCCGATCGCGACATCATGCAGGTCTGCCTGAACGAGGCCAAGCATATGGCGACCTCGCTCAACATCTACATCCAGGAAGCGGCCAACGAACAACTGCGGCGGGACTACATGACCGTCCTCGGCGAAATCTACAGCCAGGAAAAACAACTCTACGACTACATGCAGCAAAAAGGCTACTACAACGTCAAAAACGCCACCCCGCAGGACATCTCTCAGGCCCAGAGCAAGTTCGGCGGCCAGTCGCAGCAACAGGGGATGCAGTAGTACCAAAGTCCCGCGGTTTTAGGACCGCGGGACTATTTTTCCGTTTGGGACTTGACTTTATTTCTTTAATTAATGTAAAATAAAAAACGAATATAAATGGATAACGATTATCCGTTATCCGCATCTTTTGGAAGTAGGTGTTTTCGGTGGAAAATCGGGTAACCGCCCAGCTGCGGGAGAAAGGCTTCAAAGTCACCCCCCAGCGTTTGGCCATTTACAAAGTCTTGGCCAACAGCAAAGCCCACCCCAGCGCCGAGATGATCTTTCAACAGCTTCAGCCGTATTATCCCACGATGAGCTTGGCGACCGTCTACAAAACAGTTGAGATTCTCAAAGAAATAGGCCTCATCCAGGTGCTCAACGCCGGGGAAGACAGCTTCCGCTACGACGCGGACACCAGCATGCACCCCCACATCCGTTGCCTCCAGTGCGGCAGGGTCGACGACATCCACGAAATCGACATCGCCGCCTTCATCGGCCAGGTTGCCGACAAGACCGCTTACCGCCTTACCGGCCAGCAGTTCTACTTCTACGGCTACTGCCCGGCCTGCCAGGGCAAACCTACCAACTGACACGGAGGTGACCAACATGGCGATCTTCAAATGCAGCGTCTGCGGCGCAACCAAGGAAGGGCGCTGCAAGCCGGGGAAATGTGCCCAGTGCGGCGCGCCCAAAGACAAAATCGAGAAACAGTAACAGGGCGGCTGGCTAAAAAGTCAATCTGCTTCGTTGCTCCTCAGAGCGCTTGCTAGCGTACGCCCCGAGTACGCGCCGCAGCGCGCTCTTCCGGTGCGCCTCGCATCTTGAGCTTTTTATCACAGCCGTGGCAAGCCCAGAAATCTTCAAAGCCCCGTCAGCGACGGGGTTTTTCCTTTTTTACAGGAACACAAGCGCCATCCGCCGAATAAAGCCCCGAAAGGAGGCATGAAAATGGACCTTGCCCCATACATCGACCACACCCTGCTGAAAGCCGACGCCACCGTCGACGACATCGCCAAACTCTGCGCCGAGGCCGCCGAGCACCGCTTCGCCGCCGTCTGCGTCAACCCCGTCTACATCGACCTCGCCGCCCACATCCTCGCCGGCAGCGGCGTGAAAGTCGCCACCGTCGTCGGTTTCCCCCTCGGCGCCACCTTCACCGCCGTCAAAGCGCTGGAAACGCGCGAAGCCATCCAGCGCAAAGCCGACGAAATCGACATGGTCATGAACATCGCCGCCGCCAGGGCCGGCCTCTGGGACGCGGTCAAGGAAGACATCAGCCAGATCGTCGCCGCCGCCGCCGGGAAGACGGTCAAAGTCATCCTCGAAACGGCCTTCCTCACCGACGACGAAAAGCGCCGCGCCTGCGACGCCGCCCTCGCCGCCGGCGCCGGCTTCGTGAAAACCTCCACCGGCTTCGGCCCCGGCGGAGCGACGGCGGAGGACGTTCGCCTAATGAGGGCCGCCGTGGGCGACAAGGCCGGCGTCAAAGCCTCGGGCGGCATCCGCACCCGCCAGCAGGCCGAGCTCATGATCGCCGCCGGCGCCACCCGGCTGGGCACCAGCGCCGGCGTCGCCCTCCTGTAGTTAACATAAAATACCGGTAGGCGCGTACCTCCCCCTGTGCTATAATGGGTTGCCTGTTAGCAGATAGGGAGGAGGGGAGGTCCGTGCGCAAAATGGTCATACTGGTGATTTCCGTCGCCACCGTTCTCAGCCTGGCCGCGGCCGCGCTTCTCCCGGCGCCCTTCAAGCCGCGGATGCTGCTCTACCCTTTGGCCCGCCAGGCGGCCCAGGCCAAGATGAACTACGAGGCGCGCCAACTGGCGGCTTACGAAACGCCCCACTTCATCATAAAATACTCACCCGCCGACCAACCCGCGGTCGCCGTGGTCGCCGAGGCGGCGGAAGCGGCCTACGCGCCCGTCACCGAAGCGCTCGGCTACGTTCCGCCCGGCAAAACCCTCGTCATCCTCTACCGCGACCGTAGCGAACTCAACAAAAACTTCGGCTGGTCGGGCGACCAGAGCGCCATGGGCGTCTACTGGGGCGGCGTCATCCAGGTGCTGTCCCCCCACGCCTGGCTCAGGGACGGGGCGGCCGGAGAATTCATCCGCTCCGGGCCGATGCTCCACGAATACACCCACCTCGTATTCGACCACATGAGCCGCGGCAACTATCCCCGCTGGTTCACCGAAGGCCTCGCCCAGTACCTCGAATACCGGGTCAACGGCTACGAATGGCGGACGGCCGACAACTCCCTGCACGGCCGCCTGAACACCCAGGCCCAGCTCGACCGCGATTTCGACAGCCTCGCCAACCAGGCGCTGGCCTATCGCCAGTCGCTGGCCGCGGTGCGCTACATCGCCGCCGTTCACGGCGAAGCCGGCCTCCAAAACGTCATCGCCGCCCTCGCCGCCGGCCGGTCCATGGAAGAGGCCGTCGCCGTCTCCCTTGGCATGGACTATGCTCGGTTCGCGGAAGAGTGGCCCAGGTGGGCCCGCGCCAATATGCAATGACGGCCGCCCAGCAGCGCCCATCTGCGGCGTTGCTCCCCCCGGGCGCTATGCCGTCCATGGCGCGCCCGGGACTAGGCCCATCCGGGGCCGTCGTCGGTTGCCATCCTCAGCGTACGTTCGTGTACGCGCGATGCTGTTATACCGATCCTGTGCAAACAACGTTCATAAACGCTGTTGCGGAGGAAACGGTGGTGTCAGCCTCCGGTGCGCCTTGCATATGGGTGGGCGCTTCTGAACGGCCTTGGGAACCGTTTGACAATGAAAGAAGAGGCACGCTTTGCCGGCGTGCCTCTTCTTTCATTATGTGCTACCCCTGGCCCTTGTCGTTCGGACGGTCGGACACACTGTGCCAGATCTGTCGGACATACTCGGTCAGCTTCTCGTTTTGGGCCATGATCTCCTGCTGGTCGGCCCGGATGGGCGCCAGCTCCTGGCGCAGGAACTCCTGAGCATGCTTCACGATTTTATCATAAGGTCCGCGCGCCTTTTTCTTGCGGGGAAAAGCCATTCCCATACCTCCTCGCGTCATCTACTACATAATATGCCGCCCGTCGACGCGTGGTTCCGTCCTCTGCGCGCGCCAGGCATAAAATTGCCATGCCTGGGAATTTTAGTAGGGACAACGGATACCGGAGGCTGCTATGACAAGTCAACGCATCCTATTTTCCGGCGGGCTGCTGCTCTTCCTGCTCAGCATCGGCTATGGCCTGTTTTACGAAGGCTTCCTCCTGCCCGCCCGGCACCAGGCGCTCCACTACAACCTCGACATGGCCCTCAACATGGCGGCCAAAGGCGACATCACCATGGCCAGCGCCTTCGCCGGCCAGTTCGGTCAGGAAAGCGGGGCCGGGGAAATCCAGGCCCGCATCCCCCTCCACCTGGCGCTGGCGGGAGCGATGACCGCCATCCCCCTGTGGCTGACCCCCAGGCTCGATATCAGCGAACGCATGAAGCGCATCATGGCGCTCTTCCTCGTTACCGGCGGGCTGGTGCTGGCGGCCGGTGACCTCGCCAGCGTATCAGCCGCGTCGGCGCTCGGCCGCTATCTCGTGCTCGCCGGCTACGCCTGGCTGGCCCTGGGGCTCCTTGGCTACCTGCTGTACGCCGGCCTGTTCGTCTGGCTCCACGAGGAAGAGCATCATTCGAAGCGGGGGTAGACTATGCTTTCGCGGCGGGAATTCATCAAACTATGCCTCGCGGCGACGGCCACCACCGGCCTCGCCGGCATCCTCATCCCGGCCATGAGGCAGGCATGCGCCCAAAGCGCTCTGCCCCGGCCGCCCGTCGTCTGGCTCGAACTCGGCTCCTGTACCGGCGAGAGCGTATCCCTCGACAACACCAGAAACCCCAACCTCTATCAACTGTTCACCGAATTCCTCGACCTGCGTTACCACTGGCTGTACAACACCGTTCACGGCGACGAGGCCGTGCGCGTTCTGCTCGACACCGTCGAAAAAGAGGCCGGCCAATTTTGGCTGGTCATCGAAGGCTCGGTCATGACGGCCGCTAACGGCCGCTACAATCACATCTTCATGCGCAACGGCGAAATGGTCACCGGCCTTGCGGCCCTGCAGGAATTTGCCCCCAAAGCGCGCCACATCATCGCCGTAGGCGACTGCGCCGCCTTCGGCGGGCCGGGGGCCGCCCACCCCAATCCAGGCGGCGGCAAAGGCGTCTGGGACGTAATCACCGACCGGGTCGTCGTCAACGTCCCCGGCTGCCCCAGCCACCCCGACTGGATGACCGGCACCTTCAGCCACCTGCTGCTCTACGGCCTGCCCGAACTCGACGCCTACAACCGCCCCAAACTCTTCTTCGGCCGCACCATCCACGACCAGTGCCAGCGCCGCCAGCAGTTCGAGGACGGCATCTTCGCCGCCTTCCCGGGCGGCGACGGCTGCCTCTACAAAGTAGGCTGCAAAGGGCCGGTCACCCACGCCGACTGCCCCCAGCGCCAATGGAACAACGCCGTCAACTGGCCGGTCAAGGCCGGGACGCCCTGTATCGGCTGCGCCAGCCCCCATTTCCCCGACGGCATGATGCCCTTTTACAACCACCTGCCCGACCTCAAGACCAGGGCTGTATCCGTCAGCGTCAGGAAGATCGGCGCCGCCTTCGCCGCCCTGGGGGTGGGGGCGGTCGCCACCCACCTCGCCGCCGGCGTCTTCGCCCGGCGCATCCACAAACACTACCTCGACGGCACCAAGCCCAGCGACTCCACCCCGCCGGAAAACCTCGCCCAGGTCAAACAGGAACTCGACGACCTCATCCGCCAGCAGAACGCCCTGCTGAGCGAAGCGAAAAAACTCGAAGCCCCGAAACCGCACCGCCGCCGAAAGTCGTGGCTGCGGCGCATAATCAGCTTCTGGCGAACCGAGGACAAGACCGGAAAGGACAAGTAATGGCCAGGAAAACCATCTTCCCCATGACCCGCATCCACGAGCCTATCAGGATCGACGTTGAAGTGGAGGGCGGCCGCGTCACCGACGCCTGGGTAAGCAGCCACCTTTTCCGCGGCTGGGAACTGATGATGATCGGCCGCGACGTCCGCGACGCAATTCTCTTCACCCAGCGCATCTGCGGCATCTGCTCGAGCGCCCACGCCGTCGCCGACTGTCTCGCTCTGCAGCAGACCAGCGGCCTCGCCCCGACCGTCAACGGCCAGCACCTCATCAACCTCATCCTCGCTGCCGACACCATCCAGAACCACCTGCGGCACTTCTACCTGCTCACCGTACCCGACTACGCCGCTGGACCCGACACCCCTCCCTGGACGCCCCGTCCCCTCAAGCCCGACCTCAGGCTGCCCGCGAAAGCCAACACCACTCTCGTCGAACGCCTCCCCGCGGCCATCCGCATGGCGGCAGCCGCCCACGAACTCATGACCATGTTCGGCGCCAAGGCCCCCCACCAACAAACCATCCTGGTCACCGGCGTCACCCAACAGACCAACGCCGACCAAATCAAAGCCGCTACCGCCCTCCTGCGGGAAATCAAATACTTCGTCGAGGGGGCGTATCTCCCCGACGCGCTGACCATCGCCGCCCATTACCCCGATTATCACGTCATCGGCAAGGGCGGCAGCAATTACATGTCCTTCGGAATGTTTCCCGAGCCGGTCACTGGCGAGCGGGCCTTCAAAGCGGGCGCGCTGTTGAGCGACGGCACGGCCGAGAAACCGGACATCGGCCAGATAAGCGAAGACGTCCGCTTCAGCTGGTACCGGGAAGGCAGCGGCGGCCGGCCGGACACAGAGAGCACCGTCCCCGACCCGGACAAAGCCGACGCCTACTCCTGGACAAAGGCCCCCCGCTACAAAGGGCTGACAGTCGAAAGCGGCCCCCTGCCGCGGGCCGTAATTAACGGCGAATACCGGGGCAAAGGGACCGGCGTCGCCGACCGCATCGTCGTCCGTGCCCAGGAAACGCTCAAAATCTGCCGCCTTGCCGAAGGCTGGCTGGCTCAGCTCGTTCCCGGGCAGCCCAGCCACCGGCCTTACACCTTACCGCCGCACGGGGAAGGCATCGGCCTCACCGATGTCATGCGCGGCGCGCTCGGCCACTGGCTGAAATTCAAAGACGGTAAAATCCAGCATCACCAGATAATCACCCCCACCGCCTGGAAATTCTCCCCCCGCGACGCCCGCGGCCAGCGAGGCCCGGTGGAAGAAGCGCTCATCGGCACACCGGTGGCCGACCCTGCCGGCCTGATAGAGGTGGGGAGGGTGATACGCTCGTTTGACCCGTGTTTCACCTGCGCCGTCCATGTGGTTAATGCCCCAGGGGCGAAGCCCCTGGTAGTTTAGCGGCCGTTGATAAGCCCCCATCTGCGTTGTTGTTCTGCCGGGCGCTTGCTTGCGTACGTCCCGGGTACGCGGCGCGGCACGCCCGGCAGAGCCGCCTAGCATCTGGGAACTTCTGAACGGCCGCTCGCCCATCCGGGGAAAACGAAAGAAGACGCCGCTTATTTAGCGGCGTTTCTCCTATATCGTGCCCACGAGCTCGAAATCCCGGCTGATCCCCGGCATCCCCGGCCGCCAGCCCGCCGGCACCCCCTCGCCGGTCGCCTCGCCGTACTGGATGCCCGCCAACGTGCGCACGATCTCCTTCACGTTGCGCCCCACCTCCCGCGGGTAGACCGAATAATAACGGATGCGCCCCTCGGGGTCGATGATGAACGACGCCCGGAAAGCCGCGCCCGTCTCCTGGCCCCATACCCCGTAAGCGCGGGCGATTGCCCCCGAGCGGTCGGACAGCAGGGGAT
This sequence comes from Sporomusaceae bacterium, assembly GCA_022839045.1. Next base: position 53,304 of record JALHDI010000004.1, read on the forward strand.
ACTGCACCTGGCCCGCGTGGGGCGAGGCTTCGTGAAAAACCTTGTGGGCGTAGACGCTGTCCGTGCTGATCGCGATAGCTGATGCGCAAAGATTCTTCAGACAGGGGTAAATGTCGGCAACTGCCGCCAACTCGGTCGGTCAGACGAACGTGAAATCGCTGGAATAGAAAAACAGCAGCAGCCACCTGCCGCGGAAATCGCTCAGGCCGACCTCGACCTCCTTCCCCCGCCAGTAGGCCGGCGCGCGGAAATCGGGCGCCCGCTCCTCCAGGCGGAAGCACTGGCGGGCCGGCGGCGAAGGCTTGCATTCCTCCATAATAGCGCCTCCTTCGACGTTTTATACATCCTATGCCGGCTCCGCTATTTATGTAACCTTTTTGCCGGCATCATCCGTTCTTGACCCGAGCCAAGCTTATATGCCTGGCCTTTTACCTATAACCGATTCGCCCGCGATGAATCTCTTTCATCCAAATGACCTTTCCCTTAATCTGCTAATTTTCGCCACGAAATCTTGCTTTTTCTACTATATAATGATATTCTTTCGATACGCCTTAAGGTAAGGGGAAAAACCGGCAGGCGCTACCAGGGGATTAATCGGGAGGGACTCGATCAGTATGACGCAACCGCGAAAACTATCTAATCAATGGATGGTTTTTGGAGTAACCTCGATCGGTACATCATGGCAACCCTCGACGCCGGCATTATCAATGTTGCCCTTCCCCAAGTCGCTTCCAGCCTGGATGTCAACTTGCCGCTTGTTCAATGGGTGGTGTCGGCGTATCTGCTGACAATCTCCTGCCTGTTGCCGTTGTTCGGACGGCTGGGCGACATGTTTAGTCGTCGTCTGGTCTGCAATGCCGGGTTTTTCGTATTTACACTCGGCTCCGTTCTTTGCGGGCTGTCGGGCCATATCGCCCCGCTGATAGCCGCCAGGGTCGTGCAGGCCGTCGGCGCCGCAATGCTCATGGCCAATGCTCCCGCCATTGTCTCGGCCGCTTTCCCGGGCCCCAGCCGGGGCAGGGCGCTCGGCATGGTGGGGATGGTTGTGGCTCTGGGATCGATGACCGGGCCCAGCGTCGGCGGTCTCTTAGTGGGCGCCTTCGGGTGGGAATCCATATTCTATGTCAACCTGCCCATCGGTATCGCCGGCTTATTGGCGGGCTATTACATTCTGCCAGGCAATGAACGCCGCCGGGGCGAGAAGTTCGACTATGCGGGAGCGGGCCTGTTCGCCGTCGGCATGACCGCCTTTTTGTTGGCGGTAAGTCATGGCGAGGAATGGGGCTGGCGATCGGCGCTTGTTATAACGCTGGCGGTCATTTCCATTCTCGCGCTAAGCGCATTTGTCCGCCACGAAAAACGCGAGCCCTTCCCCATGATCGACCTTAGCCTGTTTAAAAACTGGGCCTTTTTTTCAGGCAATATAACGGGGTTGCTGTCATTCATGGCGGTATTTTCCAACACCATGCTGCTTCCCTTTTACCTAAGCAAAATACTAAATTTCGAATCCTCCCACATCGGCCTGTTAATGACGCCGTTTCCCATCGCCCTGGCGGTCGTGGCTCCGGTCAGCGGCTACTTGTCGGAACGGGTAAACCCGGCCTCGCTGAGTGCCGCCGGTCTAACCGTAACAGCGGCGGGACTTGTCTGGATGGCAATGCTGGATACCACGCCCGCGATTTGGGAGGTGGTCTTGGGGCAATCGCTCCTGGGCTTAGGCAACGGTTTGTTCCAGTCGCCTAACAATAACAGCGTAATGAGCGCCGCACCGCCGGCAAAGCTGGGCATAGCCGGCGGCATCAACTCCTTGGTGCGAAACATCGGGCAGGTGTGCGGCATCGCGATAGCCGTTTCGATCTTGGAGTCGCGACAGGCGGCGGCTCTTGCGGGGATATCGCTGCCGACTCCCGGGCAACAGGTCGACGCGTTTCTAAGCGGATATCATTTCGCACTGAGCGTCGGGGCGTTTTTCGCCGCTATCGGCGCCGTGGTATCATTCCGCAGGCGCGGCCACCTGAAACCTGCCGCTAGTAAATAATCGCCGGATACTTTTTCCGTCTAATTTTACTAAGAGAAGCATACTAACCGGGAATAACTGCCTGATAATGGTAAACACCAAGGGACTTACTTAATTTGCATGAGATGTTTATAATTAAGCTGTAGGCCCAGAAGAGACAACCCTGACCCGTCCCGAAAGGAGCAGTGCCATGAGCATCTTCCACGCCTGCGACATCCGCGGCCTCGCCGGCCGCGACCTCACCGACGTCGCCGCCCGCAAGATCGGCCTCGCCGTCGGCTTCAAGCTCGCCGGCAAACAAGTCGTCGTCGGCGGCGACATCCGCCTCTCCACCCCGGCCCTCCAGGCCGTCATCATCGAAGCCCTCGTCGAATCCGGCTGCCATGTCCTCGACATCGGCACAGTGTCGACCCCGGCCTTCTCCTACGCCCTGCAGAAAACGGCGGCCGCGGGCGGCGTCATGGTCACCGCCTCCCACAACCCCGCCCCCTATAACGGCTTCAAACTCGTCCTCGGTCCCGAGCCGGTCAGCGAAGCCGACATCGCCGACATTGCCCGCCTCGTCGCCGCCGGCGCCCGCACCGCGGGCCGCGGCAGCCTCGCCAGGCTGCCCGTCGCCGCCGGCTACCTCGCCTTCACCGCCGCCCGGGCCAAACCGGGCGCTCTCAAAATCGTCCTCGACGCCGGGAACGGCGCCACCTCGCGCCTCGCCCCCGCGCTCTTCCGCAGCCTCGGCTACGACGTCGTCGACCTCTTCTGCCAGCCTGACGGCAGCTTCCCCCACCGCCCCCCCAACCCCGCCCTCGCCGAAAACCTCGCCATCCTCGGCGCCGAGGTCCGCCGCACCGGCGCCGCCCTCGGCGCCGCCTTCGACGGCGACGGCGACCGCGTCGGCTTCGTCGACGAAACCGGCCGCCCACACGACAACGACGACATCATCGTCCTCCTCGCCAGGCACTACCTCGCCGCCGGCCCCGGCACCGTCATCTACGACGCCAAATGCTCCATGGTCGTCGCCGAGGAAATCGCCACAGCCGGCGGCCGCGCCGTCATGGCCCGCGCCGGCCACACCTTCAGCAAACAGGCCTTCCGGCGGGAAAACGCCCTCTTCGCCGGCGAAATCAGCGGCCACTTCTTCTTCCGCGAACTCGGCTACGACGACGGCGCCTTCGCCGCCCTCAAAATCGCCGAAATCGTCGCCGCCCGCGGCCCCCTC